>NZ_JCAMOP010000001.1:0-486011 GCF_059512345.1 Bradyrhizobium sp. Unk1
CTCCACCGAATCGAGATGATAAAGTGAATCATCAAGCCCCCTCCCTGGCGAGGGGGTTCTTCAGCAGACTGCTAGGTGGCGGGCATTACGGACCGAGCCCGACAAGGCTGGTGCCGCCGCAGACATAGAGCACCTGGCCGGTGACGAAGTCCGAGCGCTCGTCGAGGAAGAAACTGATCGCGTGCGCGACATCCTCGCGCGAGCCGAGCCGCCCGACCGGCACGTTGCGCGCCATCCGCTCCTGCTGCTCGGAGCCCTTGGGAATGATGCCCCAGAAATTGTCGGTCAGGATCGGCCCCGGCGCCACGACGTTCACGGTGATGCCGCTCGCGGCGAGCTCCAGCGCCCAGGTCCGCGCCAGGCCGTGCACGCCGGCCTTGGTCGCGGAATAGGCCGACCGCGTCGCGGCGCCCATCGCGGCGCGCGAGCTGACGAACACGATGCGCCCGAAGCGGCGCGAACGCATCCCCTCCAGCGCCGCCTGGGTCAGGAGCATCGGCGCGCCCAGGTGCAGCTGCGCCAACATCAAAATGTCTTCCGGCTTCGCATCGGGCAGCAGGTTCGGCAGGATGACGCCGGCATTGTGCACGAGGCGATCGACGGCGTGTTCGCGGCAGATCTCCTGCGCGATCGCGCGCGTCTCGTCGATATCGGAGAGATCAGCGCGATAGGCCGCGAGCAGATCATGCGTCCAGTCCGGCTCCTCCAGCCCGACCGAGACCACGCGTTGCCCGCTCTCGACGAGCTTCTTCGCCAGCGCCTCGCCGATCCCCGAATTGCCGCCGGTGATGAGTGTGGTGCGGATCTCGCTCATGATCAAACCTGCCGCCGCTTGAGGTCGCGAAGGTCGAAGAACGCACCGTCAGACATCAGCCTCGCGACAAAGTCCTTCAGGCCGCCGCGCTGGATCTTCTCGGTCGCCGTCAACGGCAGGCTGTCGACGAAACAGATCCAGCCCGGCGCCTTGTAATAGGCCATCTGCTCCAGGCTCCAGCGCACGATCTGCTCGGCGAGCGCGCGGTCGGCACCGGCCTCCTCGGCGATGATGACCGCCGCAACCTCGTCGCCGCGCACCTGATCGGGCGTCGCGGCAACCGCGGCCTGCCGGATCGCGGGATGGCGGTTGAGGACGGACTCGACCTCGACCGCGGCAATGTTCTCGCCGGAACGGCGGATCACGTTCTTCTTGCGGTCGACGAAATGGAGGTCGCCGTCCGCATCGCGCGACACGATATCGCCGGTGTGCAGCCACCCGCCGGCCCACGCCTCGGCGGTGGCGGCCTCGTTCTTCAGGTACTCGCGGAAGAAACCATAACGCGGGTCCGCGCCTGCGCGCCGCACCAGGAGCTCGCCCGGCGTCCCGACCGGCGCGTCGTTGCCGCCGTCGTCGACGATACGAACGTCGACCTCGGGGGCCGGACGTCCGAAACAGCTCGTGCCGATCTTGCGCGGCTCGACATTGGCGGCGATGACGCCGCCGCTTCCCGTCTCGGTCATCGCCCAGGCCTCCAGCAGTGGAAAGCCGAAGCGCTCCTCGAACGGCGCATGCAGGAGCCTGTCGACGCCGGCGCCGAAGCCGAAGCGTACGGTGTGCGCGCGGTCCTGCTCCGATTGCGGCGCGCACATCAGCATCGAGGGCATCACGCCGAGATAATGCAGACAGGTCGCGCGGCTGTCGCGGACGGACGCCCACCAGCTACGCGGATGGAAGCGATCGAGCATGGTGAGGCTGCCGCCGACCGTCAGCATCGCCATCAGCGACACCGCCATCGCGTTCATGTGAAACAGCGGCAGCGGCGTGATCATGCGCTCACGGTCGGACTTGAGATCGATCAACCCGCCGACATCGCGATACCAGTTCCCGCAATGCAGGAAATATGTGTTGGTGAGCACGCAGCCCTTGGGCTGTCCCGTGGTTCCAGACGTATAGAGCAGCGCGCATTCGCTCGCCTCGCTTGCGGCGGTCGAAGGCCGAGCACCTCCGAAGGGTTCGGGAACGTCGTCCTGATCAGTCACGACCGGGATCGGCCGGCCGGCCTGGCGCGCCGCAGTCTCGACCTCGTCGCGCCGCTCCGCGAGGACGAACGCCGCATTCATCTCGGAATGCGCAATGATGTATTCGAGCTCGCTGATCCGCAAATCGGGATTGATCGGTACCACGGACACGCCGAGCCCGTTCAGCGCGAACCACAGCTCGATGAACACCGGCCGGTTCTGGAGCAGAAGCCCGACCCGGTGGCCTTCGCCATAGCCCCGGCTTGCAAAGGCCGAACGCCAGCGCTCGACCCGGTCGAGCATGGCGCGGTAGGAAATCTCGCCTGCCGCGATGCCATAGATATCGGCGGTCTCCGGCAGCACGTTGAGGAAGCCTGCCTCGTCCCGGCGAGAGGCGGTCTCGCGAAAGCGGGCGTAGACTGTGGTCGCAGCGGTCAAGGGGTGCTCACATGAAAAGCTGGATGTTGCCGAACGGCGCGTCGAAATTGACGAGATCGACCCGCTTGAGCTTGATCTTCAGGGCATCGCCGACCTCTACGAATTCGTGCGACGCCCATCCCGAATAGCGCTCCAGCAGATCGCCGCGGGTCTCGGTATAGATGTAGGACGTCCGCGCCTTGTAGACGCCTGCAGCCGGGTCGCACGCCACGATCCGCGGCGCTTGGAGAAGATGATGGCAACGGCTCTTCGGCTTCTGGCTGAAGGTCCGCTCGCCGGCGAGCCGCTCGACGCGGACCTTCAGGAGCAGCAGATCCTCGTACATCAACGACGGCTGCAGCACCGGATCCTGCTGCTGCCATTCGAGCGGCATCCAGTAGCGCCCTTCGGGGTGAAACAGATCGAGCCAGGCCTGCCATTGCATCGTGTCGAGCAGCTCGGCTTCCAGATAGATGAAGTCCGTGATGGCCTTCTCGTCGATCATTCCGCGGCCTCGGCGCGCTTGTCCATGTCCATGGTCATGAATTTTGCCCAGGCGTGGAACTGGTTTCGCATCTGTCGCTCGGACGTGCCGTTGATCACGGCCGTGACGTCCTGCTCTTCATGGCTCTCGTAGAGGCGCCGCAGATTGACCCAATGATTGCCGTTCGACTTCAGCCCTTCCTGCGCACGCTCGTACATTTCGAGATCGTCGTGCCCGACGATCGAGGTCGGCGCGTTGATGAAGCGGTTGTACATCAGCGCCCGCTCATAGAGCTTGTCCGGCGCCCCGACCAGGCGATAGACCCAGCTCTCGACCAGCGTCTTGTCGACCGCGATCGGGATGAAATTGCGCAGGATCTGGACGGCACCCTTCACCATGATGTTCGGGAAATACACGGTGTTGTGCCTGACCTCGCCGAGGATCTCGTGCGCCCGCTCCTCGCCATAGGCCGCGACCATCTGGCCGAGATAGCCTTCGATGTCCGAATAGTTGGAATGGATGGAGTTGGCGACGCCGGTATGGCCATGGCCGTTCGGCCAGATCCTGATGCCGCTCTGTTCGTAGAACTCGTACGGGCTCATGAAGGGACCGTAGAGCTGCACCGCCATCGGCGTCTCCGTGGAGGAGCCCTGCTCGCGCTTCCAGACCTTGACCGCGGTACCGGCCGAGCTCTCATGCGCCACCATCGGATGGCAGGTGTCGGTCTGGTTCTCGACCAGCATCTTCCAATTGCAGGTGTGCATGTAGCGGATCGGCGTCGCCTGGACTGCGAGCTTCCCCTCCGGCGAGCGGTCGACCATGTTGTCGATGGTCGAAAGGCTCTCGCCGAAATAATCCTCGAAGGACACGCCGTCGTCGCTCAGGCGGGCGAAGATGAAATCGCGATAGATCACGACGTTCCTGACCTTCGACAGTCCCTCATTCGCCTGCGTGTCGCCAAAGCCGGTGCCCTCATAGCCCTTCTTCAGAGGGATCGCGAGCAGCGAGCCGTCGGTCTTGAACGACCAAGCGTGATAGGGGCAGCGGAAGAACTTTCCGGTGTTGCCGCAGGGCTCGGAGGCGATCTTCACGCCCTTGTGCGGACAGCGGTTGTAGAAGACGTGGATGGAGCCGTCGGTGTGGCGGCTCGCCAGCACCGGCTGACGACCGATATTGGCGGTGATGAAATCGCCGGGCTTTCCCAGCTGGCTTGCATGTCCGACATAGATCCAGCTGTTCGGGAACAGGTGCTCCATCTCGAGCTCGAAGATCTCGGGGTCGACATAGACGTCGCGGTGCACCTCGGCCTCGCGCACCAGCGCCGCGATCGCGTCGGCATTCTGTCCGTATTTCGCCATGGCGTTCCTCGCCTCCCCTAGAGATCCAGCACCAGACGTTCCGACTTCGCGCGTGACACGCAGATCTGCATGACCGTGTTGGACGCCCTCTCGTCGTCGCTGAGGATGACGTCGCGATGGTCGGGCACCCCTTCGATCACGCCGCACTGGCAGATGCCGCAATCGCCGCGCTGGCAGTCGTAGAGCACGTCGAGACCCGCGGCCTCCAGCGCCTGGATGATGGTCTGACCCGCTGCGACGCTGACGACCTGCCCGGTCGATTTGACCTCGACCTCGAACGGCAAGTCGGGCGAGGACGATTGCTCGGCCTTGAAGAGCTCGTAGTGGATGCGGTCGGCTGACACACCCGCGGCAAGCGCACCGGCCTTCACCGCGTCGATCATGCCCGAAGGGCCGCAGACATAGACATGGGCGTTTGCGGCGGCATCGCCGAGCGCCGCTGCAATGTCCAGGCGGGACTCGTCGCCGTCGTAGTGAACGGACAAACCCCCGGCGCAAATCTCCTGCAGGTGCGGCAGGAACGCGAGCAGGCCTTGCGTGCGGCCCGCATAGTGCAAGCGATATGGGCTTCCTCGGGCCGCGAGATTCGCCGCCATCGACAGGATCGGCGTGACACCGATGCCGCCGGCGAACAGCAGCGCGGGCGCCGCTCCCTCATGCAGATGAAAATTGTTGACCGGCGCCGTTGCCTTCACGACATCACCGATCTTCAGCGCGTGCATGAACTGCGAGCCGCCGGTCGAAGCCTCCTCGCGCAGCACCCCAAGCGCCAGCGTACCCTCGGGGAGACCCGGCAGAGCCATCAGCGAGTACGGCCGGTCGCCTCCATTCGGCAGCGCCACGCGGACATGTGCCCCCGCCTGCCATCGCGGCGCGACGCCGTCCTCCACGCCAAACACAAGGCTCCGTATGAACGGCGTCTCCGTGGCATACGATCTGACCTTGAGCTTGAGCGGATGCGTGTCCATTCAGGCATCTCACGAATTATATGAATTTGCATATTTTTAGACATGTAATAATTAGCTGTCAATCGTCGGCGCCCGCTCTGGCTCGGATTGCAGTCCTGGGCACGTCTCATTGGTGCAGGACGGTTGGCCCCCTCGGAGGTCGCCCACGCCGCAGGGGATGACGGATCACTCCGAAGAACGACCGGCCGTGCTTTCAATGGACTTTGCTGCCCGTGTACGCGCCGCCTTTGAGCGCCCGCCCCGATCCATGATGGACCGTGGGAAGATTTCAACTCAAGCCATTCATTTTGCTAAGATATTACATCGCCGGCGATCCGCCGGCGCAGTGTTCAGTGCCCTGGTGACCGCGCAAGATGACAGCAATCGCGCTGCAAGCACAGCAATCGCTCTGGAGCGGGGAAGCATCCACGCCGCTAACGGTTGAGGGGAGCAAATCCAAGACCAAGCCATGTCCCTGTTCCCGAGCGGCACCGCCACCCCCGCCTCCATTGTCGAGGCTCAGCAAGCCGTTCTGGGCAATCCACCGAAGGCACGCGCGAGCTTTGCCAAGGGCCGCTGCGTCCGCGGGACCTACATCCCTTCGGATCGGGCCGACGAGGTCACGAAGTCGCGGAGCTTCACGACACCATCGCGCGTGCTGGCGCGCTTCTCGGTGGACGGCGGTCCCCGCGGATCCGAGACCAGGGATCTCACGCTGCGCGGCTTCAGCTTCAGGCTCGGCGACGACGAGCATCGCTCCGACATCCTCACACAGAGCGCTCCGGTTCATTATGCGAGGACGCTCGATCAAATGCTGGCATTCCTCACCTCGCGCATGCCTGGTCGCGACGGCAGGCCGGACCTGGAGAAGATCAAGGCCTTCTCCACCGCCAATCCCGAAACGCTGCGTCAAGCGAACTACATCGCCACGCATCCGCCTCCGCCGAGCTTTGCCGGCACGACCTACTGGGCCGTCCACGCCTTCCCCGCAACGAATTCGAAGGGCGAGACGCAGTTCATCAAATTCAAGGTCGTCCCGGTCGGTAGCGAGCTTGCGGCGATCGGGCGCAAGGCCAGGACGATCTCGGCCGACGTCCTGCACGACGATCTCAAAGCAAGGATCGCGACGCGCGATATCCGGTTCAGCCTGATGGCACTGCTCGGCCGTCCCGATGACCCGACGCAGGATGTCACTATCCGGTGGCCGGATGAGGACAGCCGGGAAGCCGTACGGCTCGGGACGATCGTGATCACCGCGATCGAAGCGAACGAGACGTGCGATACCTCCGGCTTCGATCCGGCGAATCTTGCGGAGGGCATCGGTTATCCGCCGGATGAGATCTTCGCGGCGCGCCGCGCCGCCTACGCCGATTCACTGGCGCAGCGCCGCTGATCGGACGATCACGTCTCGCTGTCCCTGATGCCGAGCGCTTCGCGGCGCCATGCCGCCGGGCTGACGCCCACCTGCGCCGAGAACACCTTCGTCAAGTGGCTTTGATTGGCGAACCCGACCGATATCGCAATCTCGGACAGCGGCAGGTCGCGCAGGGTCATCAACTGCTTTGCCGCCTTCACACGCTGGCGGAGCAGCCACTGGTGAGGCGGAAGGCCGGTCGAGATTCGAAACGCACGGGAAAAATGGCTCACCGAGAGATCAAACTCGGCCGCGATCTGTTGCAGTGAAAGCGTCCCGCCGAGATCCGAGTCGAGCCTTTCGCAGGCTCGCCGCACCTGCCATGGGGAGAGACCGCCCCGAGCCGCATCCGCGATGCGCTGCCATCCGCCATAGGTCTCGGCAATGTGGGCCGTGAACGCAAGCATCATGTGGTCGATGAAGAGCTGGTTGGCTTCTGCCGGACGACGCAGTCCTTCCAACATCAGGGCACCGACATGGCGCATGATCTCGTCGTCATGGCCGAAACCATACCGGCATGCGAGGTCGCCAATGGGCGGCGTGCGCGCTTCTCGCGCGATTCCGTCGAGCGTCAGGCGGGGAAGATAGAAATGGACGGAATGGAACGGCTTGTCGATGACGAAGCGCGGATCGTGCCGGAGATCGTACAGATATGTCGTGCCGGCCCTGACGTCCGTCTTCGTGAAGCACTTGCCGTGCTCCCAGAGCTCGCAGTCAGGATAATCCTGCAGTTTCAGGCTGACGAGATAGGCGTCGTCGGCGAGCGAACCGGAAAGCCCCTCGACCGGCTCACTGTTCATGGTCTCGGTGACCGCAAGGTCGACGCCTCGCCGCGACCGCGTGATCAGCGACGGCGGTGCATCCGCCAGGCTCAACTGCCGCTTGACCCTCTGTCCGAAGGTGCCCGCCAGTGCCATTAGATCGACCCATCCGTGGAATTTTGACCAGGCAACCATCCGACTGCCGTCGCCCTGGAGGTCGGTAGCATTATCCGCTTCGGAGTACGGCGGTCCAGTTGCGTCGCGGCGTGATTTGCGATTGTGACGGGCCCGCCGCCTCGATTGTGGCAAGGCCCTTTTAAGAAGCGATTTCAGTATCTAACGCGTAAATCATGAGCTTGATTCTCCGCAGTCGTCCGGGGATCGCCGATCACGAGATCTCGCGTCCGAGCGCTTTGAGCAGAATCAGGACAAACACCGCGGTTTCAGGAAAGACCCCGTAGTCCCACGTGCCTAGAAACCCTCACCGAGAGCTCGCGGCGCCCTGCGGCACCACTACGGGCGCAAAAGAAGCGATGGCTTCACGCCGGGCGACGCGAGTGCAAGGCCCCTGAAGCGAGCACGTCCAATGAGCAAACCGATCTCGCACAATTCTGCGCGTGAAAATCCTCCGGCCGCATCCGAGCCAAGCCAGGGCCAGTCGTCGACGACCGGGCGGCGCGCCGCTGATGCCGAGATGGCGCGTGTGCTCCACACCGAACCATTTCGCGTGGCCTTGGACTCCTCCGGTGCCGGGATCGCCCACTGGAAACACGAACCGTTGCACGACGTCGTCGAGCCCATGAGCCACCACGTCATCATGGCCTACAACGGCGCGATGCAGCACATGGAGCGGCGGTCAGGACGGTCGGTTGCGATTGGAACGTTTCGTCGCGGGGTTGTGATCATCATTCCCGAAGGATCGAGCTCTCGATGGGATATTCCGAAGCCTGTCGACGTCGTTCAACTCTATCTCCCTCACGCAACGCTGAAACGCGTCGCCGACGAAGCCGCGAGCGGCACATCGAGCGATCTCCTGGAGCGAACAGCGCATCCTGATCCCATCACGTCCCGATTGATCCTGAGCGCGGTCAACTCGCTGGAGGGCAATGGTGCCCTGGACACGCTGTTCAGGCATCAGTTGATCGACCTCTTGGCGATGCGTCTCCTGGCTGCCCATACCGGCTCGCAAGCCACATTCCAGCCGACCATCGGTGGGCTTTCGCCCAAGGTGCTGGCCCGTGCCGTTGAACGCTTGCGCTCGGACAGCGATACCGACGTCTCCCTCGATGCTCTCGCCTCCGATGCCGGCCTCTCGCGCTTCCACTTCTGCCGCGCATTCAAGGAAAGCACCGGGCTCTCGCCTCACGCCTGGCTGCGCCAATACCGGCTCGAGCAGGCCATGAACCTGCTTCGCGATACCGACGCATCGATCGCCCTGATTGCGGCAGAGCTTGGTTATGCCTCGCAAACGGCCTTCGCCGCGGCGTTCAAGCGATTGAACGGCGAAACGCCGAGCGATTGGCGACGACGCGTGCGTTAGCAGCAACGCTTCGCAGGTCCCCAAGTGCCTTCCGAACGCGAGACTAACTCCATGGACAAGCCCATCCTGCACGATCCTTTGGGGGCTCTGCTTGCCGCAACCGATGCGCGCCACAGCGATTCGCCGAACGTCGAGCGGCGGCGTGCCGATGTTGAGATGGCGCGCATCCTCAAGACCGCGCCGTTGCAGATGGCTTCGGACCCCTCCAATGGCGGCATCGCGCATTGGAAGCACGGCGCTCTGCACGACGTCGTCGAGCCCATGACCGACCACGTCATCATGACTTACCCCACAGGGGTTCAGCGCCTGGAGCGACGCGCCGGAAAATCGGTTGCGATTGGAACGGCCCGTTCCGGAGTCGTGACGATCATTCCGGCTGGTTCGAGCGCCAGATGGGATATTCCCGGTCCTGTCGATGTCGTCCAGCTGTATCTTCCGCACGCAACGCTCGAACGCGTCGCCCGCGAAGCCGACGCGCCCATTCCCGGCGATCTTCTGGAGCGAACCGGGCATCCCGACCCAGTCACATCCGGACTGCTGATGAGCGGGGCGGATGTGTTGGAGGGCAACGCGGTCCTGGATGCACTCTTCAGGCAGCGACTGACCGATATCCTGGCCACGCGCATCCTGGCCGCGCACATCGGCGAGCCAACCGCCGTCGAGCCGATCATAGGCGGGCTGGCTCCCCAAGCTCTGCGACGCGCGATCGAACGCTTGCGTTCGGACAGCGATTCCGACGTCTCTCTTGCGGCGCTCGCGTCGGACGCCGGCCTGTCTCGCTTCCACTTCTGTCGTGCTTTCAAGGAAAGCACCGGTCTTTCGCCGCATAGCTGGCTGCGCCAGCACCGGCTCGAGCAGGCCATGAACACGCTGCGCGACACCGACATTCCGATCGCCACGGTGGCGGCAGAGCTTGGCTATGCTTCTCAAACCGCCTTTGCCGCCGCGTTCAGACGATTGACGGGAGAAACACCGAGCGATTGGCGACGTCGCATGCGCTAAGCAGCAATCACTCTGCAGGCAGAGCAATCGCTCTGGCGCAACCGCAGGTCCGCTCCGCTAAATGATCAGGGTGCCCTCGATCCAATAGACGGAGACGAACAATGACCTGGAAGAACTTCGTTAGTCCGGTCAAACTCGTGCCGCGACGAAGGATGGCCGCAAGCGCCATCATGTACGGACTTTCATTGGCCGTTCGCTTCACCTCGGCAACCGGCGAGGAAGTGGAAATACCGGCGCAGTCCGTACACAACGCAGGTCCGGTGATGTCCATCATCGACAGGGATGGCGGCCGGCTTCCGTACGCCGACTGGCGTCCGAACGCCATTGGGCCAATTTTCTTTCGTCACCGCTGGCCGGCGCCGATGGCTTCGATGCCAAGCTGCCCCTCTCCCTGACAATTCGCGATCTCACGTCACGTCTTCGCGTCATCGGCCTCGACGATCCGCCACGAGAGTGGCGGCGGCGGTGACGCGCCCATGCCCGGAAAGCTCAATCCACAGGAGATAATCAAATGCGACTCGTCATTATCGGCGCCGGCTTTGCCGGCATGTACGCCGCACTTTCCGCCGCACGCCTGCGGGACATTCAGGGCGCTTCGCCCGAACAACTCGAGATCGCGCTTGTTGCACCGGAGCCGACGCTCGTGGTCCGGCCCCGCCTCTACGAGAGCAAGCCGGAAACCCTGACGGCACCTCTGCAAGACGTATTGAAGGCCATCGACGTCGTCTACGTGCAAGGCAGCGCCGGGACCATCAATACCAAGTCTCGTGCGATCGAGCTCGTCACGGCGGAAGGCGCGAAGCAGACTCTCTCCTACGATCGGCTGGTCGTTGCCACCGGCAGCCGGCTTTTCCGGCCGAACATCCCCGGCATTGCCGAACACGCCTTCAGCGTCGACAAGCTCGACGATGCGATTGCGCTCGAGCGACATCTCCATGATCTGGCCGACCGGCCGGCAAGGAACGGACGCGATACGGTCGTCGTAGCCGGCGGCGGATTCACCGGTATCGAGACGGCGACGGAGATGCCGGCGCGGCTGCGTGCGGTCCTCGGCAAGAACGCCAAGGCACGCGTCGTCATCGTCGATCGCAACAGCACGATCGCTCACGATATGGGCACGGATTCCCGCCCCGTCATTGAGGATGCGCTGCGCAAGCTCGGCGTGGAGACCCGCCTCGGCACCGGTGTCGCATCGCTCGACAGGTCTGGCGTCACGCTTTCCAGCGGTGAACACATCGAAGCGGAGACCGTGATCTGGGCCGCGGGCATGCGCGCCGCTCCTCTGACCGCGCAGATCCCGGCCGAGCGCGACAATCTGGGCCGCCTCCTTGTCGACCGCGACTTGCGCGTGCCTGGTGTCGCCGGCGTCTTTGCCACCGGCGATGCCGCCAAAGCAGCGTGTGACGACGTCGGCAACCACGCGCTGATGTCGTGCCAGCATGCCACGCGCATGGGCGCATTTGCCGGCAACAATGCCGCCGCCGAGCTTTTGGGTGTCGCGACCAGGCCTTATCACCAGAAGGCCTACGCCACCTGCCTCGATCTGGGAGAAGCCGGCGCGATCTTCACGCGAGGCTGGGAACGGAAGCTCGAGCTCGTCGGCGACGAGGCGAAGCGGACCAAGCAGCAGATCAATACTCTATGGATCTATCCGCCCCGAGCGGAACGCGCGGCCGCGCTGGCCTCGGCGGATCCGGAGCACGTCGGCGAGGTGTAGCTGCCTCACGCGAAACCGGGCCGCGCCGACCGTGCGTTGGCACGGCCCGATCACCCCATACCAACCGGAGCCAACCATGATGAAACTCGACACCGTGCGCGCGAGCGCGTTCGCCATGCCGCTGACCAGCCCGGCTTTCCCGCCCGGCCCCTATCGCTTCATCAATCGCGAATACTTCATCATCCAGTACCGGACAGATCCCGAGGCACTACGCCGGATCGTGCCGGCACCACTCGAAATCACCGAACCCGTGGTGAACTATGAGTTCATCCGAATGCCGGACTCGACCGGATTCGGCGACTACACCGAAAGTGGGCAGGTCGTTCCGGTGTCCTATCAGGGCAAGGCCGGCAGCTTCGTCCACCAGATGTTCCTCAACGATCATCCGCCAATTGCGGGCGGGCGCGAGCTCTGGGGCTTTCCCAAAAAGCTGGCGCAGCCGAAGCTCGAGGTCGAGACCGACACGCTGGTCGGCACCTTGAATTACGGCTCGGTCCGCATCGCGACCGGCACGATGGGCTACAAGCACCGGGCCCTCGACGCCGCGGCCGAGGCAAAAAAGCTCGCCGCACCGAATTTCCTGCTCAAGATCATTCCGCATGTCGACGGCACGCCGCGCATCTGCGAGCTGGTGCGCTTCCATCTCGAAGACATCACCGTCAAGGGCGCCTGGACTGGGCCGGCTGCGCTCGACCTGTACTCGCACGCCCTCGCCCCCGTCGCCGAGCTGCCGGTGCTCCAGGTGCTTTCGGCCAAGCATATCGTTGCCGACCTGACGCTCGGGCTCGGCACCGTGGTCCACGACTATCTGGCCTCGAGCGAAATCGTGCGGCGGCGCGGATCCTCCGAAACCCTGGTCGACGCGAATGCCGGCTGATCGACATCATCCGTACCATCGGGAGTCCTCAAAATGCTGAACGTGATGCGCGAGCAAACCAATCCTGTGCCGCAGCGAAGCAATTCGCTTCCCTACGATGTCGTCGCCCTGGTGTTGCAAGGCGGCGGCGCACTCGGCGCCTATCAGGCCGGAGTCTATGAAGGTCTGCACGAGGCCGGCATCCGGCCGAACTGGCTGGCCGGCATCTCGATCGGCGCGCTCAACGCCGCGATCATCGCGGGCTCGCCCGAAGGCGAGCGCGTTGCACGGTTGCGCGAGTTCTGGGAAACCATCTGCGCCTTTTCGATCGAGTGGCCCGCCGGCGAAGGGCTCGCCAACGCCCTGCCCTTTGCGTTCGACATCAGCTCGGTACGCAACGCGATGGCGGCGGCGCGGGCCTTGATCCAGGGCCAGCCTGGCTTCTTCAAGCCACGCTTCCCCTCTCCGCTCTGGTCACCGTTCTCGGGCGACGCCGCGACCAGCTTTTACGATACGGCACCCCTGCACCGGACGCTGGAAAAGCTCGTCGACTTCGACCGGCTGAACTCGGGCGCCGTGCGCGTCAGCGTCGGCGCGGTCAACGTCCGCACCGGCAACCTGACCTATTTCGACACCGCCGAGCGCCGGCTGGGACCGAAGCATTTCATGGCATCGGGTGCGCTGCCGCCGGGCTTCCCCGCCGTCGAGATCGAAGGCGAGCACTATTGGGATGGCGGCGTGGTTTCGAACACGCCTTTATCTCGCGTGCTGTCCGGCGAGCCGTGCGACACGCTGACGTTCCAGATCGATCTCTGGTCGGCCAAGGGCCGCGTTCCCCACGACATGATGGAAGTGTCGAGCCGGCAGAAGGACATTCAGTATTCGAGCCGCACGCGCGCCGTGACCGACCAGGTGCTGCGGATGCAGAAGATGCGTCAGGCCTTGCAGCGCACGATCGCGAAATTGCCGGACGCTGCCAGGCACGATCCCGAAATCCGCGCCATCGCGGAGATGGCGCGCCATCGTTGCTACAACATCGTGCACCTGATCTATCAGACCAAGATCCACGAGGGCCATTCGAGGGATTACGAGTTCGGGCTGAGCGCGATGCGCGCTCACTGGCAGAGCGGACTGGACGATATCCGCCGCACGCTGGCCGATCCGCGCCGCCTGGACCCGCCGGCTCCCGAGCTCGGCATCGTCACCCACGACGTCCATCGCCGCGACTGAACCTCACCGCCACCTCGTTTCGGAGAATACCATGTCTTCCATTCCCTATGCTCCCGAGCAGGACGCCAAAACCAGCCTTGGGCCATCCGGGCAGGCGATCAAGCGGGCCGCCCTCGCCTTGGCGCTGGCCCTGGGCGTCGCCGCCGCAGCCGAGTTCGGCCACCACTATCTCACCATCGGCCGCTATCTGGAGACCACGGACGACGCCTATGTGAGGGCGGATTCCACGATCATCTCGCCGAAAGCGTCGGGCTATATCGCGCAGGTCCTGGTCGGCGACAACGAAGCGGTGAAGGCCGGCCAGTTGCTGGCAAAGATCGACGATCGCGATTTCCGCGCCGCGCTCGATCAGGCCGGCGCCGACGTCGCCGCATCCGACGCCACTGTCCGCAATCTCGACGCACAGCTTGCCCTGCAGCAGCCGATCATCGAGCAAGGCACGGCCGATGTCGCTGCCGCCACGGCCAATCTGAAATTCGCGCAGGAAGAGCAGGTCCGATACGACGGCCTGATGAAGACGGGCTCCGGCACGGTGCAGCGCGCGCAGCAGACCGATGCTGCGCTGCGCGCCGCCGCCGCGCAATTGCAGCACGCCAAGTCGGGCCTGCTCGCGGCCGAGCGCAAGGTCGACGTGCTCTCCACCGAACGCGCCAGGGCAGTCGCGCAGCGCGACCGCGCCCGCGCGGTGGAGCAGCAGGCGGCATTGAACCTCTCCTACACCGGCATCATCGCGCCGGTCGACGGCACCGTCGGTGCGCGCTCACTCCGGGTCGGGCAGTTCGTCCAGGCCGGTACGCAATTGATGGCCGTCGTTCCGCTCGATGCCGTGTACATCGTCGCCAATTTCAAGGAAACCCAGCTCACCCATGTGCGCGGCGGCCAGCCCGTCGAGCTGACGATCGACAGCTTCCGCGGCACCAGACTGCGCGGCCATGTCGACAGCCTGTCCCCGGCAAGCGGCCTGGAGTTTGCGCTGCTGCCGCCCGACAACGCGACCGGCAACTTCACCAAGATCGTACAGCGCTTGCCGGTGAAAATCATCCTCGACGACCGCAGCCTGACCGGCCTGCTCCGTCCCGGCATGTCGGCCGAGCCGACCATCAACACCAAATCGGCGGCGATCGCCGAACGCGACAGCAAAAAGCGCCTCGCATCGCGCCGCCCCCAACCTCGCAGTTGAATGAACACGCGTCCCTGCCGGTTGTCTCCTCCCGGACAATCCGCTCAGGCAATGTTTCTCTCGCAAGCGACGAGCAGACAACCATGACCACACTGCAACCGGCCATCGATGCCATGCCCGCCGGCGAAGGCGAGCGGTCCGTCACCACACCGGCTCCAGCGGTTTCCGCCAAGACCTGGATCGCCATCGCCGGCGCCACCCTCGGCGCCTTCATGGCGGTGCTCAACATCCAGATCGTCAACGCTTCGCTGGCTGACATCCAGGGCGCTATCGGGGCCGGTATCGATGATGGCGGCTGGATCTCGACCTCCTACCTGATCGCCGAGATCGTAGTGATCCCGCTGTCCGGCTGGCTCGCGCAGGCGTTCTCGGTCCGCATCTATCTCCTGACCAATGCGACGTTGTTCCTGGTGTTCTCGGCGGCCTGCGCGCTGGCGCAAGACCTGTCGCAGATGATCGTGTTGCGCGCCGTGCAGGGCTTTACCGGTGGTGTGCTGATCCCGATGGCGTTCACGCTCATCATCACGCTGCTGCCAAAGGCGAAGCAGCCGATCGGGCTGGCGCTGTTTGCGATCTCCGCGACCTTTGCGCCCGCGATCGGGCCGACCATCGGCGGCTATCTCACCGAGAACTGGGGCTGGCAGTACATCTTCTACGTCAACCTGGTGCCGGGCGCGGTCATGATCGGCTTGCTGTTCGTCTCGCTCGAATCGCAGCCGATGAAGCTGTCGCTGCTGCGCGAGGGCGATTGGGCCGGTATCGCCACCATGGCGATCGGCCTCGCCGCGCTGCAGACCGTGCTCGAGGAAGGCAACAAGGACGACTGGTTCGGCTCGCCGTTCATCGTCAAGCTGTCGATTGTCGCCGCGATCGCGCTGTCGGCCTTCCTGTGGATCGAGCTGGCGGCAAGGAAGCCGCTGCTGAACCTGCGCCTCCTGGCGCGTCGCAATTTCGGCTTCGGTATCCTCGCCAATTTCCTGCTCGGCATCGCGCTCTACGGTTCGGTCTTCATCCTGCCGGTCTATCTATCGCGCATCCAGGGCTACAACGCCGAGCAGATCGGCATGGTGCTGGCATGGACCGGGCTGCCGCAGCTGTTGCTGATCCCGCTGGTGCCGCAGCTGTTACGGCGCTTCGACGCGCGGCTCATCATCGGTGTCGGCTTTGCGCTGTTCGCAGCCTCCAACTTCATGAACATCTCGATGACCAACGACTACGCCACCGACCAGCTGTTCTGGCCGAACGTCGTTCGCGCCTTCGGTCAGGCGCTGGTGTTCGCCCCGCTGTCGGCTGTCGCGACTTCGGGCATCGAGGCGGAGAACGCGGGTTCGGCCTCGGGCCTGTTCAACATGATGCGCAACCTCGGCGGCGCCGTCGGCATCGCACTGCTGCAGACGCTGCTGACCAAGCGCGAGCAATATCACTCCAACGTGCTGATGCAGTCGGTCTCGCTGCTGGAGCAGGCCACACAAGCCAGGCTCGAGAAGCTGACGCAGTATTTCATGAACCACGGCGTGACCGATCGCATCGACGCCGCCCACCGCGCCTATGTCGCGATTGGCAAGATCGTGCAGAAGCAGGCCTTCATCCTGGCCTTCGGCGACATGTTCTACCTGCTCGGTGTCGCGCTGATCGTCGCACTCGCCGCGTCCATGATGCTGAAGAAGCCCGGCCAGATCGAGACCGGCGGCACCCACTAGTCCCCCCACCCCACCTGACGTCGAAAGGAACTCCCATGTTGAAGGATAAGGTCGCTATCGTCACCGGATCGACCAGCGGTATCGGGCTCGGAATCGCCAGAGAGTTGGCCAGGCTTCGCGTCAACCTCGTGTTGAACGGCTTCGGCGACTCCGGCGAGATCGAAGCCATCCGCAGCGGGATCGAACGCGAGCACGGCGTGCGCGTGGTCTATGATGGTGCCGATATGTCGAAGGGCGACGCCGTGCGCCGATTGATCGCCGCGACAATCGAGACGTTCGGATGCCTCGACATCCTCGTGAACAATGCCGGCATCCAGTTCACCGCGCCGGTGGAAGAATTTCCGTCGGCCAAGTGGCATGCGATCCTGGACATCAATCTGTCGGCCGCGTTTCACGGCATCGCGGCGGCGGTGCCCCAGATGAAGAAGCAACGCTGGGGCCGGATCGTCAACATCGCCTCGACCCACGGCCTCGTCGCATCGACACACAAGGCCGCCTACGTCGCCGCCAAGCACGGGTTGATCGGCCTGACCAAGGTGGTTGGCCTGGAAACCGCCGGCAGCGGCGTGACCTGCAACGCAGTCTGTCCCGGCTGGGTGCGGACGCCCTTGGTTGAAAAGCAGATCAGCGACATCGCCGCACAGAGAAACATCAGTCAAAAGGACGCCGCCAAGGCACTCCTGGGCGAGAAACAACCGTCGTCCGAGTTCGTCTCTCCGGAGCAGCTTGGAGGCACCGTGGCGTTCCTGTGTTCGCCTGCGGCGGACCAGATCACGGGCACCGCGATCGCGGTCGATGGCGGATGGACGGCGCAGTAGCCGGCAGTCGGCCCATGCGAATGGCCTTATCGTGCTGGCCGCCGCCGTTGCCGTCAACGGCGGCTCGTTTCACTGGACACAGTGGTTGACCGTGACGATGGTTCGGCAGAAATCGAGAATGAACCGGCCATGGAGAGCACCGGATCCCGGATCTGAAGATGCCAGGCGATAGGAGTTGCCGAGAACACGGGCGATCTCCAGCACGCCCGTGAGTTCATGGTACGCCATCGCCAGGTGAATGCCGGCCAGCGGCAGCAACAGGACCTGAATGCCAACACTGCTCATGACGCCCCCGCTTCGGCGCGAGGCAGCGGCAGGAATTGCGCAAGATAGGCGCTTCTCCATTGATAAGGCGTGTCGCCGGCGAAACGCTTGAATACCGTCGTGAAATGCGCCTGAGTCTGGAATCCGACGGTCAAGGCAACATCGACGAGCGAGGCGTCGGCGCGCCTCAGCAATTCCTGGGCGCGTTCGATCCGCCGATGCAGCAGATAGTCATGAGGCCGCATACCGACGGCCGCGCGGAACTGCGCCGCAAAGTGCATGCGGCTGAGGCCGGCGACCGCCGCCAGATGCTGCAAGGTGATCTTGCCAGCCAAATTCTCGTCGACATATTGCAGCACGCGCTTGAGGCGCCATTTTTGCAACGACCTCACGGACCGACACCGCTCGTCGTCGGCCTGATCGGTCTCGTTGCACCCGACGGCCGTCGGCCGGCTGGCCCTGCGGGTCAGGATGGCAAGACGCAAGGCGTCCGCAAGGATGGCGGAGTGAGGATGATGGGCCGCTTCGGTTGCCGCGAGTGCATCGGAGAGGCTTCGCATCACCGGGTCCCGGAACTCGCCTGCACCGGCCTCCCGATCAGTCTCGACGGAGGCGCGCGCGAGGCGTTTCGCCGATACCCTGAAGCTGGGCCCGTCACCGGCGCATCTCCGCACGCCCGGCGGGGGCGTCTCGATGGCCAGGGCCACATCGAGGTGAACGAGGGAAAGCGTCATCGCCTTTTCGCCGGCGCGATCCGGACGTTCCGCAAGCCCGGACCGCCGACAATCGATGGCCGAGACGCCGATCGAGCCGACGACATGATCCTTCGCGCCTTGCAGGTGTGACATCTGTAGCGACATCGTCGAACTCCTTGTCCCATTTTCGACCCGGCGAGACCCAATGGCTCGTCCGAATGTGGGAGCAGAGTAGTTCGGCGGTCCCCGCGCTCCATTCTACGCGCGGGTGCACCGGATAGGTTCTCGGGTTGATCGCGTCATACCTAGGTATGACCACGGCGTCGCCGGCCGCGTGGACGTCCCGTTCGCGGCGATGGCGGAGCGGGTCTCTCCCTGCGGTAAGTTGACGCGCTCGCCGATGGTCGGAAAGTCACGCAAAACGCCGTTATGCCGGGGAATTTGCCTGGTCGGCTCTCGCGCAGGATGGAACCGCGACAACGTCTTTCAAGAGAGCACGAAAATCATGTTGCCGCATGTTGTCGACCCGATCAAATCGCGGCATCAACGTGACCGAAAATGAGCAGAGCGACCACCAGCGACGATGACCAGTCTTGATCGGGCCACGGGTTCATCGATGGGCCGCGCCGGCTTGCGGTTCTGGTCTGCCGTCCTCGCTTTCGCGGTTTTCCTGGTCGATGTGCTGACGCCGCTCGAGGGCGCGGTCGCAGTTCTCTACGTCGTTGCGATCCTGCTCGCGGCGAGGACGCACCGGCGTAACGACATCATCGCCGCCGCTGTCGGCTGCAGCGTCCTGACCATAACCGCCTATCTGCTGTCACACGATCTGGAGGCGATCGCCTCGCCTGCCCTTCGTGCGCTGGTGAGCCTCGCCGCCATCGGAATCACGACCTTGCTGGCGCTGCAAAATCACGCGGCGACGAAGCGCCTCGCGGCGCAGGCGCGCCTGCTCAATCTCTCGCATGACATGATCTTCGTCAGGGATCGCGGCGGCGTGATCACGTTCTGGAACAGGGCCGCGGAACAGGCCTACGGCTGGCCGGCCGACGAGGCGGTCGGGCAACTCGCAGATGCGCTGCTGAGAACCAGATATCCCGACCGGCGAGAGGTCATCGAGGCCGGCCTGCTCGACATCGGCCGATGGGAAGGCAGGCTGGAGCAGCGGACGAAGGCCGGCGGCGCACTCACCGTCGATGCCCGATGGGCGCTCCAGCACGACCATCTCGGCAAACCCGTTGGAGTCCTTGAAACGCACACCGACGTCACGGACCGCGTAGCGGCACACAACGCGCTGGTGCAGAGCGAGCAGCGATACCGCCGGATGTTCGACGCAAGCCGAATCGGCGTCGTCGAAGAGGACTGGAGCGCAGTGCGGACCGCGCTGAATTCGCTGGAGACCGGAGGCGCCACCTTGCGGGACTATCTTGCACGAAATCCTGAATTCGTGCGGCATGCCCGCCGCCTCGCTGGAATCACCGACGTCAATCCTGCCCTCCAGAAGATGGCGGGAGCAAGCGGCTCTGCGGCCTTCATGGCGAACGCGGACAGGCTTCTGGGCGAGAACGACCGCAGTTTCCTCGGCGCGCTGATCGCATTCGCCGAAGGAGAGCGGTTCCACGAAGGCGAGACCGATCTCGTGAGCCTCGACGGACGCAGGGTTCCCGTCCTGTTTACGATCACCTTTCCGGCCGAGCCCGACGGAGATCGCAACGTGCTCGCCTTCGTCATCGACATCACCGAGCGCAAGCAGGCACAGGATGCGCTGCTCGCGGCGCAGGCGGAGCTGGCGCATGCCGCGCGCGTCGCCACCCTCGGCGAACTCAGCGCGTCCATTGCCCACGAGGTGAACCAGCCTCTGGCGGCGATCGTCACCAGCGGCGAGGCCGGCTTGCGGTGGCTGCGCCGCGACGTGCCCGATCTCAAGGAGGTTGCAACGACGATCGGTCACGTCGTTGCCCAGGGCCGCCGCGCCAGCGAGATCGTGACCCGCATCCGGACTTTCCTGAAGAAGGTTCCGCCCCAGCAGGATCTGCTGCAGATCGACGAGATCATCGAGGACGCGACCCTCCTGGTCGCGCGCGAGCTCGTCAAGGACGACGTCACCCTCATCGTCAAGGCGGAGCATGGCCTGCCGCCGGTTCGCGGCGACCGGATCCAGCTTCAGCAGGTCCTGGTCAATCTTCTGATCAATGCCGGCCAGGCCATGTCGGGGCGGCCTGGTCCCCGCACCGTCACGCTACGCGCCGGAACCGCCGACGGTGAAAACCTTGCCATCACGGTCGAGGACAGCGGTCCGGGCATCCAGCCTGACGACCTGCCGCGCCTGTTTGATCCGTTCTTCACCACCAAGGGCGGCGGCATGGGCATGGGACTTGCGATCTGCCGAACGACGGTGGAAGCTCACGGCGGCCGATTGTCCGTGGAGAGTTCTCCGGGCTCGGGCGCGACATTCCACCTGACACTGCCATTTAGCCAAGAACACGCCTTGCCATGACACGACCAAACCAAGCGCAACCGCCGGCCCAATCCTCCAGTTCTGTCGTCATCATCGTTGATGACGACGCGAGCATTCGTGCCTCGCTCGACAGCCTGTTCCGATCCGTCGGCCTCGAGACACGCCTGTTCGGCTCACCGGCCGAGCTGCTTGGCGGCGTCATGCCCGACAAACCGGCCTGCATCGTGCTGGACGTCCGGCTCCCGGGCGTGAGCGGCCTCGATCTCCAGGGGCAATTGACCCGCCAGGGCATCAGATTTCCGATCATCTTCATGACCGGTCATGGGGACATTCCAATGTCGGTGCGCGCCATGAAGGCTGGCGCCGTCGATTTCCTGTCCAAGCCGTTTCGCGATCAGGACATGCTCGACGCCGTGACGGCAGCGCTCGAGCGCGATGCGCAGCGCCGCGCGGAAGCCGCGACGAAGGAAGATATCCGCATCCAGTATGAGAGCCTGACGGCACGCGAGCGCGAGGTGATGGGCCATGTGACCGCCGGCTTGATGAACAAGCAGGTGGCAGGCCTGATCGGCCTCAGCGAGATCACCGTCAAGATCCACCGCGGCAACGTCATGCGCAAGATGGAGGTCCGGTCGCTGGCCGACCTCGTTCGCAAGGCCGAAGCGCTCGGGATTTCCCAGAACCGAAAGACGACGGACCAAACCTGAGTATAATTTCGGCGGGACTGCCGCACGGTGCATAAGGCGCCATCGGCCGCCCAATGGGAGATATCCTCCCTGCGGAACACAGCGGTCAGGATGTGTGCCAATGGCCAAAACCCCGGTGATTGCGATCGTGGACGACGACGAAGGCGTGCGCGCGTCGCTGGCGAGCCTGGTGCGTTCGCTCGGCTATGAAGCCCACGCCTACGAGTCCGGCGTCGCCTTCCTGCGGGAACCGGCGGCAGAAGATCCGGCCTGCATGATCGCCGACGTTCAGATGCCGGTCATTACCGGCGATGAATTGCAGGCGCGCCTGGTTGCCTCCGGCCGCCATTTCCCGATCATTTTCATGACCGCTTTCCCGAGCGAACCCGTGCGCCAGCGCGTCATGGCGGCCGGCGCGCATTGCTATCTCGGCAAGCCGTCCAGCGGCGACGAGATCATCCGCCGCCTCGAAGAGGCCCTGGCGGGCCACGCACCGCAATAGTCGGGCCCCGGCTCGGGCAAAGCGCGCCTTCCCGGCGTGCATTCCCGAAAGGAGGTTGATGGACCGAAAATACCGGTCGGCACAGCTCATGCTCCCCTTCGATTTCGCGACGCCGGCAGGCCGCGCGCTTTGCCGCGCATGGAGGGAGCATAATTGCCAGGGGATGCCACCAGCGCTGCCGATAACATCCGCCCGCGGGTCTTCGCCGGCTTCCCGGTGAGTTCCTGGGCATTCGCGCTGCGCGTCCTGCTGGCAATGCTCCTCGCACTCTATGTCAGCTTCTGGCTCGAGCTCGAATCGCCTTCGTCGGCAGCCGTCACCGTGGCCATCCTGGCGCTGCCCACGCGCGCGCAGGGCATGGAAAAGGCGGGTTACCGGCTGCTCGCAACCGCCATCGGGGTGATCGCATCGATCGCCATCGCCGGCACCTTTTCCCAAACCGACGCGCTCCTGCCCGCAGTGTTGGGGATCTGGGTCGGACTTTGCGTCTACGTCGCCGGGATGCTGGACGGCAATCGCGCTTATGCAGCGGCTCTCAGCTGCATCACCGTTGCCCTGATTGCCATCCAGCAGATCGACAGCCCGTTGCAAGTGTTTCCGACCGGCGTCGCCCGGGGCGCCGCCATCGCCATCGGCGTCCTCGCGGTCGCTCTGGTCAACGAGGTGCTCGCCGCGCCGGACTATCATCCGGTTCTTGCGAACCGCCTCGAAACACTGCATCGCCGGGTCACGGAGTTCGCGCAACGCGCCGTCCGCGGCGAAGCCTCATCCGCGACGACTGCTGCGGACATCTTGCGCGATGTCGCGGCCCTGCATCCGGAGATCGCGAGCCTCGTCACGGAGTCGATCAGCGGCCCGGCCAGATCCGCAGCCGCACGCTCCGCGATGGTGGCCCTCGTGAGCGAGCTCGCGCTTGCCCGCATGCTCGCCGCGCTGCCAGTCGTATCCGCGACGTCTCGGGATGATCGAGACCCCGGCGCCTCCGGCCTGATCACGATCTGCCGGACCTATCTCCGCGACGAGATCATCCGCAGGAATGCAGACGTGCGCGACAGTCTCGAGGCACTGCGAGCCGGCAACTATCCGCGCCGGCAATGGCGCGCGCCGCTTTACCGCTCGCCTCGCATTGCAGCGGAAAGCGGCGTCAGGGCCGCGATCCACTTCATCCTCATTGCGATCATCTTCGTGATGGCGGGGTGGCCGACCACCGCGCTCTGCCTCTCGCTTGCCGCGGTCATCATCGGCCTGAGCGCGACGGCTCCGGATCCGCGCGCCTTCACGACACTGGCGGTTTTTGCCATGCCGATCGCATGCTTGCTCGCCGGCATCCTGAAATACCTCGTCTTCAACGGCGTATCCGAGTTTCAACTGCTGGCGATCGGCCTTGCGCCTCTCGTGATCGGCGCAGCGCTTCTGATCACGCTGCCGAGCGGCGTCCTGCCGCCGCTCGGCAGGCTCTCCCTCGTGTTCACGCTTGTCATTCTCGCACCGAGCAATCCGCAGAGCTACGACCCCGACGTGTTCCTTGTGACGTGTCTGTTTGCCCAGCTTTCCTCGGTTCTGGTCTTCGCGGCGCAGCTCCTGCTGCCGTCCTTATCGGGCGAACGGAGGATCCGGCTACTGCTGGACGACGCCCATCGCGAGCTGAACCGCCTCGATTCCGGGCGAGCCCGGCATCTCGCGCCGGAGGAAGCCGCGTTTCGCGATGCCGCTCGGATCGAGCAGATCGTGACGACGAACGGCGCCACGGCACCTCCCCCTCGGGTCGTCGCGGAAGCGCTGCGCTGCTTCGACGAGGCGGTGGTGCTGCGACGGTGCCATGCCGAACTGGACCGCCTGGCCGAGACCTCACTCGGCGGGGCGGTGCACGCCGCGCGAGCCGCGCTCACCCTACGGGATGGAGGCGCAATCCTGACTGCCGCCGAGGCGCTGCGCCGGACAGCTGCCCAAAGCAACCTGTCCGTCGAGCCGGTGCTCGCCGCGCTCGTTACGGCCAGCATTGTCTTTGAACCAGGGCAGGGTTTCGCCGGTTCCGGCCAGGGGACGCATCCGTGACGAATACTTATCGTGAACTCGTCGTGGGCGGCGTGCTGATCGCCCCGATCGTGTCCTATGCGGCCACAGCGCTGCTCGCATTCCTGCTGCTCCGCCCGGTGCTGCGCTTCGTGGGATTTACAAGAATCTTCAGCAACCCGTCGCTGGCCGAGCTCTGCCTCTACGTGTCGATCTTCGGCCTGCTCGCGCTCTTTTGCTAAGGAGAAAGTCATGGACGCGGCTCTGCCTCGAGATGCGGCCTTTCCGCCCCACCCCGAATCTTCAGCCGAAGCACGGGCGGGCGCAGCCGACGCCGTCGCGTGTTCCTGCCCGACGGAGGCCGCGGCGCGCGCGACCAGCGACCGCGCCGCGAACGACGGCGAAGGTTCCCGGCAGGCGACGCCTTTGACGCGGTCGCCGCGCAAGGCCGCCGGGCGGTTCATGGCCGGCGTCGGCAAGCATTTCGCCACTCTTGCCATCGCCCTGGTCGCCATCCTGATATCGGTTGCAACCTGGCAGCACTATGTCACCGCGCCCTGGACGCGCAATGGCAGCGTGCGCGTGCAGGTCGCCAATGTCGCGCCGCAGATTGCTGGCAAAATCGTAGAGCTGCGGGTGGCCGACAACCAGTTCGTCCGCAAGGGTGACGTGCTCTACGTCATCGATCCCTTCGACTTCGAGGTAGCCGTCCGCATCGGCAAGGCCCTCGTCGACCAGCGGGCGGCGGACCTGGAGGTGAAGCAGGCCGAGTCCGACCGGCGCCGGCGTCTGTCCGACCTCGCGACGACGCCAGAGGAGCAGCAGATCTTCGCCGGCAACGCCTCGCAGGCGAAGGCCGCCTACGCAGCGGCCGCTCACCAGCTTGCACAGGCGGAATTGAACCTGAAGCGCACCAATGTGCTCAGCCCCGTCGACGGCTATGTCACCAATCTCCTGCTGCGCGTCGGCGACTATGCGCTGACCGGCGTCACCAACGTCTCCATCATCGATTCCAACAGCTTCTGGATCGACGGCTATTTCGAGGAAACCAAGATGGCGCATGTCTGCGTCGGCGATCGCGTCGAGGCACAGCTCATCGGCTACTCCAAGCCGATCCTGGGACATGTGAAAACCGTGACCCGCGGCATCAGCCCGTCAAACGCCGCGGCGGGCACGCAAGGTTTGCCCAACGTGGACCCGATCTACACCTGGGTGCGGCTTGCGCAGCGCATACCGGTTCGCGTCGCCATCGACACGGTGCCGCCGGGCGTGCCGCTGGTCTCCGGCATGACGGCCACGGTGACGATCCGGCAGCCCGATGCGGTCGATCGCCAGACCTGGTCTCATCGGCTCCGCACGACCTTGGTGGACCCAATGTTCGATGTGTTCGGCGCGGGAGATCCGCCCCGCCCCAACTGCCTCCAATCCCCATCCCAGCAGCCTCCCGAGGTGACAGCGCTTCCCTATGCGCGGGTGCCCGCAATTCCGTCAGCGGAGAAGATCGCGCCTGGCCTCACCCCCGGCATCGACGCCTCGCCACGCCTTCCCTGAATCCAGTCAGATCGCCCACCTGATGAGAGCCATCGCGTCGCACCGCAACATCTGAACTCACAGCCCAGGCCTTTGATTCTGCTTGCTCAATTGGAAGTTTCGCGACCTTCTGCCGCACCTGCACATTTCGCAAAATCTAACACGATTTCAGCATCTCTAACGGGCCTTGTGGCGGCATCAGACATATCGTTCGAGCGTCAACCAATGGCATTCAGCAGCCGTCACGGCGGCAGCGGAATCCAAACGACGGGACGAACGATGCTCACCGATATGCAAGCGGCCGGCGCCCGATTGACACATCAACCCGGCGCCCGCGAACCGGATTTCTCTCAGGGGGCACGCGCATTCCCCCACGAACGAAAATGGCGCCAGCCCGAGCAACGCGTAGGAGTCGCGCGCGAGGACATCACGATCTCGCGCTTTACCTATGCGCAGACGGCCGTCAGGCGCGAGGATGCAACGACACCTCCCGACCGGTACTTCTTCGCCATCGCCCTGAAGAGCACACGTCTCAAGCTGACCAGAGGCAGTCAGACCATTTTCGACGGCGCCATGCCGGCAGGCACGCTCTATGTCGGCGCGCCGTCGCAGCCGCTCCGCGCGCAGTTTCTCGCGCCTTGCGATTTCC
Source organism: Bradyrhizobium sp. Unk1 (assembly GCF_059512345.1). NCBI lineage: Bacteria > Pseudomonadati > Pseudomonadota > Alphaproteobacteria > Hyphomicrobiales > Nitrobacteraceae > Bradyrhizobium > Bradyrhizobium sp. Unk1. Next base: position 26,214 of record NZ_JCAMOP010000001.1, read on the forward strand.
TGCACTTCCACATCTCGGCCAATTGCTTTCCATCTCCACAGCAGGGAACGGAGCCGCTCGCGCCCGAATGCCTGAACGATCTCCTTCTGTTGCGCGACCCGTTCGCCGAGCAGCTCGCAAAGGCGCTGACCGAACAAGGCCATTCGGCCGATCGCGAATTTGCGTGCTGCATCGCCCAGACGCTGGCGATGCACGTTGCTCGGCGCGAGCCCCCGCGCACGAAAGTCAACGCCTTGCCGAAATGGCGGCTCCGACGCGTCGAGGAGTATGTCAGGGCGCGCTTCGACCACCCCATCAGCCTGTCCGACCTCGCCGGCGTCGCGGGATTGTCCCGGATGCACTTTGCCGCGCAGTTTCGCGCCGCGACTGGATACCGGCCGCGCGAGTATCTCCTGCAACAGCGCATCGAGCATGCAAAATCTCTCCTGTCGAATACCGAGACGCCGCTGGTCGAGGCGGCGCTGGCCGTCGGTTTCTGCACGCAGGCGCATTTCTCGACCGTCTTCAAACGTCTGACAGGCGACACGCCGGCACGTTGGCGATGCACCAGCCGGAACGCATTGGCGTCACCCAGGCTCGCTGAATGCGACCCGGTTCCGTCACGCGAGCCGGTGTCTCATGTCCTGCCGGCGGACCTTCGTGAATCATGCGAAATGAGAAACAGCGTGGGGACGTGAAATACTTTGCACGCCGGATCGGCGATGCTGGCAGTGTTAGTGACTGAGACCCCAAGTCACGGCTCGAGCCTTCTCCTCCCAGGCATGCGAGCATTGGGCCGTCCTCCCCACAAGGACGGCCCCTTTTTTTGACCTCGCCGCGCCGATTCGGAGCGCCGTCCGTCCGATTCCGAAACGAAGCTGTTGCCATTTCAGTCGCTGAGATGTCGCGCAAGCCAGTCACGCACACCCTGAAGACTCCTGAAATCGTCCAGCGACCGCACCGGAAGGCCGGGCTCGACGCTCGCAACCATCCGGCTCAGTGCATGTCCAGGTCCAAATTCGAGAAATGCCGTGGCACCCGCTTCGAGACAGCTTTGCAGGCAATTTCCCCACTGCACGGTTTGCGAGATCTGCGCGGCGAGCTTGTCGTGGCCCGTCTCGGCGGAGACGACCGAACCGCCATCGACGCCGCTCAGGATGCGCGCGCCGGCAGCCGGCGGGAACGCCACCGGCGCCGACCGCAAGACTTCGCGAAACACGACCGACGCCTCGGCGAGCCGTCCGGTGTGGGAGGCAACCCCAACCGGCAGGTCGACGATCCTTGTGGCACGCATCGCCCTCGCCTCTCCGGCAATCCCGTTCAATGCCTTCCGGCCACCGCCGATCACGAAGGCATCGCCTGGATTGACGATGGCGATCGCCGCGCCGTGGCGCTCGCAAAGGCGGGTCACATCGTTATGTGAAAGACCACGGACAAAGATCAGCCCGTCACCGGCGCAGGTGGCGGCGTCCATCGCTTCCGCGCGGCGCACTGCGAGGTCGAGCGTGAGGACCGGTTCGAACAAATCTGCCACGCCCCATGCCGCCACCTCACCGACACTGTAGCCTGCGATGATGGCGCCATGTGGAATGATGTCCCTGAGCCCGGCAGCGGCGGCCAGTGCCTGCAACGTGCATAGAATCTGGCCGGACCGGTTGCGATGCAGAGCCTCGTCAGATTCGCTGCGCACGAAATCGCGCGGATCCCTGCCGCCCAGCAACGTTGCCGCATGTGCAAACAGGTGCGTCGCTTCCGGCGCATCGCCCGTCAGGGCGAACATGTCCCGATGCTGTCCGCCTTGTCCCGAGCACAGGATCGCAAGTGTCATGGTCGCCGCCTAGTGCGGAAAGAGCACGGCGATCGCGACCGCCATGGTCGCGACACTGAATCCGGTGCTCGAAATGACCATCGATCCGACCGCTGCGGAGTCCAGCCGGTAGTTGACCGCAAACAGGATGCCGAAAAAGCCAGAAGGCACCGCGGCGAGCAGAATGGCCGTCCTCGCTGTGTCGGGAGCGATTGGAAAGACGTGAGTGACTGCAACGGCCGCGAGCGGCCGAACCATGTCCGAGGCCACGGTTGCAGCCGCGATCTTCCAGTTCAGGCGGAACGACTGTGCCGACAGGATGGCTCCGGTCAGGAACAGCGCGACGCCGGCGGCCGAACTCCCGATCAGGGCGAGGCAGGCATGAGCGAGCGCGTCGAGACTCAGATCCGACACCGAAAACAGGATGCCGAACACGGGCGCGAGCACGACCGGCTTGGTGATCGCACGTCCCACGGCCGTCAGCATCTGCCGCGCCGCCATTTCCTCGCCGCGGGCCCTGGCGGCGTCCATTTCCGCCATGATCAGGGTCACCGGGCTGATGAGGACCGAACCGGTTGCCAATGCGACGGCGACCGGAACGGCGCCCGCCTGTCCCGCGACGGATGTCAGGATTGGAAGACCGACGCCGGCAAGATTTGGAAAGCCAACCGTGAGTGCCTGAATCGACGCATCGGGCCGCGACACCTTGAACAACCTGCGCGCGGCAAGATACCAGGCGGCATAGAGCAACGACATCGTTATACCGAGCACCAGAAAGAGCGGAACCTGCTCGATCATCTCGCTGCGCGACGCCGAGGCGGTCGCGGCGAACAGGGACGCCGGCACGGCGAAATCCATCACGAGTGCGTTGAGGGCGTCGACGTGAAGATTGTCGACGACATGAAACTTGCCGGCGGCGTATCCGAGCAACAGGACGAAGAAGACCGGCACCAGCGCCATCAGGATCGCGTTGGACATCATGGCATCGGCCTTTCATGGGCGTCGACGAAGAGCGTCATCGCAAGAAGGTCGGCCGATCCACCCGGGCTGAGACGCCGGACGACGAAGCTTTCATGGATCGATTGCGCGTATGCATGCCAGCCGGGCGCACGCACGCCCCCGGCGTCGATGAAATGACGCGCGGCACGATGTGCAAAGCGAAGGCCGTCGAGCCCGCCGCGATGCAGGAGATTTGTGTCCTCAACGGACGCGATCAGGGCAAAGCACGCCTCGACCCGGGCGGCTTCCGCTTCCGCGGGCACGGCCGGCGTCATCCTGCGCAAGGCAGGCAGGCCGATCCGATAGACGCTGGGAAATCCGTTCGCGGCCTCAAGACGCGCGCCGCCCGCGTGATAGCGGCGGCGCGCGGTGCTGCCATGGCTGTGCAGCAACACCGGACCGTCGAGGATGCTGCCGCCCCAGACGCGTGCCACGACATCGCCGAGCGGCAGCCCGGGATCGACCAATCCGCCGACCTTCGCACCCGCCGCCGCGCACAACAGCCCGAGTCCGAAGATCGCGCCGCGATGGGTGTTGATGCCGGAGGTCGCCGCGAGCATTGCACGTTCGGCCTCCAGGCCGATGATCCTCAGCCGTCCCATGCCGCAACCAAGCGCGCCCGCATCGGCGAGCCGTTGAAAGTAAGGCCTGATGGCCGCAGAGCTGCGGCGAAACATGCCGGCATCCATGTCGTCGTGACTGCCATTGTCGACATGGCTCACGAGTCCCGGCTTCGGCCAGGTTTCCAGCTCCATGACGAGGCAATCAGCGGCGACGTCGCCGATGGCTGCGGTATCGGCGACCCTTCGCGTCCGGTACGAAACGAGCGGTTCAGCACCCCGTGCGGCCGCGGTGATCATGATCCCGTCGCTCCCGAAATGAACCGATCCCTGTCGAGCACGGCCACGCTCCCGATGGTCTTGACCAGAAGCTCGCTCGCGCCGGCGTGGAATTCGCGCCAGTTCACCGCCGCACCATCCACGCGCATCAATTCGCCATCGAGCCGCATCGGTGCTTCGGTCTCGATTGCGGCCACATCGGCAGCGAGACGATCCAGATCCGTTTCGCGGTGGAACGCGAGCAGAACGTCGAGATCGGAGCGGTCGGTCACGTAATCGAGCCCGGTCAGCGACTGCCAGGCCAGGCTGCCGAATATCCGCACATCCACCGCATGCCGGAGTGCAAGCTCGTCGAGTCGATCGAGCGTCAACCACCAGTGACGCGGCGCCGAGGCACGCACCTCCAGCAGCGAGGGCGGTCTCGCAACCGAAACGACATGGCCGACATCCGCCAGAAAGGAGAGCCGCTTCTTGCCGGCAGAGGGCGGCAGCGGCAGGCCCAAAGCGAGGCCGGTCGCCTCGCCTGGCAGCGCGCGCCGCCTGATCGTCGGCCAACCCATGACGGGCCAACACCCGACCAGGGGATCGGCGGCGAGATCGGCACGCATCTCGAGGAGCGCCCGCCAGCCCTCCGGGCTGACAAAGACGAGGTCGTGGCGACCGGCCGGCGGTTCACCGGATTTGCAGGGCAAGGTCACGAACGCGCTCCGCGATATCGGCGGCCTTCGGCCGGCCACCGCGCTCCTTGCCGAGCGCATCTCTTCGATCCCGCGCAGCCGGCATGTCGGCGAGCAGCGCCTCAAGCTGGTCTGCGAGTGAGGTGGCGTCGCTCCATGTCATATGAACGGCACCCATCTGCTCGAGATTGGAGAGCCCCGGCGCGAACACCGGCGTCGATTTGGCCTTCTCCTCAAGAGCCGTCATCGACAATTTGGTGACCTTCGCCATCGACGGCAGATCCATCACGGCGGGAGAGGCGCCGGGCAATCCGACCAGCACCCGCGTCGCAAGGCCCGTCGCAAGCAGGGCGCCCGCCGCCGAATGGCCGTAGAGAAGACCGATGGTCGGGCGGCCGTGCATGTCCGCGTGGATCAGCACTTTCGCCAGATGCGCGAGGAACTCGTTGAGCCCGAGCAGCTCGTCCCGCTTGCTCATGCGTTGGCTGTCACTGTCGACGAGCACCACGATCGGTCCGCTCCCCCGGTCGATCGAGTCCAGGACGTGCGCGGAAAGTCTGATCGCCTCGTCGACGCCGAGTGCAGTCCGATCAGAAACACCAATCACGAGTATCCTGCCGCTGGACCGCAGCGTCGCCGCGCCGGCAATGACGCCATTGTCGTTCCTGACCTCGTGGCCGTCGGGAAACAGCGAGGCGAGAATGTCATCGAGCGTCACGGCTGCTCCTCCCGATCCTGTCAGCGAGCGCAATGAATTGGTCGGCCGGCAATTCCGGCACCGTTTCCGCATGCGCTACACCTTCCACCGTCCAGACATCGACGGCGTCCTGGCAAGCGCCGAAGCGGCGCAACCTGTCGGCCAGACGCCCCTGCTCCGCCTTGAGCCGGTCGAGGCCGAAGGGGCCAATCAACCCGATCAACTCGAGCGCGGCCTCGCGAAAATCCTGCACGGTGTCATCGGCGAAGACGTCGGCCGCACCGAGCAGCCGCCGGTGCTTGCCGCCCATGGTGCGCCAGACCAGGGCACGGTCACGGGAGTCGAACTCCTCGACGCCGCGATTGGTCTCGATCACCTCGGGACCCGAAACCGCGATGCGTCCCGCCTCCGACACGGCGAGCGCGGAGCAACAGCCTGCGATCAGACCGCCGCCGCCATAGCAGCCGGAGCGCCCGCCGATCAGGCCGATGACCTTCACGCCGGCACTGCGCGCCTCCATCACCGCGCGCATGATCTCGGCGATGGCGAGCTCACCGGCATTGGCCTCCTGCAACCGGACCCCGCCGGTATCGAGCAGGATCAGAACGGGGATCGATCCGATCTCGCGCGCTGCGCGGAGCAGCCCCGTGAGCTTGGCACCGTGCACCTCGCCGAAGGCGCCTCCCATGAAGCGCCCTTCCTGCGCGGCGACGAACACCGGCGCGCCGCCGAGGCGGCCATGGCCGACGACGATGCCGTCATCGAACTGCTCGGGAAGGCCGAATATCTCCAGATGCGGACTGACCTCGCGCTGTTCCGGCCCGATGAACTCGACCAGGCTGCCGGCATCAAGCAGCAGATCAAGCCTCGTCCGCGCCGATGCCTCGTTGAAGCTTGTGCTGCGGGCCCGCTCGGCCGGGGCGATGTGCGAGAGCGGCGCGGTCATCGGTCGCTCCCCGCGATCAGTCGCACCGCCTGGGCCAGCCGAAGCGAGACCGTGTCGGGCCGCGCGCCGCCGTCATTGATGGAGAATTTCAGCCCGCCGGGCGAATAGCGCTCGACGAAATCGCCAATGACGGCGCTCCAGACTTCGCCGAAGACCATCGCCGCGGTCTTGATCTCGACCGCGCATTCCGCATCCGGCAGGACGCGCTCGACCAGCACTTCCAGATTGCCCGAGGCGACCACGCCGACGATCGCGCTCTGCCTGATGCCGCCCGCGCGCTCGCGAACCGGGTGGTGAAAGCTGAGATCTTCCATGGCCTGTCCTCACCAGTTCCTGAATTTCGACGGCGGCGCGTAGAGCCCGCCCGACCAGCGCACGAGATCCTTGATCGAGCGCGCCGCCAGCATGTTGCGATCCGCATCGAGCGGATTGATGCCGATATCTTCCGGCCGCCGGATCACGCCGCGCTCGCGCAGCTGCGCGACCATGCTGCGATCCCTCCCGCGACCGACATCGGTGTATCCGGCAACGCCGCGGATCGCCTGCTCGCGTTCTTGCGCCGTACGGCACAACAGGAGGTTCGCCACCCCCTCCTCGGTGACGATGTGCGTGACGTCGTCGCCGTAGATCATCACCGGCGCGAGCTCGAGGTTCAGCTTCTCGGCGAGCTCGATCGCATCGAGCTTCTCGACGAACAACGGGACGTTCTTGTCGCCGAAGGTTTCGCCAATCTGCACCACCAGCTTGCGGCCCCGGCGCAACGGCGCCGGGCTGTCCGGATCGGCCTCCGCGCCGGCCTTCAGCCAGGGCTCGCTCGGATGCCTGCGCCCGCGCGCATCCGAGCCCATGTTGGGCGCGCCGCCGAACCCGGCGATGCGCGAGGCGGTGACGGTCGAGGAATTTCCCTGGAGATCGATCTGCAGCGTGGAGCCGATGAACATGTCGCAGGCATAGAGCCCGGCGGTCTGGCAAAAGGCGCGGTTGGAACGCAGCGAGCCGTAGGGACCGGTGAAATAGACGTCGGATCGGGCCCGGATGTAGTCGTCCATGCCGACCTCCGAGCCGAACGAGTGGATCTGCCGGACCCAACCGGACTCGATCGCGGGAATGAGCGCGGGATGCGGATTCAAGGCGAAGTGGGTTGCGATCCTGCCCTTCAGGCCCAGCCTCTCGCCGAACGTCGGCAGCAGAAGCTCGATCGCGGCCGTGCTGAAGCCAATCCCGTGATTGATCCGCTGCACGCCATAGGGCGCGTAGATGCCCTTGATCGCGAGCATCGCGGTCAGGATCTGCCCCTCGGTGATCGCCGCCGGATCGCGCGTGAACAGCGGCTCGACGAAGAACGGCTTGTCGGACTTGACGACGAAATGGACGCGGTCCGCCGGGATATCGACCCGCGGAACCGTCTCGACGATCTCGTTGACCTGGGCGATCACGACGCCGTCCTTGAACGCCGTTGCCTCCACCACGGTGGGCGTGTCCTCGGTGTTCGGACCGGTGTAGAGATTGCCGTCACGGTCGGCGCTGACGGCGGCGATCAGGGCGACGTGCGGGGTGAGATCGATGAAGTAGCGCGCGAACAGTTCGAGATAGGTGTGAACCGCGCCCAGCTCGATCTTGCCGCCGAACAGCATGCGCGCGATGCGCGCCGATTGCGGCCCGGAATAGGCATAGTCCAGCCGCTTCGCGACCCCGCGGTCGAACAGGTCCAGATGTTCGGGGAGAACGACGCCCGACTGCACCATGTGCAGGTCGTTGACCTTGGACAGATCGACCGCCAGCAGCGCGCGGCTCAAGAGATCCGCCTGCTTCTGGTTGTCGCCTTCCAGGCAAACCCGGTCACCCGGCCGGATCACGGCCTCCAGCAGACGCGTAGCGTCCGACGCTTCCACGACCTTACCGTGGGCAAGTCCGGCACCGGCCGCAATGCGGGCATCGCGCGCGGCGCGGTTGTTCTGCCAGCTCGTCATGACCTTGGCCCCTTTGCGGCGTTGGCTCCGCTCCGATCCGGAACCATGCCGGTCGTCTCGATCATGCTCATGGAATTCTCCAGAGGGCAGTCGGGCCGGCGGGAGTGCTGTCTCTCCCGCCGTCCTTCCTTCCGCCGGCCGTGCGTCAGGACCGGCAAAACGCGTCAGCGGGTGGCCGGTTGATCGATGCTGCGAGCGGCACGGGTGATGATCTCCGCCACTTCCTTCGGATGCGACTCGTAGACCGAGTGGCTCGCGCCCGGGATCACGGTGGTGTGGCTCTTGGCGCGCTCGTAATACCAGCGCTCGAGGTCCGGATTGATGATCTGGTCGTTGCCGGCAACGATGCCCCAGCTCGGCTTGGTCTTCCACGCAGCCGCCGTCAGCGGCGTGGTGAACACCTGCGTCGCGGCCAGAACCTGGGAGCGTGATTCGAACTCCGCCTGCTCGCGCGGCAGATCGGGCGCGAATAGCTTGGGGAATTGCACGGGATCGAGATAGGTGAATTTGTCGGGCGTGACCTTGATGGCGCCTTCGGTCTTTCCAAGTACGCTCGGCGTCTTCTTGCCCAGCGCCCCTTCGTCCTCTCCGACGTCGGGCGCATGCGCGGCAACATAGACCAGACCGACCACATTGGGATGAACACCCGCCTCGGTGATGATCGAGCCGCCATAGCTGTGGCCGACCAGAAGCGTCGGGCCACCCTGGAGATCGAGCAGCCGCTTCGCCGCCGTGACATCATCGCCAAACGACGTCTCGGGCTCCTGCAGCATGCTGACGCGGAATCCTTCCTTGGTCAGGATCTCGTAGACCGGCTTCCAGCCGGACGCATCGACCCAGGCGCCGTGCACCAGGACGATGTTCTTCGGGGGTTCAGCGCGCGCCGGGGCGACGGTCGCGAACAGGGAGAGAGTGGCGGCGAAGGCGAGGCCAGCGTTGAGGTGTTTCATGTCGGGATCACTCCGGGGTTGGAATGGTGCGACAGTAGTGTCGACGCCTGCCGGCGTATTTCGGCAAACAACGGCCCTTGCCACTTCGCACGTCGGGACATGCCGATCGAGACAACGGCTCCTCGTGCATCCTCGGGACGCTGCCTAGCTAAGGCGCCCACTTCAAAACGCAGCGCATATGTCAGGCGTACAGACCTCTCGTTACTGTGAACGGTCGGCGTTCGAACACGAAAGACGAACGATCGACTTTGTCATTCAAGAGGTCGAATCTGACGCTGTTTGAACTCCATGCATGGGATCGGACACATGACATCCACGGCAAATTTCCAGATCGCGCTTCTCATCCTGTTGTGCGCAGCTTCGCCCGCGCGTGCAGGCACTTGTGCAGACGACATCGCGCAGACCCAGATCCAGCTGGATCAAGCGATAGAAAAAGACGCGGGCGCCCACGGCTGGCAGCGGGAGAGCCTCAGCGCGCTGCGCAGTCATCAACCGACGCCTCGCTCGATTGCAGAGGCAGAGGGCGGCCGCGGAGCGGTTTTCACGGATGCGCTGGACTCGCTTGATCGCGCGCGGACCGCTGATCAAAACGGCGACACAGGCACATGCAGCCGCGAACTCGCGCATGTGCGGGACATTCTGAAATAGCGAAAAAGAAGACCGAAGCCAAAGCCGGCCAATGGCGCCGTTATCGGCGAGGCAACGCGGCGATGCGGCCGAACGAAGACGAATGCCCGCTCACGGCACGTCGAATGCCCGTTGTCGTCGTGCTGCCGGGGAGCGGGACGTGCATTCTGGAAATACCCCGCAGCTCCGCACCTTTCTAGTGCTCGACAGCATTCAGCCGGAGCTTCTTCCATGCGAGAGCAGCACTCATCGAACGACGTCGGCTCGGGAAGATCCGGCTCGCGCCGGTTCGCCCTGATGCAGCCGGCCGTGGCACTCACGGCCGGCATGCTTTGGCTCGTCCCGGCAGCGACAATCGCTCAAACGACCATGCCGGGAACGCAGCCTTCCACCGGCATGCTGGCGACGTCGCCGCTCAATCCGCAATCCACGCGGCCCGTCGGCGTTCCGCTGGGATCGACCGAGATCGCGACGCCCGGCATTTCGCCGCTTAATCCGGCGCAAAGCACGGCGGGTTGTGCCGGATCCGGCAATACCGCCTCGTCCGGAGCCTTGTTCGACGGCGGCGGACTGTCCGGAGGCTCATCCGTCACCTGCAACGGCAGCATCACGGCGGCGTCGCCCCTGCCGTCGGCATCGACGGTCGGACGCGTCGGGGTTCCGCTCGGAGCCACCGAGCTCGGCGGCGCCGGACTCAGTCCGTCCGTCCCGGTGCAGGGCCCTGCCGCAACGGGCAGCACGCCTTCGATCGGCGGCTCAAGCAATCCCTGACATCCAGGACGCTCTCATGAAACGAAATCCCGCCATCGCGCTTGTCGCTCTCGCCGCGATCCTCGTCGGAGCCGGCCTCTGGTTCTTCGCCGCGGACCGGAAGCCGGTCGTCGCCACCGCGCCAGTGCCCGCGGCCGTACCGGTGGTCACCGCCGCGGTCACCGGCAGGGACGTTCCGATCTATCTGCGCGGCATCGGCACCGTGATCGCCTACAACACCGATGTCGTGCGCAGCCAGATTCAGGGACAGATCGTCAAGATCGCCTTCACCGAGGGACAGACCGTCAAGGCCGGAGATCTGCTCGCCCAGATCGACCCGCGTCCCTACGAGGCCCAGATCGAGCAGCTGACGGCCAATCGCGATCGAGATCAGGCCCAGCTCGCCAATGCCGAAGCCAATCTCTCCCGCTACGATAAACTCGGCGACAAGGGCTATGCGACCCCGCAGCTGATCGACACGCAGACCGCGCAGGTGGCCCAGCTCAAGGCCGCCGTGAAAGCGGACCAGGCGCAGATCGACGAGGCCAACGTCCAGCTCAGCTATACGCGCCTGACATCGGCCATTCCCGGCATCACCGGCGTCCGCCAGATCGACGTCGGCAACGTGATTCATCCGACCGACGCCAACGGTCTCGTCGTCGTCACCCAGATCGAGCCGATTTCGCTGCTGTTCACCCTTCCGCAGACGGATCTGCCCGTGATCCAGGAACACACTGCAAAGGGCCAGTTGAAAGTCATCGCCTACAGCCAGGACAACAAGATCAAGCTCGGCGAAGGCACGCTGCTGCTCGTCAACAACGAGATCGCAGGAACGACCGGCACCGTCCAGCTCAAGGCCACATTCGCCAATCACGAGCACCGGCTGTGGCCGGGACAGTTGGTGAATGCCCGGCTGCTGCTGAAGATTGAGAAGGATGCGCTGACGGTCGCCGGCTCCGCAGTCCAGCAGGGCCCGAACGGAAGCTATGTCTATGTCGTCGCCCCCAACCAGACCGCTTCCTTGCGTTCCGTTCACGTCGCACAGATCAGCGATGGGCAGGCCCTGATCGACCAGGGACTGAAATCAGGTGAGACCGTCGTCGTCGACGGTCAGTATCGGCTGACGGAAGGAAGCCAGGTTCGGGAGCTGCACGGCAAGGCCGCGCGCGAAGCCGACCTGCAAAGCTCCGTGCAGGACGCGCTCCCATGAACCTGTCCGCGCTCTTCATCCAGCGGCCGATTGCAACCGCTCTGCTGATGGCGGGCCTGCTGCTGTGCGGCCTCGCGGCCTATCCCCTGTTGCCGGTGGGCGCGCTGCCGAACGTCAATTACCCGACGATCCAGATCTCGGCGCAACTGCCCGGCGCCGACCCGGGGACCATCGCCTCGTCGGTCGCCACGCCGCTCGAACAGCAGCTCAGCCAGATCCCCGGCGTCACGCAGCTCACCTCGTCCAGCGCACTCGGCGTCGCCCAGCTCACGGTGCAGTTCGAGCTGTCGCGCACGGTGGACAGCGCGGCGGTCGACGTGCTCTCCGCGATCAATGCCGCGAGCCCGTTCCTGCCGCAGAACATCCCCTACCCGCCGACGATCAGGAAGGTGAATCCGGCGGAAACGCCAATCATGCTGATCGCGCTGACGTCGGACTCGCTACCGACGACCACGGTGGATGCCTACGCGGAAAACATCCTGCTGCCCAAGATTTCCCAAGTGCCAGGCGTGGGCCTGGTCGGGATCGGCGGCCAGCAGAAGCCCGCGATCCGCATCCGCGTCAATCCGCAGGCGCTGGCCGCCCGCAGCATCGGCCTCGAAGACGTCCGCACCGTGATCGCCGGCGCCAATGTCGACCTGCCCAAGGGCACGCTCAACAGCCCGCGCGTCACTTATACGCTGAATACCAACGACCAGTTGCTGAAGCCCGCCGCCTATGAAAACCTCATCATCGCCTATCGCAACGGCTCGCCGGTGCGGCTGCGCGACATCGGTTCGGCGATCGAGGCGCCCGAAAACGACCTGCTGGCCGGCTGGTACGGCAAGGACCCCGCCATCATCCTGGCCGTCCAGCGCATCCCCGGCGCCAACGTCATCGAAACCGTCGATCGCATCAAGAAACTGCTGCCGCAGCTGCAGGCCTCCGTTCCGCCGGCGATCAAGGTGACGATCGCCGCCGACCGCACCGCCACGATTCGAGCCGCGGTTTCCGATGTGCAATTCACGCTGATGTTGACCGTTGCCTTGGTGGTGATGGTCATATTCGTGTTCCTGAGGAATTTCTGGGCCACCGTCATCCCGGCGATCACTGTTCCCCTGGCGCTGATCGGCACCTTCGCGATCCTCTATGTGCTCGGCTACAGCCTCGACAACCTCTCGCTGATGGCGCTGTCGATCGCGGTCGGGTTCGTGGTCGACGACGCGGTGGTGGTGATCGAGAACATCGTGCGCCATCTCGAGCAGGGCATGACCCCGATGGAGGCCGCGCTCAAGGGCTCCAGCGAGATCGGCTTCACCATCGTCTCCATCACCCTGTCCCTGATCGCCGTTTTCATTCCGCTGTTCCTGATGGGCGGCTATGTCGGAAAGCTTTTCCAGGAATTCGCGGTCACGATCACCGCCTCGCTGCTGCTGTCGCTGGTGATTTCGCTCACCCTGACGCCGATGATGTGCGCGCGGCTCCTCAAGGACGACTCGCGGAAAAAGCACGGCCGGCTCTATCTCCTGTTCGAGCGCGGCTTCGACGGCCTGCTTGCGCTGTACGCGCGCGGCCTGCGCGTCGTGCTGCGCCATCGCTTCGTGACGCTGCTCGTGATGCTCTCGACCATCGCGCTGACCGGCTATCTCTATGTGATCATCCCGAAAGGCTTCTTCCCGCAACAGGATACCGGACAGATCATCGGCATCACCGAGGCTGCCCAGGATATCTCCTTCCCCGCCATGTCCGAACGACAGCAGGCGGTCGTCGACGTGCTGTCGAAGGATCCGGCGATCCAATCGGTGGCCAGCTATATCGGTCCAGGCGGGCCGACCGCGACCCTCAACCAGGGACGCATCTTCATCGTCCTGAAGCCGAAGCCCGAACGCAAGGCAAGCGCCGACCAGGTGATCGCTCGGCTGGAACCCCCGCTCGCCCACATCCAGGGCATCAAGCTTTACATGCAGTCGGCCCAGGACATCACGATCGGCGCACGCCTGTCGAAGACGCAGTATCAGTTCACGCTGACGGACGCCGATTCCAACGAACTCAACCACTGGTCGGCGCTCTTCCTGGAGAAGTTCCGCGCGCTCGACCTCATCACCGACGTCGCAAGCGACCAGGCCAATGCCGGCCCGAGGCTGCAGGTCACCGTCAATCGCGAAGTCGCCTCGAGCTTCGGCATCCTGCCCACGACGATCGACAACACCCTCGACGATGCCTTCGGCCAGCGCATCATCTCCACCATGTTCACCTCGCTGAACCAGTACCACGTGGTCATGGAGGTCGATCCAGCCTTCCAATATGGGCCCGACGCGCTCAAGGACATCTATCTCAACTCGGCGACCGGCCAGCAGGTCCCCCTGAGCACGCTGGTCCACAGCGTCATCATGCCGGCGCCGATTCTGATCAATCACCAGGGCCTGTTTCCCTCCGTCACGATCTCGTTCAACCTGCGGCCCGGCGTCGCGCTTGGCGACGCGGTAACGGCGATCCAGAAGATCGAGAAGGACACCGGCAAGCCCGCCTCGCTGTCGACCTCGTTCCAGGGCAACGCGCAAGCCTTCGAGTCTTCCCTGTCCGGCACGCCGTTGCTGATCGGGGTGGCGCTGATCGTGATCTACATCATCCTCGGCGTCCTCTATGAGAGCCTGATCCATCCGATCACGATCCTGTCGACGCTGCCTTCCGCCGGCATCGGCGCGCTGCTGCTGCTGCTGGCAGTCCACATGGATCTCAGCGTCATCGCCATCATCGGCATCATCCTGCTGATCGGCATCGTCAAGAAGAATGGCATCATGCTGGTCGACTTCGCTCTCGAGGTGGAGCGCAAGCACGGGCTGAGCCCTGAGGAAGCGATCTACCAGGCCTGCACGCTCCGCTTCCGACCGATCCTGATGACGACCATGGCCGCGCTGCTCGGCGGTGTGCCTCTGATGCTCGGCAACGGCACCGGCGCCGAACTGCGCCAGCCGCTCGGCTACACGATCGTCGGCGGCTTGATGCTCTCGCAGATCCTGACACTCTACACCACGCCCGTCGTCTATCTCTATCTCGACCGGCTCGGCAATTGGCTGACCGGGCGCAAGCCCCGAGCGGCCGCGACCCCCACTCCATCCACGACCGAGGCAGATACGTTGAGCCATGAATCCGCTTGAGAAGTTGACCGCCGGCATGACGGCAGAGAAGCTGGTGACGGTCACGGCGGAGATGACGGTCGGCCACGTGGTCCCGGGAATGCCTGAAGTCTACGGCACGCCGATGATGATCCTGCACATGGAGATGGCGGCGGGATCGGCGATCCAGCCGTCCCTGCCGGCCGGCTATGTCAGCGTCGGGATGATGGTCGACGTCCGTCATCTGGCGGCGACGCCGGTCGGCCGCACCGTGCGCGCGGTCGCACGGGTCGTCGCCATCGAAGCCAGGAGCGTCTTCTTCGCAGTCGAGGCCTGGGACGGCGGCCGCAAGATCGGCGGCGGGACCCATCGTCGCGGCGTTGTCGATGTCGCCGAGTTCGAAAGGCGATTCGGCGTGACGAGGCCCACCGCGGCGCTGGTCTGAAACCAAAAGCACCGAGCCCGATCTCGGCGTCGTGCGTTTTGGCAAAGCGGTTGCGAAAACGCAAAAGACCGTTCACCGGCGGCGCGGTAGACCTATCGCATGACGCTCGAACGCCTGGATGGCTCCGATTCCGTACAGCCCCAGCGATGGTGGCGCCGTGTGCTCCCAAACTGGACCATGAAGGTCACGCGGCGCAATGAAAGAGCGTCGCGGCAAAGCCAGGCCGCTTATCTCGCCGAAGCGCAGAAGCTCAGCCAAACCGGCAGCTTCGGCTGGAATGTCGAGACCGGAGAGCTGTTCTGGTCGGATGAAACGTTCAGAATCTTCGATCTCGCGCCGACATCGCGCCCGTCGCTCGACGTCGTCCTGAAGCGCACGCATCCAGACGATCTCGAGTCCGTTCGCGCAGCGATCGACCGCGCTGTGAAAGACCGGAAGGATATCGCCCTCGAACAGCGCCTGGTCATGAGCGACGGTTCGATCAAGCATATCCGCGTCGTCGCTCGCGGAATGACCGACGACCGAGGTCAGTTCGAGTTCGTCGGGGCGGTCATGGACATCACCGACCAGAAGAAGGCCCACACCGAGCTGGAGCGGAGCGAGCAGCGCTATCGCCATCTGTTCAGCCGCATGCCGATCGCGCTTCGCCAGCTCGATGCCAGCAGGCTGGTGGTGCTGTTCCGGAAACTGCGCGCCGAAGGCATCACGGATCTCGCCCCCTATTTCGACAGCCATCCCGATTTCCTCCGGACGTGCATGGACGCGCTGTCATTTCAGGAGGCCAACGAGCGGGCCATCCAGATCTTCGGAAGCGGCGCCGACGGCTATGTCGGGCGTTCAATGGTCGAGACCTGGAAGGAACGTCCAGACACGTTCCGCCGCGCCATGGAGTCCCGCTTTCGCGGTGAAACGAACTTCGAGGAAGAAACCAAGATGGTGACGTGGGACGGCCGCGTCGTCGACGTTCTCTTCACAACGGCCCGCGTCGGTCCAATCAATGATCTCGAAATAAGCCTGGTCGCCACGATCGACATCTCGCAACGCGTCCGTGCCCAGGAGAGGCTTCGGCAGGTGCAGGCGGAGTTCGCGCATGCGGCGCGCGTCTCGATGCTCGGCGAGCTCACCGCCTCCATCGCGCACGAAGTCAACCAGCCTTTGGCCGCCATCGCGACCAACGCCGCTGCCGGGCTGCGCTGGCTGAACAGGCCCATTCCCGACATGGCCGAGGTCCGCAGCACAATCGAAAATATGGTCACGGATACGAGGCGGGCCGCCAACATCGTGGCGCGTGTTCACGGGATGGCTTCGCGCAAGGCGCCGGAGCGTACCGTTCTGTCGCTTGACGGTGTCATTCGCGAGGCGCTTCTGTTCCTGCGCCACGAGATGGAATCCCGCGGTGTAACGATCCTGCACCGGCCCCACACGGAAGCTGCACTCGTGATCGGCGACCGCACCCAGCTCCAGCAGGTGATCGTCAATCTGGCGATCAACGCCGTGCAGGCGATGACGCAGGCGGGACGCGACCATGGCGGGATCGTCATCACCACCGCCGCGCAGGACGCGACGACCCTGTACTGCTCCGTGGAGGACAACGGTCCCGGCATCTCCGTCGAACATGCCGGCCGGCTGTTCGAAAGCTTTTTCACGACCAAGGAGTCCGGCATGGGCATGGGACTGCCGATCTGCCGGTCCATCGTCGAAGCGCATGGCGGCCGGATCGACGCCGAAGGCCTTGGTGCAGATCGCGGCGCCCGGTTCTGGTTTACGCTGCCGATCTCGACGTCGGCGTCATCGCCGCCATCCGGTCGGGACGCCGACGCCTGACCCCGCCCGCTCTATTCCGCCGGGGCGGTCGAGCGCACCAGGCGGATCGGGATGCCCTTGAATGACGGCGTGAAGCTGAGGGGATCGCGGGCATAGAGCGGCACCAGCGGATTGGTCTCCGGATAGTACGCGGCACAGCAGCCGGTCGGAAACGAATACGCCACCACGCGGAAGTCGCGCACGATCCGCTCGGCGCCATCAGTCGACTCCGTGATCAGGTCGACGCGATCGCCGTCCGCGAGCCCACGCTTCTTCAGTTCATATTCGTTGAGGAAGACCACGTCGCGCTGGCCGAAGACGCCGCGATAGCGGTCCGACAACGAGTAGAGCGTCGTGTTGTACTGGTCGTGGCTCCGTATCGTGCTGAGCCACAGGAAATCCGGATCGGCCTGCGGCGGGTCCTCGCCGCAGCCCTCAAACACCAGGAAGTTTGCCTTGCCGGACGGCGTTGCCCAGATCCGCTCCCGCGCGGTCGAGGTCAGATGGAAGCCGCCGGGAATGCGGATACGGGCATTGTAACTCTCGAAGATAGGGAAGACGGCCTCGATCGCGTCCCGGATGCGATCGTAGTCGCCCACAAAGCCGTCCCAATCGACCACCGTGCGCTGGGCGAGCGTCGCCTTGGCGAGGCCTGCGATGATCGCGACCTCGCTGAGAAGATGCTCCGATGCCGGCTGGTTGCGACCGCCCGAGGCGTGGACCATCGACATCGAATCCTCGACCGTGATCGACTGCGGTCCCGATTCCTGAATGTCGATCTCGGTTCGCCCGAGGCACGGCAGGATCAGGGCGGCGCGGCCATGGATCAGATGGCTGCGGTTGAGCTTCGTGGAGACGTGGACGGTCAGATCGAGCTTGCGCAGCGCGGCCTGGGTCGCCTGCCAGTCGGGTATGGCCGCGGCAAAGTTGCCGCCCATCGCGAAAAAGACCTTCACCTCGCCGCGGATCATTGCCTCCAATGCCGTCACGACGTTGTGTCCCGGCGTGCTCGGCGGCTTGAAGCCGAAGCGGTGCTCGAGGCGCTCGAGAAAATCCGCCTTGGGGATCTCCGTGATCCCCACGGTTCGGTCGCCCTGCACGTTGGAATGACCGCGAACCGGACAAACGCCGGCGCCGTCGCGCCCCACATTGCCGCGCAAGAGCGCAAGATTGGCGATTTGCTGCACGTTGTGCGCACCGCGCTGGTGCTGGGTAATGCCCATGCCGTAGACAAGGATGGCCCGCTCCGCCTTCATGTAGGCGCCGGCGGCATATTCCATGTCCTCGCGCGTCAGGCCGGACTGGCGCTCGATGTCGGGCCATTGCGTTCGCTTGAGATCGTCGATCAGCGCTTCGATGCCGGCGGTGTGCCCGCGAATGAATTCCCAGTCCAGTATCTCCGGCTGCTCGGCAGCACGGGCGGCCTCGTCCGTTTCGACGAGGATCTTCATGATCCCCTTGAGGACGGCGACGTCGCTACCGACACGCACCTGGAAAAGCTTCGAGCTGATCGTCGTCGAGCCCAGCGTGATCATCTCGACCGGGCTCTGCGGCGCCTGGAAACGCTCCAGCGCCCGCTCGCGGAACGGATTGAACGAGATGATCGAGGCGCCTCGGCGGGCCGCGTTGCGCAGGCTGGTCATCATCCGCGGGCTGTTGGTGCCCGGATTCTGGCCGAAGATGAAGATGCAATCGGCCTTGTCGAAATCCTCCAGCAGCACGGTGCCCTTGCCGACGCCGAGCGATTCCGGCAGGCCGACGCTGGTCGCCTCGTGGCACATGTTCGAACAGTCGGGAAAGTTGTTGGTGCCGAACTCGCGCACGAAGAGCTGATAGAGGAAGGCGGCTTCGTTCGAGGTTCGCCCGGACGTATAGAACTCCGCCATGTTCGGATCCGGCAGCGCATTCAGCTCGCGGCCGATCATGGCGAACGCATCGCTCCACTGCACCGGGAGATAGCAGTCGGATGCGGCGTCATAGGCCATCGGATGGGTGAGCCGGCCGACCATTTCGAGATCGTAATCGTTCCAGCTCGCGAGCTCCGTGACGGTATGCTCGGCAAAGAATTCGGGCGTGCAGCGCTTCGATGTCGTCTCCCAGGCGATCGCCTTGCCGCCGTTCTCGCAAAATTCGAATGACGAGGTGTGCTTCGGATCGGGCCAGGCGCAGCCGGGGCAATCAAAGCCCTCCGGCTGGTTCATCCTGCTGAGCGTCGCTGCGCCCTTCAGCGGCGCCCGCTGCACCAGAAGCGCCTCGCTGAGCGCCTTGAGCGCGCCCCAGCCGCCGGCGGGTTCACGATAGGGACGAACCGATTTCGTGGTCATCTCGATATCTCGCGATATGGCAATTCTCCGGGCCAGTTAAGGATCGCGCGGGCCGAGCCGTCTTTTCAAAACGAAGCCGAATTTCGCAATTGCACACGTTCTGAGCCCGTCGGCCGACCGCACCAGCCAGTGCATTCCGACAAAAAGAGCGCGTTCACGGAAGCTGAAACGGAGACCGGAAACTAGGTTTGTCAGTTGGAGCCCCGTCGCTACGGAGGGCTTTCGACATTTTCAGGAGCGACCCAAAATGTTCTCAAGACGTGATTTGTTGGCCATGTCCGCGGCAGGCGCCGCCATGGTCGGCTCCAGCGCGCAGGCCGCAACTTTCGGCAATCCGGACGAGCCGCCGCAAGGCGCCGTGAACGCCAAGAGCCCCGGAAGCCTGTCCGATCCTGGTCCTCAAGATCCGGACCTTGCCAAGCACTTCCCCTCAGCCCAAAGCCCGCCCCCCACGGACGTCGGCGGCCTGCCGATGGATTGGGCCTCGTTCAACAATGCGCCGAGGCGCATCCAGAATGGCGGCTGGGCCCGTCAGGTCACAGTCAAGGATTTCGCCATCTCGGAGGAGATCTCCGGCGTGAACATGCGGCTGGCCGCCGGCGGCATCCGCGAGCTGCATTGGCACCAGGCGGCCGAATGGGCGATCCTGACCTACGGCTCCTGCCGCGTCACCGTGCTCGACACGCAGGGGCGCCCCTATGTCGGCGACCTCAAAGTCGGCGACCTCTGGTATTTTCCACCGGGCGCACCGCATTCGCTGCAGGGCCTGGGCCCCGATGGTTGCGAGTTCGTGATCTGTTTCGACGACGGCCACGCCGATGAATTCAACACGCTCCTGGTCACCGACTGGTTCGCCCACACGCCGCCCGAGGTGCTGGCGAAGAATTTCGGTGTTCCGGCCGAAGCCTTCGCCACGATCCCGCTGCACAACCGCTGGATCTTCCAGGGGACGGTGCCCGGCGATCTCGCCGCGGATCGCGCAGCCGTCGCAAAGCACGCCGAAGCGCCGCCCTACCCCTTCGTCCACTCGCTCGGCGGCTCGGCCCCGGTGAAGGAAAGCTCCGCCGGCAGCATCCGCGTCGCCGACAGCGCCACTTTCAAGGTTGCCACCACCGTCGCTGCGGCGCTGGTGTCGATGCCGCCGGGAGCTATCAGGGAAATGCACTGGCATCCGAATGCCGACGAATGGCAGTACTATATCAAGGGCAAAGCGCGGATGACGGTGTTCGACACCGGCCCCAATGCACTGACGACGGACTTCGCGGCAGGCGACATCGGCTATGTCCGGCGCAATCTCGGCCACTATGTCGAGAACGTCGGGGACACCGAGCTGCAGTTCGTCGGCGTGTTTCGCGCGCCCCGCTACGAGGAGGTGTCGCTCTCCAACTGGCTGACGCACACGCCACCCAAACTGGTCGCCCAGCACTTCAACATCGACGAGAAGCTGATCGCGCAATGGCCGGACAACAGCCCCGGCGTCATGCCAAAATCCTGAACCAGGACCCGCAGGGGTTCTGAACGAGAAAGGCGCCGAAACCGGCGCCTTTCTTTTTATCCGTGACAGCTCACGGCAACTTCGAGCGTGCAGCCGTCAGTAGTGATCGGCAGCAGGGGCCGCCTTGCCGCGGAAGACGCGATAGCCGATTGCCACATAGAGCAGCATCAGCGGGAATACGAACAGGCCGGCACCCCAGAACATGAATGCAAGACTTGCATGAGGCGCCGCGGCCTCGTCGATCGTGACGACGAACGGAATCATGTAGGGCCAGAACGACAGGGCAAGCGTGGCGAAAGCCGCGACGAAGATCAGGGCGACCATATGGAACGGCCAATAGTCGTCATGGCGCAGGATGCTTTTGGCCAGCATCGCGGCCGCACCGGCGCCGATCACGGGAAACACGAACAGATAGGGCCGGTCGGTCCAGCGCTGCAGAATCGGAAGGTTTTCGGCAAGCGCATACGCAAAGACGACCACCAGGAACACCAGGACGCCGATCGCCAGCGGCGGGATCTGGCGCCGTGCGGCATCCCGAACGGGACCGTCGCATTTCCGCACCAGCCAGCAGGCCCCGAGCAGCGAATAGCCGAAGCAGAGCCCGACCCCGCACAGGGCGGAAAATGCGGTCAGCCAGCCGAGCGTTCCGCCGGTATAATCGCCGTTGGAGAACTGGAGTCCTTCGACGAGAGCGCCGACCATCGCGCCCTGCATGAAGCTGGCGGCAAACGAGCCCACGACGAAGCTGACGTCCCAGACCCAGCGCGAACTGAGCGCCTTGCCGCGAAACTCGAACGCCACGCCGCGCAGGATCAATCCGAGCAGCATCACGAGAACAGGGATATAGAAGGCCGACATCACCATGGCGTAGACCACGGGAAACGAGCCCCACATGATCACGCCCGTGACGATCAGCCAGGTTTCATTGCCGTCCCAGACCGGAGCGACCGTGCTCAGCATGGCATCCCGTTGCGACTCGCCGCCGGCCGCGCTGAACAGCATGCCGACGCCAAGATCGAACCCGTCGAGGAGGAGATAGATCAGGATGCTGATGGCAAGAAGGGCAACCCAGTACATCACCATGGCTATTCTCCCGCCCCGAGATAGCTGCGTGCGGCCGGCACCTGATCGGCGAGCGACATCGGCCGATTGGGCACGGGAACGTGGAGCGGCCTGCCGCCGAGTCCCGCCGGGCCGGCACGCAGCAGCCGATAGATGTAATACGTCCCGAACGAGAAGATGAAGGCGTAGACCGCGACGAACAGGATCAAGGAAGTCATCGCAGCCGACGCGGTCAGGAACGGCGTCACGGCGTCCGCAGTCCGCAACACGCCATAGACCGTCCATGGCTGGCGCCCCACTTCCGCGGTGTACCAACCGGTGAGGATCGCGACCCACGGCAGCGGAAAGCTGAGGAAGATGCCCCACAGCAGCAGGCGGTTCCGATCGAGCCGATGCTTGAGGCCGAGCCAGGTCCCGAGCCAGGCTAATCCCAGCATCACGAAGCCGCAGCCGACCATGATGCGGAAGGTGAAGAACGGGATCAGCACCGGCGGCCGGTCCTGCGGCGCGAAGCTGGTGAGGCCGACCTCTTTCGACGTCAGGCTCATGCTGCCGATGATGCTCCCGAGCACGGGAATCGATATCGCATATTTGTTCGATTCGGTGCTCGAATCCGGGATCGCGATCAGCACCTCGGAGGCCGGCTGCTCGTCATGCCAGCGCGCCTCGATCGCGGCGAACTTGGCCGGCTGGTAATCGTGGACATAGTCGCCGACAAGATGCCCGATGAAGAGCTGGGCCGGCAGCAGCACCGCGGCAAGCGCAAGTCCCATCCGCAGCATGACATGGGCTTCGGCGCGATAGGTCCGCCGCAGCAGATACCACGCGCCGGTTGCCGCCACGCAGAACGCGCCGGTCAGGTAGGACGCGAGCAGCATATGCGGAAACCGGACCCAGACCACGCGATTGAAGATGATCTGCGTCCAGTCATCAGGCACGAACTGGTCGTTCTGCAGGACGTAGCCGGTCGGCACCTGCATCCAGCTGTTGTTGACCATGATCCAGAATGCGGAGAGCGTCGTTCCAACTGCCACCATCGCGGTGGAGAACAGGTAGAACCAGGGCGGCACCCGGGGCCGGCCGAAGATGAGGATGCCGAAAAAGCCCGCCTCCAGCATGAAGGCGGTGAACGTCTCGTAGGAGAGCAGCGGACCCTGGATCGGGCCCGACATCTTCGAGAGCACGCTCCAGTTCGTTCCGAACTGGAACGCCATCACCACGCCCGATACGACGCCCATGCCGAACGCCACGCCGAAGATCTTCAGCCAGAACGCGAACAGGGTCCGGTAGACGGGCTTGCCACTGTACTGGTGCATCGCTTCGAGCACGGTGAGCCAGGCGGCAAGCCCGATCGTGAACGCCGGGAAGATGATGTGGAACGAGATGGTGAAAGCGAATTGCAGCCGCGACAGAAGGAGCGCCGTCGGGTCCATCGGACATTCTCCCGTTCGTTCACGCCCGCTTCGCGGCGGCCGGCGCGCGTGCGGCCGGCTGCGGAATGTTGTCGACCTTGAGGATCGCCGCGGTCGCTGCACGAATCTGGCGACAGAAATCCGCATCGTCGATCAGCGACACGCCATAGGACGGGATGATCTGCTTCAGCTTGGGCAGCCAGGCGCTTGCCGTCAGCTCGCCGGCGAAGCACTTCTCCAGCACGCTGATGGCGATGAACGCTGCCGTGGAGGCGCCCGGCGAGGCGCCGAGCAGGGCGACCAGCGAATGGTCGTCCGCGCCGACGAGCTCGGTCCCGAACTCGAGCAACCCACCACGCTTGACATCGGGCTTGATGATCTGGACGCGCTGGCCCGCGACCTGCAATCTCCAGTCCTTCGGGTCGGCCTTCGGGAAATATTCGTCGAGCGCGGCGAGCCGGTGTCCCTCGGATTGCAGCACCTGCCCGACCAGGTATTCGGTGAGATCGAAATTATCGCGCGCCACCGAAAGCAGCGGCTCGACATTGGCGGGACGAATGGACTCGAAGAGATCCAGCAGCGAGCCGTGCTTGAGGAACTTGCTCGAGAAGCCGGCATAGGGACCGAACAGCAACGAGTGCTGGCCGCCGATCACCCGCGTATCGAGATGCGGCACCGACATCGGCGGCGATCCGACCGCGGCCTTGCCGTAGACCTTGGCATGGTGACGCTTGTTGATCTCTGGATCATCGCAGCGCAGCCAGATCCCGCTGACCGGGAAGCCGCCATAGCCGCGCCCCTCCGGGATGCCGGATTTCTCCAGCAGCGGCAGCGCACCGCCGCCGGCACCGATGAAGACGAATTTTGCACGCACCGACCGCGTCTCGCCGCTCGCGGTGTCCCGCACTTCGACGCGCCACCGGCCGCCCTGCTCCCGGTCAAGACCGGTGACGCAGCTGTTGTAGTGGACGGCGCAGCCCGGCTGGCTGACCAGATGCTTGACCAGCAGATGCGTCAACGAGCCGTAGTCGACGTCGGTGCCGGTGATGATCCGCGTCGCGGCAACGGCCTCGTCGCCACTCCGACCGTCCATCACCAGCGGCGCCCATTCGGCAATCTTCTTGGGATCCTCGGTATGCTCCATCCCCTCATAGCAATGATGGGCCGACATCGCCTTGAACCGCTTCCGCAAGAATTCGACGTTCTCCGCGCCGTGCACGAAGCTCATATGCGGCACCGGATGGATGAAGGCCCGCGGATCCGCGATCGCTCCGCGCCCGATCAGGTAGGACCAGAACTGCCGGGACAGATCGAACTCGACATTGACCTGGAGCGCCTTGGAGATGTCGATGCTGCCGTCGGGCCGCTGCGGCGTATAGTTCATCTCGCAGTTCGCCGCGTGGCCGGTCCCGGCATTGTTCCAGGAGTCGGAGCTTTCCTGCGCGCAATCCCCGAGAATTTCGCACATCTGGATCGACAGGGAGGGCTCGAGCTCCTTGAGAAAGACGCCGAGGGTCGCGCTCATGATGCCGGCGCCAATGAGGACGACATCGGTTTCGCGGTCGGAAGCTGCTGACATGGCTATTTCCTTCGTCGGGTGTTGCTGCTTTGGATGGCTCGATCAGGCCCGCACCGATTGCCGCGCCTTGGCGCGGAACGGTACGTCCGCTCCCGGCCGCAGGATCACGTAGGCACGGCGCCAGGACGAATCGTCGGTCAATTTCCAGCTATGCCCCGAGCCGGCGGTATCCTCGGCCAGCAGGACGTTGCCGGGGTGGAGCAGGAAGTGATGGCCGTCACGCGTCTGGAAATCGAGCGTTCCGCTCAGCGTGATCACCAACTGCCGGATCGGCGCGGTGTGCCAGGCGAACGCGCCGCCCGATTCCGTTTCCTGAAAGGAGGCGCTGGCGGCATCGATCTTTCCGGTCAGGAAGTCGCCGCGCTGTCCCGGCTCCAGCTCGAGGAAGCCTTCCTCGAAATGCGAGTTGTTGTCCTCTCCGGTCCATAGACGCACACAGCGGATCATCGTGTCTCTCCTTGCATTGTGGTTGCGTCGCCTGCGCGGCGTTGTTCGGACCGGAACGGCACGCCGGCGTCCGGCTCGAGAACCGTGTAGAGGCGGCGCCACGGCGCCGCGTCCGTCATGGTCCAATTGTGGCCCGTCCCGCTGGTATCCTCCGTGAACAGGACATCGCCCGGGCGCAGCGTGAAGCTTCCGTCCGCCGTTTCGAACCGTAGCGTCCCGCTCAAGGACATGACGAGCTGACGCGCCGCGTCCGGATGCCAGCCGAGTTTCGGATCTGCGTCCGTTTCGTGGAACGAGGCGGCATCGATCCCAAGCTTTGCGCTGACCGCATCGCCCCTCGCCCCACGCGCGAGTTCGACGACGCCTTCCTCGAAGTGCGACTTGCCATCCGCACCCGTCCAGAGTCTGACGCACCGGATCATTGTCGCCGCCCCACTTCAGCCGGCCTTGGCGCCGATTGCGAGCGGCACCTTGATCTCGGCCACATAGGGCTTGACCATCTTGGCGGGATCCACGATGCGGTCGAACTCCGGCTCGGTCACGAAACCGAGCTTGAGCGCTGCCGACTTCAGCGTGAGATCGTTGTCCATCGCATAGTGCGCGATCCGCGACGCCTTGTCGTAGCCGATCACGGGCGCCAGCGCCGTCACGAGCATCAGCGATCTCTCGACATACTCCTCGATCTTCTTGTGGTTCGGCTCGGTGCCCTCGACGAGGAAGGTGCGGAAGTTGGTGCAACCATCGGTCAGGATGGTGATGGACTGCGCGATGTTGTGGATGATCAGCGGCTTGTAGACGTTCATTTCCAGATAGCCGCCGGCTCCGCCGAACCCGACGGCGACGTCGTTCGCCATCACCTGCACGGCGATCATCGTCAGCGCTTCGGCCTGCGTCGGGTTGACCTTGCCCGGCATGATCGACGAACCCGGCTCGTTCTCGGGGATCAGCAATTCGGCAAAGCCCGCGCGCGGGCCGCAGGACATCAGACGGATGTCGTTCGCGATCTTATAGAGCGACCCCGCCAACGTGCGGAGCGTGCCCGATAGCTGCACCAGCGCGTCATGCGCACCCTGGACGGCAAACTTGTTCGGTGCGCTGACGAAGGGCAGCCCGGTCAGCCGCGCGATTTCCGCGGCGACGGCCTCGGCGAAGCCCGGCGCGGCATTGATGCCGGTGCCGACGGCCGTGCCGCCCAGGGCGAGCCGGAAGACGCCCTTGAGCGCGTCGTCGATGCGCGCCAGATCGTCGGCGAGCATGCCGGCGTAGCCAGACCATTCCTGCCCGAGCGTCAAGGGCGTCGCGTCCTGCATATGGGTTCGGCCGATCTTGACGACGTCGTCCCACTGGCTCGATTTTTCCGCGATTGCGTCGTGCAACGCCTCGACCGCCGGAACGAGCCGCTCGGTTACGTTCATCGCGGCTGCGATGTACATGGCCGAGGGAAAGCTGTCGTTTGACGATTGCGACATATTGACGTGATCGTTCGGGTGAACCGGGTGCTTGCTCCCGAGCGGCGTGCCCGCGAGCTGGCAGCATCGGTTCGAGATCACCTCGTTCACGTTCATGTTGAATTGCGTTCCGCTGCCGGTCATCCAAACGTGAAGCGGAAACATGTCCTGATGCTGGCCGGAGAGGATCTCGTCGCAGACATGCGCGATCAGCTTGTGGACCTTGCCGTCGAGACGGCCGCCGGCGCAATTGGCGTTCGCGGCCGCCTTCTTCAGGATCGCGTAGGACTGGATCATTTCGCGCGGCATCAGGTCCTTGCCGATGCTGAAATGCTCGAGCGAACGTTGCGTCTGCGCCCCCCAGAGCTTGTCCGCGGCGACGTCCACGTCACCCAGGCTGTCCGTCTCTTTGCGAAGGTTGCTCATCCGTGCCTCTTGGCAGTTGACGTCGAAAGGCCATCTCGGCGCTGTTGGAAAGTGTACGCACCGCGTGAAGCCCACGCTTCCTGGAATGAACGTCCTTTTGCCGAATGGCATGGTGCGCGCTCCGCACCATCAACGAGCGAAATCGTGGGACCTGGGTCGACGGTTCAGCTTCGCAGCGGTGGCCGGCAGAGCCAAAGAACGCACACCGACGATGCGATCGGCAGGACAAGGCTCCAGGCGTGCAGCCATTTCGTCACACAGGCCCCGACGGCGGCCCCCGTCAGGAACATCAGGCAGACCAGAAGCATGATCGCGGTGCCGCGCGCCGCATCGCGATCGGACGCAACCGATTGATCGAGGGCACGGAGCATGTTGCCGGTGACGGTGACGGAAAGATATTTCCAGCGCTCGACCTGCCTGAAGCTGGCCGACTGCAGTGCGGCGCCGAAGGAGATTCCGAGGATCGTGATCATGTCCGGAATCCGATGATACAACAGCATCACCGTGACCAGGCAGACGATCTCTCCGGCGAGGCACAGCAGCGGCGACTTGAGGCGGATTGCCAGCGATGCGCCGAGCAGAAAGGCGGCAAGCGGAAGAAGATGATGGGTTGCCTGCCGCCACTGTCCGGACATGGCGTCGATGCCGAGGAAGACGACATTGCCGGTCTGCGAGCTTGCAAACACGCCGCCGAGCGAGAGCCATGTAAAGGCGTCGAGAAAGCCGCCCGTCATGCTCAGAAGAGACGCCACGAGAGCCGATCGCTCCGGAGCATGGACGACGCTCCCCGTCTCGGCGACCGGCTCCGGAGATACGGCTTGCATCGCCATGTGCGCCGGCCCGCGAGGTCAGCAGCCGGCGTGCGTTGCGGCCCCATCCGGCAGCAGAACGCGACGCGGGTGCGTGAATACGCCGTATCCGTCATCGCGCGCGATCGCCAGCAGCGTGATCCCCGCTTCATCCGCGGTCTTGATCGCGAGTGCGGTGGGTGCGGATACGGCCACGATGACCGGTGCGCCGAGCATCGCCGCTTTCTGCACCATCTCGACGGAGACGCGGCTCGTCAGCAGCACCGCGCCATCGCATGCCGATCTCCCCTCGCGTACGATCGCACCGGCGAGCTTGTCGAGCGCATTGTGGCGGCCGACGTCCTCTCTGACCAGGCCGATGCCGCCCCGCGGATGCCAGAAGGCCGCCGCGTGGACGGCCCGCGTTTGCTGATTCAGGATTTGGTGCGGAGAAAGGGCCTGCATGGCGCCCAGCAAGTCGCGCGCGTGAAAAACGACGCCCCTGCCCTTCACCCGCGCCGGCGCACGGCGAGCCTGTTCGAGGCTCTCGATGCCGCATAGCCCGCAGCCAACGGGGCCGCTGATGGTTCGGCGCCGTGCCGCCAGGGATGACGCGCGGTCGCCATCGAGCCACATCCGAACCTCGACGCCAAGATCGTTCGGGATCAGCTCGATGCTGCTGATCTCGCTCGCGCGTTCGACGATGGCCTCGGTCAGGCTGAAGCCGATACCGAAATCCTCCAGATCTCCCGGCGTACCCATCATCACCGCATGGGTCGAGCCGTTATAGGTGAGCGCGATCGCGGTCTCCTCGGCAACCAGCCGCGAGGTCGACTTGGTCTGACCGCCGCGCCAGGCAATCTCCCAATGCCGCGTGAATGTCGAGCCTTTCGCCATGATTCATACCGTCGCCGGCTGGGACGAATGGCGCGACGCGCGGCTCTTGAGCGCGATCCCGAATGCGATAAATCCCCATCCCTGGAAGATCAGGTCGACGACCAGCATCACACCAAGCAGCCACAAACCGATGGCGGGCCAAGCCGCAACCAGCATGACACCGACGCAGAAGGTCAGGACGCCCGCAGCCACGATCCAACGCCAGCCCGCGGCCGGCCGCATATGCAACCCGGCCCAGATCCTTATCACCCCGGCCACGACCAGGAAGGCACACACGGCGAGAGACAGCGTGAACGAAGCCAGGATCGGATCGTAGAGTATGATGGCCCCGGCGGCCGCATAGACGATCCCGGCCAGTAGCCAAAGCAGGTATCCCCGCAAGCCGCGCACTGAAAACGCGTGCACGATCTGGAAAATTCCGGCGACCGCCATGGTAGCGCCGATGACCAGCACGGACGCGAGGTTCGCCGCCATCAGATTGGCAGATGCAACACCGCCGAGGATCAGTTCGCCGACACCCAGCGCAACGAACCAGCCCCATTTTCCGGTGATGGCGTGGATCGCCCATCCGAGCGAGGCCTTCGAGTTCGACATGTCCGTCATGGCTTGACCCTTGTTCGCACGAACGATCCGCAGATCATGAATGGGGACAAGCGTATCGAGATCTGTCCCAGGTCATCTTTCGAGGACGCCGCGATATTATTTGATCCGCACGATACGGATCGTTGCGCGAGGATCGCGACTAGCGCGGGATGGTCACGACGGTCCTGAACCCGTCGGGGCCCCCGCGGACGTCGACGGTCCCGTGCAGACGCGCCGCAAGCGTCTCGACGATGGAGCGGTCCTCTTCCCGGTACCGACTTTCGTCGGACGAGCCGTTGTCCATGATGCTGCACGCAACCGACGTCGCCGTGAGCCACACTTCGAGACGAATGGCGCCTGCACCGCAGTGGGACACGTGGCGCACCGCACCGGTGATCAGTTCGAAGACGATCATCCCCAGCAGCCAGCAGCGCTCGGAGCTCATCTGCAGCGGATGCAGCAGCAGCGAGAACGCAATACCCTTGTCTTCGAGGCTCGAGCGACTGATCGAGCGGCACAATTGCTTAAGATAGGCCGCCAGATCGACGGTGGTGGTGAACTGCGGCATTTGCAGCGCATGGTGAAGTTGCGCATGACCTTCCAGCCGATCCTGCACGGAAGCGAGGGTCGCCCTCGCTTCGATGCCGTCGCAGCGATCGGCCGCCTGCGCCACCAGATCAATGGCCGAGGCGAGCTCGTCGTCGATCCGATGCGCGAGCTCACGCAGCAGCAGGCGCTCCGCCATGATGCCGCCATCCGGCAGGAGTTCCGAGAGGCTGCTCATCCTTCACCCGCCTCCCGGCTCAACGGCGTGCTTGGCGCTTACGAGTTCTGGCCGCTTCGGCCGGTCTCGTAGAGGAACCAGATGCGCCGTTCCGTCTCGTCGATCCAGTTTTCCAGGACGCTCGCGGTGGCGACATCGCCGTATTCGTCGCAGAGCTCGTGGACCCGGCGCATTTCTCGCGTAAGCTGCTGGTTGTCGCTGCGCAGTTCAGCGAGCATGTCCTGCGGGTCGACATAGTCGGCATCGTTGTCGAGAATGCGCTGCTCGCGCGCGATGTGGCCGATCGAGCGTAGCGTCGTGCCGCCGATCTTGCGTGCGCGTTCGGCGATGTCGTCAGTCATCGCGAAGATCTGGTCGGCCTGCTCGTCGAGCATGAGGTGGTAATCGCGAAAGTGGCTACCCGACACGTGCCAGTGGAAGTTCTTGGTCTTCAGGTAGAGCGCAAAAACGTCGGCAAGCAGCGCTCTCAGCGCGGCTGGGATGTCCCGATTCGCATTCGCTCCGAGATCTGTCGGGCTTTGGAGGTCTGCTTGGGTCATGGTCGGCATCCTTGTTGGAGGTTGGAAACATCTAGCCGCGCGGTGCGCGAGGAATCTTTCCGGCGCGAAAGATCCTTTTTGGATCGCACGCCTGCGAGGGGCGCCCGCCGGCGCGCAGCGGGTTCATTTCGTTTGGGTCCCCCTGTCCCGCAACGGCAGAAGCGACATCGATGCGAATACGCCATCGCGACGGATCAATGCGTGGAACAGCCCCGCCGCCAGATGCAGCAGCACGAGGGCAAAGAACGCGAACCCGACATAGACGTGGGCATTCCAGAGCAGCGTGTGCATCAGGTCGCTCTGCGGCAGCAGCGCGGGAATTCGGATCCCGCCATACAGGATGACCGGATAGGCCGCAGCCCAGAGCATGCCGATACCGAGCAACGGCATGACGATCATGAGGCCATACAGCAGCTGGTGCGACAATCCTGCTCCCAACTTCATGGTTTTCGAAAGATCGGCCGGCAATGGCGGCGCACCGTAATGCAGGCGCAAGGCCAGCCTGATCAGAACGAGGACCAGCAGGATGAATCCGGTCGTCTTGTGAACCAGGATGAGCGGGAGATATTTCGGCGCGACGGTGGAGACCATGCCGACGCCAATGAACAGCATGGCGAGGACGCAGACCGCCATCAGCCAATGCAGAACGCGCTGGATCAGGGCAAAACGATGAGGAGCGCTGGTCATGGCTTGGCCGTCTCGGTTCGCGGATAGTCCCTGGCTTCGGCCGCACGCAGATCGTAGGATTTGCGGTAGACCGACGAGCGTGCAGCCGGGAACGGATCATCCGACACCCGGATTCCCTGCGGCAGGACGGTCGGATCGAAATTGATGTCGCGGCACGGTCCATCGCGTTCCGGCTCGATCCGCTGCACGATCAGCGTTCCGACCTCCACCTTGCGACGGTTCTCCGGCCAGGCCTTGCTCGGGTCCGCGGTCGGATCCCCGGGATCGGCGACGGTCGTGACCATGGTCCAGCGTTGCGGGCCGGCCGTGCGGACCCGCTCCACGATCTCCTGCTCGAGAAAATCCGGGCCGCGTTTTTCCAGATCGGCTTGCGAGACCGGCACGCCCTTCGCCATCGGCACCAGCGACCATCGCACCGCCCGCTCGCCGCCCTTCGCGTCCGTGAAGATGAAGCTGTTGAGGCCGTTGTAGAAATCCTCCGCATAGCTCGTGGTCCAGGGCGCTGTCTTGGCCCAGGCTGCGAAGGCAGCAAATTCCGGATTTGCCTGGATGAAACTCTTCATCGCCTCCGGATCCTTCTTGCCGGATGCAATCAGCAGCTCGTGAAACGCCTGCGGCGTCGACACTGCAAAAACCGGCGGGTTGATCAGCGCCATCCGCCACTCTTCGCCGTCCGCCGCTGCGATCTGCAATCCCAAACCGCGCACGCGCACAGTCGCATCCACGGCGTTCGGGTCGGCCGTGCCAAGATTGAAGCGGCCCAGCGCCGGATACGCGCCTCGCTCGAAGACTCTGGCCTTCGAGAGCTCCGCGCCATTTCCATTCGCCTCGAATGTCCCGGTGAAGCAGATTCCCTTGGCATGATTTCGCCGGTGCCCGAGCGGCGGACCGCTCGGAGGCGTCAACGCCGCGATCATCCGTTCCGGCGTCAGACGCTCCGGCGAGAGCCATCCCGCGGTGTATGCGAAGGCAGCCGCGCCGCCGCCGAGCACGGCTGCAATCAGGACGAGGGATCCAAGCCCCGAACGTGGTAGCTTGCCTTGGTTCATTCGGTCTCCTTTGCGATGCCCGGACCGCCCGGCGATCGGGTGCGCGCGGCACTCTTTCGAGCGACGCAGCTTCCTTGTAGCCGGCGACCAGGGCTCGATCTTTTCGAACCCACCGCCAATTTCGCGAAGGCACGCCTGAGCTGTCTTCGGCGTTCGCCGGACCCGGCTTCGGGCATTCTCGAAATTTTTCGTGCAATTTGACAATCGATCGTGATGCCCGAAAAGACCCACCCTGCGCCCCGCCCTATTTCAGATGCGCTTCGCACGATGGCGGCGGTCGACTCCCGAACGATGGACCGTGTCGCGACGGGGCCGCCAGCGCCGCAGAGGCTGGAATGCGATTGGGAATCGAATGAGCAAAGTGATCATCGTCACGGGTGCTGCAAACAGCATCGGGCGAACCACCTGCCGGCAACTGATGCAGGCAGGCCACACGGTCTACGTTTCGAGCCGGGAAATGAGTGGCCCTATTGCGCAGGAGATCGAGGAGGCTGGATCAATTCCCGGCCAGCCCGGCCCCGATCTACGCACGATCGAGTTCGACGTCTCTTCGGAATCCTCAGTGACCTCGGCCGTTGAGACCATCATCGCCGAAAACGGCCGCCTCGACGTGGTCGTGCACAATGCCCGGCAAGTCGTTTACGGACCCGCAGAAGCCTTCACGCCGGAGCAGCTCGCCGAGCTCTACGATACCAACGTCCTGATCGCACAACGCCTCAATCGCGCGGCATTGCCACAATTGCGCAAGCAGGGTCAGGGCTTGCTGATATGGATCACGTCAAGCAGCTCGCGGGGCAGCTCGGTTCCGTTCCTCGGCGCCTGTGCTTCAACGGAAGCCGCCCTGGATTCCCTGGCGCTCAGTTACGCCGGCGAACTCGCGCGTTGGGGCGTCGAGACGACCATCATCGTCCCCAGCGCTCTCGGACCCGGCCACTATGTCCGATCCGGCCGGCCGCAGGATACTGTTCGGGCGGAAGAATACGCAGATGGTCCAACCGCCGATTTGAGTGAAATCGCGCTTGCGGGTCTCGCGCAGCTTTCGCCGAAGGATACGGCCCCACAAGATGTCGCAAGCACGGTTGCGAATGTCGTGAACATGCCGTTCGGACAACGTCCGCTGAAAGTTCATTTCGGCCCGGATGACGATGGGGCGGCAGCTGTCGACGCCGTCGCCGACCGCGCTCGCACGGAACTGTTCCGCCGGATCGGCCTGGAGGATATTCTCAAGCCGGTGTTGATCCGATGAGATCAGCCATCGGCGGAGATTTGCCCAATCGACGGTCGTTTCCTGAAAAATCAGGACTCTCCCGGAGTTCCCATCCCTCCGGACGAAAGTGATCAGCGACATCCATCGGTGATACTTTACCGCGATACTGGCGGATGTTACGTTCGAAGCTGCCACCGCGGTCACACGTTTCGGCCCGAGTTCAAGTCCCCGAGTTCAAGTTATGGAGTCGACGAGTCGGTCGTCGGATTTGATATTTCCAAATGGTCCACCGCTGGCAGAGCAACGCCACAACAGCCACGACCGGACCCTCTCTCCAGGAGAGCTCCGCTCAAGAGATTTTCGTCTTTGGGCCGTTCCGTCTGGATGCCTCGCAGAGACGTATCGAGAAAGATGGCAATCCGGTCCATCTGTCGGCTCGCGCATTTGACCTGCTGCTGACACTGATCCGGCATGCGGGCGACGTCGTCAGCAAGGGCGATCTGATAGCGAGGACTTGGCCCGGCTGCAGCGTCGATGACAACAGCCTGCGCGTCCATATCGCGGCACTCCGCAAGGCGCTCGGGGACGGCACTGCCGGCGCCAAATATCTGAGCACGGTCTCGGGACAGGGTTATTGTTTCGTCGGTTCGGCCGCGAGCCCGGAGCAGAATCAACCTGCACCAACCAAGCCTGTTCGCGCGCACAACCTGCCGGCACATCCCTGGCAGATGGTAGGCCGCGAGCAGACCATCGAGGATATATCGGAAAGGCTCAAAGCCCAGCGTTTCATCACGGTCGTCGGCCCGGGCGGCATCGGCAAGACGACGGTCGCTGTTTCCGCGGGCCACGCCCTTCTCGCGGAATTCGCCGGCCAGGTTCACTTCGTCAGTCTCGGCGAGACCCGCGACGCCGCGCTGGTTCCGGCCATTGCAGCATCTTCGCTCGGGCTGCGGGCGCGATCGGACGATCCCTCAAACAGTCTTGTGGCATTCCTGCGCGACCGGCGGATGCTGCTCATTCTGGATTGCTGCGAGCATGTCGTCGATGCCGCTGCGGCGCTGGCCGAGCGGCTCTACCAGGAGGCACCGCAGCTGCACATCATGGCCACGAGCCGGGAGCTGCTGCGGGTCGAAGGCGAGCACACATATCGTCTCTCGCCTTTGACGAGCCCGCCGGAAAACGCCGTTCTGACGGCCGAGAGCGCGATTGCCTACACCTCAGTAAAGCTCTTCGTGGAGCGCGCAGCCGCGGCTGGAGGTGAGTTCGGATTGACGGATGCGAACGCGTCGGACGTCGGCAACCTCTGCCGTCGGCTCAATGGCATCCCGCTCGCGATCGAGCTCACCGCCGGCCATGTGACCGCATACGGCGTCAAGGCCATGGTCCAACTCCTCGACAAGCACTTCAATCTGCTGTGGGAAGGACGACGCACGGCGCTGCCCCGGCACCGGACGCTTCGCGCAACCATCGAGTGGAGCTACGATCTCCTATCCGAGCCCGAACGGGTGGTTCTGAGCCAGCTATCCGTGTTCGTCGGCAGCTTCACCGCCGATGCGGCCCGAGCGATCGCCGGCAGCGATGCGACCGGCGACGACACGACCATGGCTGCGCTCGACAACCTCGTGGCCAAGTCGATGCTTGCCCTGAACCAGGGCTCGCAATCGATTCGCTACAGGCTCGCGGACGCGACGCGGGCCTACGCGCAGGAGAAGCTCGCCGCCAGCACCGACGCCGAAATCGTGCCGCTACGCCACGCGTCTTACTTTCGGGATTTGCTTGAAAAGACTGCCGACGAGCCGAACGAAGGCCTGTCGTCGATGGCCGATCAATTCGGCGACATACGCAGCGCACTGGCGTGGTGCTTCTCGGATCGAGGCGACCGTAGAACCGGCGTCGGCCTCGCTGCCGCGGCGATCCCCATGTTCTTCAAGCTGTCGCTCTTCACCGAATGCCAGCTTTGGGTCACGCGCGCAATCGAAGCGCTTCAAGAGACGGGCGGAAGTGTCAGGCACGACCTCGCACTTCATGCCGCGCTGGCGTCGGCACGGATGCTGACGGGACAAATCGACGAACTGGGTGTCGGCTATCTCGACAGAGCGGTCGGGTTGGCCGAAACAATTGGCGATGTCGCCGGCCAAATCCGCCTGATTGGCCGACTGCATCTGCTCCAACTGCTCGTCGGCAATTTTGACGACGCGCTGGCCACCGCAAAGCGCGGCGAAGCGATTGCCCTCGCCAAAAGCGATTCCATCGGGGTGGCGCGCATGCGCATGTTGCTCGGAACGTCCTGCCATTATCTGGGCGAAGTTGCCGCGTCTCGCTCCTACGTCGAAGCGGCGCTGTCCCATCCGGGCCTGGAGGGCGACTCCCGTGGCGGACTGACGTCCGATTACCCGAGGCGTCCTCAAATCACCCTCGCCCGCATCTTATGGCTCGAGGGACATCCCGATCAGGCCACGGCGACGGCGCGCCAAGCCATCTCCGATGTGATCGCCATCAACCATCCGACCATACTGTGCATAGCGCTGCCCTGGGCATTCGGCGTTTTTCTTTGGAACGGGGATGTGGGCGTGTGCGAAGAGCACATTGACAGGCTCCTCGTGGAGACCCGCAAGCACAATCTCGCCACCCTCCAGACGGTCGGCGACGCTATGAAAGGGATTGCGCTATTGGCCCGCGGCGAGAGTGATGTCGGGCTGGCCATGCTGAACGCATCCGTCAAGAAGCTGCAGAGCCAGCGCTACGGCGCGGCGGCCGGACTTTGCGTGCCGCTCGCGGAAGCTCTGGCGGCGTCAGGTCGTGGAGATGAAGCACTCGACATCCTCGATCAGGCGATTGCCCGGGGCCGGCGTCGCAACTTCATGGTGGAGATGCCGGACATGTTGCGGGCAAGGGCGGATGTGCTGATCCGCAAGGACAATCCCGACTTCCTGGAGGCGGAGCGGAGCCTGGCGCAATCACTTGACCTGGCCCGACATCAGGGGGCGCTCGGTTTTGAGTTGCGCACGGCAATCAGTCTTGCAGGGCTATTGCAGCATCGGGGCCGACGCAGAGAAGCGCAAGACGTGCTTGCTCCAATCCATGGACGATTCACCGAGGGGTTCAATACGCCTGTCCTGAAAGCGGCCAGCGGATTGCTGGCCGAATTGGCCTCTCCGCCTTCGGGCTCGCTCGCCGCGAGTTGATGGCTGCGCAACAGCCGCGCCTAAGGGTGCGCGAACCCGCAGCGACATGCGGCGTGATCGCAATCCCCTGTGGGCCGGGTCGTGCGGCTGGCCGCGATGCCGTGCAATCCGGATAGAAGCGCGCGGCGTGGAAAGACCGCGTCGACGGGCCGGCGCATTCTTGGTCCGGCAATAGGACTTCGAAGCCAATGTTCTGGAGCACGGGGGATGCGGCGCTCGCAGAGGCCGCACCTGCGTCCGATGATATGTATCGGACGCCGCCCCCGGGGCATCCCGTGGCACCGCGCGTCAGCTCTATGAGGTCGAAAACTCAGTCATCATTGCTCTCGCGAGCCTGAGATCCGCGGTCTCGAAACCTTCGGTGAATTGGCCGTACACGAAAGCCAGGGTTTGGTGTGCATCGGCGGGACGGCCCTGACTCGTCCTCAACCGTGCCAGGCTGATGGCCGCCCTCAGCTCCCAGAACAGCGCACCTTGCCCGCGCGCCACTTCGAACGCCTTGTCGAAGCACTGCTCGACGGCGATAGCCGAGCGACGCTCGCCGGGATGCCGGAGCAACTCGCCCTTGATGCGCCAGAGCTCGGCCGCGTACCACCGTTCATCCCTCGCCTCGCAGCGCGCAAGCGCCTCGTCCACGGTCGCGAGCCCCAGCGATACTTCGCCGACCTCTCCGAGACATGCCGCCAGCTCGCCGAGAGGAAGCAGGAAGCGCGGCAGGAAACGCGCCTCGCCCGCCAGCTCGAGCGCCTTGCGCAGCAACGTCAGTCCGGCGGCGACATCGCCACCTCGCGCCATCACCATGCCCCTGAAGGCGCGCGCCCACACGTTCCACAGACGGATCGGATGACGTTCGGTGTGCTCAAGCAGCATGGTGCAATAGCCTTCCGCAGCATCGAGATCGCCGGCCAGGAAAGCAATCGGACAGGCACCCTGGCCAAGCACGCTGCAGAAGGTCAGAGCGTGACCACTCGCACGGCCCTCCTCGACATTGCGCTCCACGACGCTGAGTGCCTGATCCGCCAACCCGAGAAGCCACAGGATGCGCGCCTGGAAATAGCGCGCCGAGGCTCGCAGATCGAACCTGAAACGGATCACCTGAGGCTTCGCCGCCAGATCGGAAAGGCGAGACAAGGTCCGCCCAATGTGATGATGCGCCAGCCGCTGGTCACCGAGGTAGTGCAGCGTGGTGGCAAGCAGCCGATCACCCATCATCCGGTCGACGGAATTGTTGGAATCGGCCACGATATCCGCGAAGCGGTGCGCGAATTCCAACGCCTTGCGGAACTCGCCGTTGTTGAATTGATCGATGCACAGCCCCCAAAGCGCACGCAACAGATAGTCGCTGTCGCCGAGCTGCTCGGCCAGCTGCAGGGTCGCAGCCCAGGCCGGACCGGCCTCCCGAGCCCTGCCGACGCCGTACATCAGTGACCAGCCAAGCGCGGCCGACAATTGCATGCGGAGCCGCAATGCGCCCGCGGCGCTGTCGTCGAGGCTGGCCAACGCCAGTTCGGTCCGCTCGCGGCACTCGGCGAGGAGCGACAATTGTACCCATAACGGAACGGCCCCTGCGGTCAGCGCCACTCCGATCTGCGCATCTCCGCCGGGCGAGAAAGCCCAATCGAGGCTGGATCGTACGTTGTCGATGTGCTGGCCATAGAAGCCGAGCCACTCCGCCTGCGGCTTCACTTCGCTGTCAGCTTCCGCATTCACAAAGAACCCGCAATAGTATCCGGCCTGGCGGCGCGCTATGCCGGGAAATTCGCCGTTGGCGTGAAGCTTTTCCAGCGCGTAGGCGCGCGTGGTGTCCAGCAGGCGATAGTACGGGCGCTCGCCGCGAATATCCGCAAGGACGAGCGACTTTGCCACCAGGTTGGCAAGCTCCGCGGTGACATCGCCCATCCCTTCGCTCGCGACCGCGATCACGGCATCGAGCAGAAATTCTCCGGCAAACACGCCGAGCCGCCGCAGGACTCGCGCCTCGGCGTCCGGCAGTAGATCGTAGCTCCAGTCGAGCGTCGCGCGAAGCGTTTGCTGCCGGGGCAACGCGGTACGCCGGCCGGTCGTCAGAAATTTGAACCGGTCGTCGAGAAGTGCCGCGATCTTCGGCGGACTGAGCATCACGGCGCGTGCCGCCGCGAACTCGATCGCGAGCGGAATGCCATCCAGCCGGCGGCAGATGGCTGCGACGGCATCGAGGTTCTCTTCGTCGAGCGCGAAGCTGGAGCCCAGCGCTTTCGCTCTGGTCGTGAACAATTCCACCGCCGTGTAGGCCGATGCGGCATCAGATCCGAGCCGGACTTCGGGCGGCACACCCAGGGGCGGAACGCGATAGACCTGTTCGCCATCAATGCGTAGCGCTTCGCGACTTGTCGCCAGGATGGTCGTTCCGGAGCAGTGGCTGACGATCGTCTCGGCAAGTTGGGCCACGGTATCAACGACATGCTCGCAATTGTCGAGAATGAGCAACAACGGCCTGGCACCAATCGCGCGCGCGATGGAATCCGGGGTGATCTCCTCCCCTTCGAGCTTGATACCGAGCATACTGGCGACGGCCGAGCACACGAGCTTGGGATCGGGCAGCGAGGCCAATTCGACCAGCAACCGGTCGGCCGCAAAACCGGCTGGCAGCGTCCTGGCGGCTTGTAGTGCAAGTGCTGTCTTGCCAATCCCGCCAGGCCCGACGAGGCTCACGACGCGATAAGCCGACAGAAGGTCCCACAAACGCGCGAGCGCGGTGGTGCGGCCGATGAGAACGAATGATGCATTGGGAATGTTGGTCGACGGCAGTGGCTGGGGTGCGGCAGATTGTAGCGGGGCATCCATCTGCCGGGTCCGCCATGAACCCAGCAGGCGATAGCCCCGGCCGACCGTTGTCGCCAGCATGTCACGATCCGAACCAAAGGCCTTCCGGATCGCCGCGATATGGACCCGAAGTGCACTCTCCTCGACGAAGACGCCGCGCCAGACACGCTCCGTCAGGTCATTCTTGGTGACCAGCCCGCCTTCGGCCTGAGCCAATTCCGCAAGGATCTCAAAGGCACGACCGCCCAGAGGAACGGACTCTCCCATCGAGCGCAGTTCGCGTCTGGCAAGATCGATCTCCCATTCAGCGCAGGCGTAGACGGGGCGCTGGCTTGGCTCGGCCATCATCGGCATAGCCCCAGGCAGTTGCTTGATCTTGCGCCCAGCGTATCACCAACGCTTTCAAAATACACAACGTGTCCGGCGACCAAGGCCGCCAGACATTCGCCGCAAATATCGCAATGCTCGCGCGTCAGCAGCCGCGACAGATGGATCCTTCCAGCATTTTCTCGACCCGTGCGTCCTCCTTGTCGATGGTCGCATCCGAGCCGAGCAGCGGTCCCTTCGTCGGATGACCAACCCCCTCCGATGACGGGAGCGCGGTGCCGAGCGAGTTCGTTCCCGGCGCAGCAGCGCTGGTACCGAGCGCGCCGCCGCTCTCCATCGACATGTGGGATCCCATGCCGCCGCCGCGGGCAGATGCAACGCCCGAGAGCGCAAGGCTGGCGACGACGCAGAGACACCAGAGCAGTCTCATGGCTCACACTCCTCATGTTGTATGACCTGCACCTAGAACTGGACCTCGCACACGATTCAACCATGCACGATCGCGCGAGCAACTATGACAATTGTGACAAAGTTCGGCTTCGAGGACGCATCAGACCTTGGTAACCGCGCGCCCTGCCTGATATTCCCGTCATCTTCTCGCAGGAGTGATGCACTGCAAGCGGGGTTTTCCGGCCGGACTGCCTATATAGCCCGGTATAGAAAGCAATTCCGGAAACGCCACCAGCCGAGCAGCGACCATCGCCAAGCGACTCTCCGCACATCACAAGCAATGGAGAATCGCTATGAGTGCATTCAAAACCCTGATCGCCGCAGTGCTGCTCTCAACGGCAACGATATCGTCCGCCTCCGCGGCCTGGTCCTATGCCGATCAGGAGCCCGCCGCATTTGCATCAATGTATCCCAACCGCGACGTGCTGAATGGCGGCGCATTGACGCCGGCAGGACGAATGGGTCTCGAGCGGTCCGGTGGCGCGGCTCCGGTGTTCGGAGCGGGCCAGATCTACAACCGCCACGGGCATCGGTGAGCGGCGGCAACACGCAAAGGCGAATTGCCGCGTAACCATGCCTGTCCGTGCCCCCGCTCGGAGTGCGACCGCGCCATGCGGCGCACGCCGCGGGTCCGGAGCCTCGATAGATATCATCGGCCCCGAACGTTTGTTCGCCACGACGGCGTAGAAGGCCCCCCAGGTCGGGCGCCGGTGACGGGCCAATCCTACGCACACCATTGTAAAACTTCACAGTTCTTCAGCTTCTGTAATCCGGCTCGCGGCGGGTCCCGCGCTACACTCCGGCTATCGACTGTTGGACGAGCAGGCCCTCCATTGGCGCTATACCGCCGCCCGGCAGGCACGATGACCAGCAGCGCCATGGAGGCATCGCTTGATCACCAGTGGAATTGGCCATTTGAGTCCGGGCATTGCGAGGCGTCTGCGAACACTAGCGGTCGTCACCGTCATATTTGCAGCCGGCGCAGCCAGCGCCTCTGCGCAACAGCGATACGATCCCGGCGCGAGCGACACCGAGATCAGGATCGGCAACATCATGCCCTATAGCGGCCCGGCATCGGCTTACGGCATCATCGGCAGGACGATGAGTGCGTATTTTCGCATGGTCAACGACAACGGCGGCATCAACGGCCGGACAATCGAGTTCATCTCCTACGACGATGCCTACAACCCGTCCAAGGCGGTCGAGCAGGCACGACGGCTCGTCGAGGACGACGAAGTGCTCGCGATCTTCGCCCCCTTCGGTACCGCGAGCAACGCCGCCATTCAAAGGTACATGAACAATCGCCACGTGCCGCAATTGTTCGCCATATCGGGAGCATCTCGCTGGGCTGATCCCGTCCACTTTCCGTGGACGATCGGCTGGCTACCGAGCTACCGAACCGAGGCACGCATCTACGCAGACTATATCCTGACACATCACCCCGGCGCCAGGATCGGCATCCTCTACCAGAACGACGACTTCGGACGCGATTATCTGGCCGGCCTGAAGGACGTGCTGCAAGACAGGTACGCGCAAATGGTGGTTGCGAGCCTGCCATATGAAATCAGCGAGCCGACAATCGACTCGCAGATCGTGGCGATCAAGGCGGCCGCCCCCGACATTTTCATCAATGTCGCCACGCCAAAATTCGCGGCTCAGGCGATCAGGAAGCTCGCCGAGCTGGACTGGCATCCCGTCCACATCATGACGAACGTCTCGGTTTCGGTCGGCTCGGTGCTGACGCTCGCAGGACTGGACAACGCGAAGGGAGTTCTGAGTGCGGGTTACCAGATGGACGTGACCGACCCGCAGTGGGACTCATACCCGGGCATGCAGCATTTTCGCGCGTTCATGGCGAAATACTATCCGGACGCAGATAGATCCGAAAGCGGCCCGCTGGTGGCATTCAATATGTCGAGCGCGCTCGTTGAGGTGCTGAG
Organism: Bradyrhizobium sp. Unk1; assembly: GCF_059512345.1. Lineage (NCBI taxonomy): Bacteria > Pseudomonadati > Pseudomonadota > Alphaproteobacteria > Hyphomicrobiales > Nitrobacteraceae > Bradyrhizobium > Bradyrhizobium sp. Unk1. The sequence continues at coordinate 68,438 of NZ_JCAMOP010000001.1, forward strand.
GCGCTGTGGCGACGATCTCACGCGCGAGAGGATCATGCAGGTGGCGACGGACCTCGACATCGAGGGTGCGGCCTATATTCCCGGCGTCCGGGTCAAGACATCGCCGACGGATTTTCACCCGATCGAGCATCTCCAAATGATGCGCTTCACCGGCGAGAAGTGGGAATGGTTCGGTCCGCTCATGAATGGCCATGCGGACCAGATAACGCTTTCGCCCGGCTAGCGAGCGACCGCGTTCGAGATAACGCACGGCCGACGACTTCGTGCAAAGGCGAAAATGATCGTTCAATTGATACTGCTCATCCGACACATGCGTACACATGTCTGGCAGGCGAGCCGAGGCGTTCCCGGCGTCGCTTTGTCAAGGAGACGTGCAATGACTACACTGAAGCTCTTGTCGGCCGGACTGATGGTTGCGGCCATGATCGCCTCCCCCGCGATGGCTCGTGAAGGCAACAACCAGGCGCGTCGGACCGATGCCGACGCCTATGCGTCGGTTCAGCGCGTTCCGGTGACGTCCAAGCGCAACTGTGTTCGCGCTCCCGACGTCGGTGCGTACGCGAGCGACCCCTGGCGTCGGCCTCCGTGCGAGCCCAAGTCGGGCTATTGAGCACCCCAACCGGGGCGAGCCCCCTTACCGCGAGGCAATCGTCAGCGCTGACTTGAAGAAGTTCATCTCGGCGTTTGGCTTCCGTCTCACGGACGTGACTGGAGGAGGAATGGCGGCCCTATGAAGCCCCGTTCTTCCGACCGGCCATCGCTATCCGTCAACCCACATATTTATCGGATGCGATGCCAGCTCCATCGCGGGCTGCACCAACTTCGTCGTTGCAGTCTCCGCCCCCATGGGGCCGCTCGCGGCGATGGCATCAAAGATCGACCCCGGCCGCAGCGGCATCTCGCCATCGACTTGGCGTGTCACCTGCGAAGCGCCTGAACGTCGTCGTGAAGTGGGCCTGGCTCTGAAAACCCACTGTGAGCGCGACCTCAACAATCGGCATCTCGCAATCCAGCAACAAGTCCTTGGAGCGCTGTATGCGGTGCCGCAAGATATATTCGTGCGGCCTGCAACCCGTCGCGGCGCGGAATTGGGCGGCGAAATGCATCCGGCTCAGGCCGGCGGCCGCGGCAAGATCCGCCAGCACGATTTTCTTGCGGAAGTGAGTCTCGATATAGTCGAGCACCCGCTTGAGCCGCCACCTCTGCAATCCCTGGACCGGCCTTTCAGAACTGCATTGGCCGACGCGGGCTCGCTCGTCGAACTTCGGCTGCGCCTCGGACCGCAAGGCAAGAAGCCGGGCAATGACGGCAAATCGCAGGGCGTCGACACAAAGAGCGCTATCGGTGGCCTTCAATCGCTCCACCGCGACGAGCGCTTCGGACAGGCGCTGAACCACCGGATCATCGTCGTTACAAATGGGCGCCGTTGTCACAGAGTTGGGTGTCGTGTCGCGCGCCGGATTACACGGGGATATGCTGGAGCTGCGCCGTGGCCGCCCTTCGATCGCAATGACCAGACCGAGCCGCTCGAAGGCAATCGTCGTTGCATCAAGGGGGGACAGATCGTCCCTGCCCGAAACGATGGCGGGGGCGATGACCTTCGGAAGCGGCGCAATCGACGCCATTGTGATGGCCGAGCGGAAATCTGTTTCGTCCGCGGCGACGGTCGCCTGGGTGTAGCCATGCTTCGGTTGTCGTGACGATATTGGCTGAGACATGATCTTACTCTGGCAAGGATAATCCAAACGATGACGCCCCATTCCGGCGAAGCGCATCGATCGAAGAGTAAGGTAGCAAGGTATGGCCCGATCGCGAGTTAAGAGGCGCAAAATCAGGAAACTTCAGGCTCTCCTTCGCCGACATGCCGACACCGTCGAAGCGATACGTCGTGCCATCGTTTCAACCGAGATGCCGCGCGACATCCTGCAAGTCGCGATGTGAACAGGTGTTGCTTCGACCGATCGATAACGAAGAGACCAAGCAGGCTGCCGAGCTTCTGAACCGTCGCGACGCGAAATCCCCTGCCCTGTGCTGCTGTCGGGATGTGCTGCACGCTCCTTCCGGCCCGCTCTCCCATTTTGGCACTCCCATTCGTCCTCACGAACTCGTGTAGCAGGCAACGAGCGTTTCCGACGCATGCATCGAGCCATGGCGAACAGCCGCCTACTGAGAAGGTCGTCTTGACACCCCAACGGCCTCCCCTGTAGGACACCTGGGCATACTGACGCTTTCAGAATCTTGCAGGGGCGGTGATCTTTGGGGGTCTCGTCACTCTCCTAGATTGCGGCAGTGAAGCTGATTCACGGACCCCCCTTATGTCGCCTTCGCCCGCTGTACGAACCTACTCTTTCGGTAACTGGCTCATCGATTGCCAGCGGAGAGAGCTGAGGTGCGACAACATCACGGTGCCGATCGGAAGCCGCGCATTCGAGATTCTCGAGAAACTGGCGGGTTGCGCCGGTCATTTGGTGACCAAGGATGATTTGATCGGAAGTGTCTGGTCAGGCCTGGCCGTCGAGGACAACACGCTCCAGGTCCATATCTCCGCCGTCCGCAAGGCGCTGGGCAAAGATCGCGATCTCCTCAAGACGATCTCGGGCCGTGGATATACCCTCGCCGGGACCTGGCGAAGCGGTCATTTGGATCAGCCCGCGGCGACAACGGTATCCGTCCCGGCCATCGAATCCTTTTCGAATAACCTGCCGAACACGCGCGCTCCTCTTATCGGGCGCGAGGATTGCGTGAGCGAAATTGCCGAACTGATGTTCGCATATCGGGCCGTGACTTTGGTCGGCCCGGGAGGCATCGGGAAAACAAAGCTAGCCATCGAACTTGCGCGCCGGGCCGCATCCTCATTCGATGGTTCGGTGGCGCTGGTCGAGCTCGCGACCTTGCATGATCCGGCACTTGCGACATCGACCACCGCCCGTGCGCTCAAGCTGGCCTTGAGTGACAAGGAGTTTTCGGCCGCCTGCATCGCCCAGGCCATCGGGTCACGGCGTCTGCTTCTCATCTTGGACAATTGCGAGCATGTCATCGACATCGCTGCACAGATCGCGAGTGCTGCACTTCGCTATTGTCCCAATGTCACTATTCTTTCGACCAGTCGGGAAGGCCTCCGCATCGATGGCGAATACGTCGCGGCGATCCCGCCGCTGTCGGTTCCGGACTCTGGTTTGCGCGATCCCGGTTTGCTGTTGCAGGCAAGCGCCGTGCAGCTCTTCGTCACTCGCACACGGGCGCTCCGCGCGAACTTCGCTCCGGGCGCGGACGATCTGCTGAAAGTGGCTGCCATCTGTCGCCGGCTCGACGGAATTCCGCTTGCGCTGGAATTTGCCGCGGCTCAGGCCGCGAATCTTGGGGTAGACACCGTCTTGCTTCGCCTGGACAGGCGAATGGAGTTGCTGAGCGGCGGCCGCAGGGACCAGCTGCCGCGGCACCAGACCCTGCGAGCAACGCTGGACTGGAGCTACGATCTGTTGTCGCCCGACGAGCAAAGGCTGTTGTGCTGGCTCGCGGTGTTTCCGGCAGGTTTCACTCTCGATGCGGCCATTGCAATGATGGACGACGCGTTGTCCCGGTCGGACGTCATCGAAACACTGTTCAATCTGGTCGGAAAATCGCTGGTCTCGCTCGATCCCTCCTTCGAAGGGCGGTGGCGTCTGCTTGAGACCACCCGCGCTTACGCCCTGGAGAAGCTGGCAGAAGCAGGGCTGTGCGAGCAGGCCAGCAGACGGCATGCGGGCTTTCTCAGGCAGCTCATCATGCCACTTGGCGATGCCTCCCCCGCCTCCGACGATCTCACCCGCCTTGCCCAGGAAATTGGAAACGTGCATGCGGCGCTCGACTGGGCCTTCGCCCCCGGCGGCGATGCCGCGCTCGGCGTAGAGCTAACGGCCGGCTTTGTGCCGGTGTGGATGCAACTGCTGTCCTTCATGGAATGCTCGACCCGGATCGAGCACGCTCTCGCCCATCTCGACGGAAAGCTGACCTGCAATCCAAGGCTCAAGGCGCAGCTCTATGTCGCGCTGGGGTTCGCGCTTCTCAATACGACTGGCTCGGCGGATCGCATGAAAGCGGCCCTGAACATCGGCCTTGCGCTCGGCGAAGAGCTGTCCGATCTCGAGCTTCAGCTCAAGGCTGTTTGGACGCTGTGGAGCTATAATCTCAACTCGGGCCAATACGACGCGGCCAAGAGTGTCGGAGAGCGATATCTGGAGATCGCCCTTCGCACGGGAAACCCCGCCAACGAGACGGTAGGCCGCCGCCTGATCGGCGCCGCCACCCATTTTTACGGCGCGCAGGAGGAAGCTCGACGCGAACTGACCCTGTCCCTGGACCACTCGGCTCACGGATTGAAGGACGGCACGAACCAGATGTGGTTCCTGCTCAACCAGAGCGTCCTGGCAAAGGCCATGTTAGCCCGCGTGCTGCTGCTCCAGGGAAAGATCGCCCAGAGCAGATCCCTGGCCGCGGAATGCCTCGAGGAGGCGCAGCGGGAGAAGGACAAGCTCGCTATCGCTTACGCGCTGCGGAACGCCGTGTGCCCCATTGCGCTGATGACGCATGATGTCGCCACTGCCGATCAGGCGATAGCGTCTCTCCTCGAGCTCGTCACGCGCGAGGGAATAGCTTTCTGGACGAGCTGGACGTCCTGCCTGAAGGGGCAGTTGCTCGTCCTGCAAGGCAGACATCACGATGGAATAGAGCTGCTGCGCAGCGGACTGAAAGCGCGGGCCGAGAACGGTTGGCTGATGCGCAATCCCGAATTTCTCGGATCGCTCGCCGAAGGACTGTTCGCGGTCGGCGAGACTGCGCAAGCCCTGGCCGCCGTGGAAGAAGCCCTGACTATCTCCCGGCAAGGCCAGCAATTGTGGTGCCTTGCTGATCTGCTGCGGATCAAGGGCGAGATCCTGCTTGCCGATGGATCGTCAGATCAGTCCCGCTCGGAAGTCCTGTTCTCCGAGGGCCTGTTCGTTGCCAGAGAGCAGCAATGCCGCTTCTACGAGCTGAAAGTCGCGGCAGCCTGGGCAAGGATCATGGCGGCGTCGGACCGCCAGCAGACCGCGCTCGATCTGGTCGGTCCGGTCAGCGCTCTGTTCGATCGGGAGGTCGATCTTCCCGCGCTCGCCTTTGCGCGCGGTCTCGCTGCAAGTCCGGGCATCTCGATTTCGACCTGCGGCGACGACGGGCCCGCGTCCTGCACCTGCCACTAGGTTGCTGATCTTTCGACCGGGACGACATGTCCTGCAGCGCTGGACCAGCCCTCACACTCAATCCTCCGGATCCTACCAGATGAGCATCTCCCGACGACAGGTCTTAGGCGGTGTTGGCGCGTCGGTGTTTTCGCCCGGCATCATCCGCGCCCAGGGCACGAGACCGATCAGGATCGGCGAGATCAACTCCTATAGCAGCGCGCCCGCGTTTACCCTGCCCTATCGTCGCGGCTGGCAGTTGGCGGTCGAACAGCTGAATGCGAGCGGGGGCCTCCTCGGGCGAGAGCTGCAGGTCATCAGCCGGGACGACGAAGGCAAGCCGAGCGTCGCGCTGCGTGCCGCCGAAGAACTGGTGCGGCGGAATGACGTCGATCTTTTGGCCGGCGCATATCTGTCGAATGTCGGACTGGCGATCAGCGACTTCGCCCGGCAAAACCGGATCCTCTTCGTGGCAAGCGAACCGCTCACCGACGCTCTCGTTTGGGAGCAAGGACATCGATATTGTTACCGGCTCCGCCCCTCGACATACATGCTGGCAGCCATGCTGGTGGAGGAGGTAGCTCAATTGAAGGCGACGCGGTGGGCGACGATCGCCCCGAACTACGAATACGGGCAGTCGGCCGTAAGATGGTTCACGCAGCTTCTCAGCCGCCGCCGTCCCGACGTCGAGTTCATCAACAGTCAGTGGCCGCCGCTGGGCGCCATTGATGCCGGCGTGGTCGTCAACGCTCTCGCGCAGCAGAAACCCGAAGCGATCCTCAACGTCACCTTCGGACCCGATCTCGCCAGATTTGTCCGGCAAGGCAATGACCGCGGCCTGTTCGAAGGGCGACACGTCGTATCGTTCACGACCGGCGAACCCGAATACCTTCTTCCCCTCGGGCAGGACGCGCCGGAAGGATGGATCGTGACCGGCTATCCGGTGACCGAGGTTTTGGATCATGCCAACCGCGCCTTCGTGTCGGCCTATTCCGCGCGATATGGCGAGGCTCCCACGATGGGGTCCGTGGTCGGTCACGCCTTGATCAGCTCCATCGTGGCACCGATTGCGAAGCTTGGGAAATTCGATACCGAGGCGATGGCCGACGGCTTTGGCAACGTCGGCTTCGAAACGCCGTTCGGCCGGGCGATTTGGCGTTCCATCGACCATCAGAGCACCATGGGGACCTTCGTCGGCCGCACCGCTGTACGGGGCAACAAGGGCGTGATGGTGGACTGGAAATACCGGGACGGTGGAACGATGCTGCCGCCCGACGCCGAAGTCTTGAAGCTACGCCCGGCAACGTGAAGCGCCGGTACGGCCAAGGCTACGCGAGCCGACGTGTCGTCGCCCGATCCGCACGCGGTGCGGCGGGAGTCCTGTAGCGGCGCCGCCTCAGCATCCCGGCGGCAAGATCGGCGACACTCCCGGCGTTGGCGCCGCGCCTGAGGCGTTGGCCGGCAACACGGTCGCAGGCGCTGCGAGGTTCATCGAGACGCCTTCCGCGCAGGCCGTGCTGTTCGGGCTCGGCATGACGGCGGCGTTTGGATCGATGCCCGTGCCGCCAGCGGCGCTGGTGTCCGCCACGATCGTGCCGGGCGCGAGACTGGACGACACTTGCGGGATCGAGAGCGGCAGGGTCGCAGCGCTCGCCGCGAGGCCTCCCGGCGTCGAGCTGCATGCGACCGTCGTCCCCGTTCCCGCCGGTGCCGCTGCGGGAATTGTTCCGGTGGTGCTGGCGGTTTGCCCTGTGACCGGCAATAGCGGAGCGCCGATGCCTGACGCTGACGAGCCGATGCTCGATACGATCGGGGTCGCCGGCACCGGCATCGGAGACGTCAATGGGGTGGCGCAGACGACGACCGTGCCCGGCGTCGTCGGATCCGAGGCGAGCGGAACAGGCGCCAGCGTCGTGTCGGGAGCGCCAGGCTCGGTCGTTGCGGAAAACGGACCCGGACTATTGAGCGGCGAAGTGACGATCGCCCCCGGTACGGTTGGAAGGCCCATCGCCGTAGTGCCCATCGTTGAGACCTGCGCCTCACTCGAGGAACAGCCCAACAGCAGGACGATCATTGTTGCGAGCACGGCCCGGATCATGCCTGTGCTCCTAACTGACTTCGACCTTGCGAATGGTGACCTTGCTGCCCTCCGCCAGGTTCACCGCCGGATTGAGCACGACCTGATCGCCGGGCTGGAGGCCCTCGCGCACTTCAACCGTGGTGCCGAAGTCCCTTGCGATCGCGACGTGCTGCAGATGAACGGTGCCATTCCGCACGACCGCGACATGAAGACCGTTCTGATCGAAGACGAGCGCATCGGACGAGACTGTCATCGACGGCGTCTTGCGCGGGATCGACAGCTCGACCGTGCAGTAGATACCGGGACTTAAGGCACCGTCCGGATTGGGCACGTCGATCTCGGTCAGCAGAGTCCGGCTTCCCGGCTGCAATGCGCTTGCGATACGTGTGACTTTCCCCGGAAACGTCCGCCCCGGAATCTCGGGGACGCGAATATCCGCGTCGACGCCCGGCGCGACTCCGAAGGCCTCGTCCTGCGGCACGAAGACCTGGGTTCGGATCACGTTGGAATGCATCAGCGTGAACATGAAGGTCGACCCGGCCTGCACCAAGCTGCCATTGTCCACGTTGCGCTGTGTGATCACGCCGTCGAACGGCGCCACCACGCGCTGATAGGCCTTCTCCTGCTGGAGGACTCGAATCTGGGCTTCCTGCGCTGTGATGTTCGACTGGGCGACGCCCACGGCCGCCTGCTGTGCACGCAGGGTGAGACGATCGTTGTCCCCCTGCTGTGCCGTCAGCCAACCTTGCTTGACCAGATTGCTGTCCCGCGCGTTGGTGACGTCGGCAAGCTCCCGGCTCGCTTGCGCCTGCTGCAAGGCGGCCTGGTTTTGGGCCAACGTCGCCTGGGCCTGGGCGATCTGCTGGTCGAGCTCCGGAGCGGTGATTTCCGCGAGAAGATCGCCTTTCTTGACGCGATCGCCGATATCCACATAGCGCTTTTCGATATAGCCGCTGGTCCGCGCGAAGATATTCGCTGCCTCGAACGCGGTCGTCGTCGCCGGCAAGGTAACCTTCATCAGGTCCCCGCTGGGCCGGACCGCCGCCACCCGCACTTCCGGAATGGCGGTTCTCACCTGCTCCGCCACTGCAGCGACCTCACGCGCCGCCTGATAGTGCCGCCAGCCGCCAATGCCGAGACCGCCCGCGAGCAGCAGAAGCATCCCTCCTCCGAGCAGCGCGCCGCCGTAACGGCGTCCGGATGGCGCGCCCTTGCCGGGGAGCTCGACGATCCGGCGGCTCTCCGCGTCGGGCGGGTCCCTTGCCTCGTCGTCATTGGTCCGCACACGAACGTCGCTCATTCCGGTTGCTCCTCGAATACGCCGTGGTGAGGCTTGCCATCGTTACCTTTGCGCAGCATGGCAAAGAGGTACGGCACGATCAGCAATGTCGTCGGGGTCGCGAACAGCAGTCCGCCGATCACCGCGCGCGCGAGCGCGGCGTTCTGCTCCTCGCCCGGACCTCCGAGCGCCATCGGGATCATGCCCACGATCATCGCGGCGGCAGTCATCAGGACCGGACGGATCCTGGTGCGGCCCGCGCTCAGCGCTGCCTGGAACGCGGAATGTCCTTTCAATTGCTCATCACGCGCGAACGTTACGAGCAGGATGGAATTCGCGGAGGCAACGCCGACCGCCATGATCGCTCCCATCAGCGAGGGCACGTTCAGCGTCGTTCCGGTGATGAACAGCATCGTCACGATGCCGCACAAGGTAGCCGGCAGCGCCATGATGACGACGAAGGGATCGCCGAAGTTCTGGTAGTTCACGACCATCAGCAGGTAGACCAGGATGGCGGCAAACAGCAGGCCGAGTCCGAGATTGCGGAACGACTGATTCATGCTCTGGATCTGTCCCAGGACCTGGATCGAATTGCCCGGCTGGAGCTGCTTCTGGAGTGTGGACGTGACCTTGTCGATATCGGCCGCGACGCCGCCGAGATCGCGGCCCTGGACGCTTGCATAGACGTCAAACACCGGCTGGACGTTGGCCTGGTTCGAATTGGTGGGGACGCTCCCCCGCTTGAACGTCGCGACATTGCTGAGGAGGCCGGGCACCGTCTGCCCGCTCGCGGCAACCGAGGCCGACACCGGCGTGTTTCCCAGTGCGTTCAGCGAATTGGCCCTGTATTCGGGCGTCTGCACCGCCAGGTAATACGGGATGCCCGACGTCGGATCGGTCCAGAAGTTCGGCGAGACCTGAGCCGACGAGCTGAGGCTGACATTGATATTGGTCGCCACCGTGCTGGCGTTGAGCCCCAGCTGCGCGGCCCGCGTGCGGTCGATGTCGGCATAGAACGCGGGAGCATCGACCTCCTGCTGCAGATGCGCATCGACGACACCGGGAATTGCCGCGAGAGACTTCTGCAGCTCCTTGGCCACGGACAGATTGTTGGCGCCGTAGCCAACCGTGCGGACATCGATCTGCGCCGGAAGGCCGAAGTTCAGGATCTGCGTCACGATATCGGCCGCCTGGAAATAGAACGTGTCCTCCGGGAATGCCGCCGGCAGCACCTGGCGCAGCTTCCTGACGTAGTCCGCGGTCGGCTTGTGTCCGTCCTTGAGCGACACGAGAATGGTGCCGTCGTTCACGCCGATCGTCGAGCCGTCGGTGAATGCGAGATTATAGGGACGCGCCGGAAGCCCGATATTGTCGACGATCAGCGCCCGGTCCCGCTCCGGAATCACTCGGCGGATCTTGTCTTCGACCGCCTGGAAGATCGCTTCCGTCTTCTCGATGCGGGTGCCCGCGGGCGCGCGAACGTGGAGCTGGATCTGGCCTCCGTCGATCAGGGGATAGAAGTCCCTGCCGACATAGACGAACATGGTGGCGCCGAGCGCCAGCACCAGCACCGCGACGACCGGCACGACGACGCGATGTCGAAGCAACGTCAACAGCAAATCGGAATAGCCGTTGCGCAGGCGTTCGAATCCGCGCTCGAACATCGCAGAGGCGCGGCCGAAGATGCCCGACCGGCTTCCGCCCTCGCCATGGCGCCGTTCGCCCTTCAGCAGCAGGCCAATGGTGATCGGCGTCAGCGTTCGCGACAACGCATACGACGCCAGCATCGCGAACACCACCGCCAGACCCAGCGGGGTGAAGAGGTATTTGGCCGGCCCTTCCAGAAATACGACCGAGGTGAACACACAGCTGATGGCGAGCGTGGAGACGAGCGTCGGCACCGCGATTTCAGCCGCCCCGTGCAGTGTCGCATCAGCCAACGGCAGGCCTTCCTCGGTCCAGAGCCGGTGCGTGTTCTCGATCGTCACCGTCGAATCGTCGACCAGGATGCCGACCGCGAGTGCAAGCCCGCCGAGCGTCATCGTGTTCAAGGTCTCGCCGAGACAATACAGCACGACCAGCGAAGACAGCATCGCCAGCGGGATCGAGATCAAGACGACCAATGTCGATCGCCACGATCCCAGAAACAGCAGGATCATCAGCGCCGTGAGGCCGGCCGCGATCGCGCCCTCGCGCAGCACGCCATCGACCGAATGGGTGACGAAAACCGACTGGTCGAACAGCTCGTTGATCTTCAGCCCTGCAGGAGCCGACGCGCGAATCGAACTCAAGGCTTTCTTCACCCCATTGACGACAGCGAGCGTCGAGGCATTTCCGTTCTTGATCACGCTGAGCAGGACGGCGCGATGACCGTCCTCGCGCACGATGTTCTGCTGGACCTGGGAGCCGTCCCGGACCTGGGCCACGTCCTTCAGGAAGATCGTGGCCCCGTTCACGAACTTGACCGGGATCATGTTGAGATCCTTGATCGAGGCCGGCGTGGCGTTGGTTCGAACGGTGTACTGGGTGTTACCGATTTTCGCCGTGCCGGTGGGCAGGGTCAGATTCTGGGTGTTCACCGCATTGACGATGTCGAGCGGCGTCAATCCGCGCGACAGGAGCTTGTTCGGATCGATGTCGACCATGATCTGGCGGTACTTGCCGCCGGCAGGCGTGGGCAACGTCACGCCCGGAACAGGCGCCAATTGCTGCCGGATACGATAGATACCGAAATCGTATAATTGCTGCTCGTTCAGACTATTGGACTCGAGGCTGAGCTGCAGCACCGGTACGCTCGATGCATTGAACTGCACGATGATCGGCGGCTGAATGCCCGGCGGCATCAGGGCGCGGATGGCGTTGGTTGCCGAGACGATCTGCGAGATCGCGAGGTCGAGATTGACGTCCGGCTGGAAGTAGATCTTCTGAACCGACAGGCCGTTGAGGGTTTGCGCCTCGATGTTCTTGATACCGCTGACATTGGCGCTGATCGAATACTGGCTGTAGGTGCTGACGCGCTGCTCCATCTCAGGCGTCGACAGGCCGGTGTAGCTCCACACCACTGTGACGACGGGAATGCGGATCTCCGGAAAAATGTCCGTCGGCATCGACCAGATCGCGATGCCGCCGAGGAACAGGATCAGCGCTGCAAGCACATAGAACGTGTGCGGAAACCGCAGCGCGAAGCGAACAATTCCCATGGTGGTTCTGCCTGAAGCAAGTTGCGCGGGATCATTGAACAGATGAGGACGGGCGGGCATCCGTTCAAATGAAAACGAATTCAGATGCTCCGCGGCAGGACAGACATCATTCGTACCGGCATCACCGCTTCTCGATCGCTCATGGAGCGGTGAGCTCCCGCGGCCGTGAGCCCGGGACGCCGTCGGGGCGCTTGCGCGCCGCATCCTGCACGGCAAGAATTGCGGCTCGCCTGACCTTGGCAAAGGCGCGGATCTCGATCTGCCGAACCCGCTCGCTGGAGATCGAAAGCTCAAATCCGAGTTGGTCCAGCGTAACCGGGCATTCCGCCAGCCGCCTCGCCTCCAGAATATGACGCTCGCGCGCCGTGAGCATGCCCAGCGCAACGCGCAAGGCGTTGGTACGGCGCTCTGTCTGCTCATGATCGGCAAGCACCGTCTCCGCGTCGATCGCCTGATCGACCAGCAACGCTTCCCATTCGGTTCCTTGCTCGTCGTCGCCAACGCGCGCGTTCAGCGACATGTCACCGTTCAGGCGGGAATCCATCTCGATCACCTCACGCGCCGTGACGTCGAGCCTTTCTGCAATCGTCTCGGCGACATCGGGCGTGAGCGCCGCCATAGCGCCGCCCGCGGCTTTCCTCATCTCGCTGCGGAGCCTGAAGAACAACTTCTTCTGTGCTGCCGTCGTGCCGATCCTGACCAGAGACCAGGAGCGCAGGATGTATTCGTGAACCGAGGCCTTGATCCACCAAACCGCATAGGTGGAGAACCGCGCACCCCGGCCGGGTTCGAAGCGTGACGCCGCGATGACGAGGCCGAGATTTGCCTCCGCAATCACGTCCGCCAAGGGCAGACCGTACCCCTTGTAGCCGCGCGCCACTTTGGCTGCGAGCCGGAGATGGCTCGTGACGAGCGCGTTCACGGCACCGCGGTCCCGCGTCTCCTGCCAGCGGCGTGCAAGCTGCTGCTCGTGACCGGGCTCAAGCAGTTCATAGCGCTTGATGGCCGCGGAATAGGCGCTGAGGAAAGGGGGCGATGGGGCTCCGGCCGCTACGGCCACAGCACTATTCCTCGCGACTTCGTGGCGGATCTGCATCTGTCACTCCCACATACGAAACCGGCGAGCGGACTCTAGAAAGCCTCCGAAGGAGGAGGCCACTGAATTGAGCGTAACAAACCTGAATTCGCCTTCAGACATTCGGCATGTCCTGGCATCGAGAACATCGCGCATCATGAGCGGCATCACATCTGGTTGACGGTTGCGAGAGTTGGGGTGCGGGACCGGCATGCGGCGGCTTTCCTCGCCCTCCCGGTCCAGGCAAGGATCTCGATCCGCCCGCCAGGAGCCGGACCGATGATCAATCGAAAGCCATGCAGCTTGACGATGGCAGCCACCAGGCTCAGTCCCAGCCCAACCCCCGGCGTGTTGCGCATCTTGTCGGAGCGATAGAATCGCCGCAGCACCGCTTCGCGCTCCTGCGTGCTGATGCCGGGTCCGGTGTCACTTACGCGCACGAGCGCCGTGTCGTCTTCCGACACCAGTTCGAGCCTCACCTGGCCGCCGGGCGGCGTGAACTTGACGGCATTGTCCACGAGATTGGCCATCGCTTCGAACAACAGGTCCCGATCGCCCCACACCTGCACATTGCGATCGATGACGACGCCAAGCCCGATACCCTTGTCTTCGGCAATGGGCTCGTAGACATCGCACACCTCGCGCAGGATCTCGTCGAGCGCAACGTTACCGAAGCCGGCGGTGCGGCGGCTGTTCTCGATCTCGGTGAGGCGCAGCAAGGCGGTGACGATCGCGAGCGACTGATCGATTCCGGCCATTGCCTTGTCCGTGACCTCCTGGAGTTGCTCCAGGGTGGTCGCATGCGTTCGGCCGCGCTCCAGCGCCAGGCGTGCGCGCGTGAGCGGCGTCCTGAGGTCATGGGCGATATCGTTGCCGACACCGGCCAGCGCGTTGATCATGGTCTCCATCTCGGCGAGCATGCCGTTGACGATCCTGGCCAGTCGCGCGAACGGATCGTCGGAATTGTCCTCCGGAAGCCGCTCGCGCAACTCCCCGGCCACGATCCGCTGCACCCGCTGGTTCACCTCTTCCACGCGTCTCTGGGCGCGAACGCTCAGCCACGCACCGGCCAGCAGACAGAGGCAGAACGCCGGCAGCAGGCCAAGCGCGAGCGCCTGCCCAACGACACTGGAGATTTCGCGCGTCTCATCGACGTTCCGTCCCATCACCAGGACGTCGCCGTTCTCAAGACGCCTGCCCACGACCCTGATGACCGGTCCGTGGACCGCCGATTTCTCAATGAGGTCGAGCCGCACACCCTGCGCCGCTCCGCCGAGATCGAGCGCGCGCGGCAAGCTGTCGATGTTGCCGGCAAGCCGGGTGCCTGCACCATTGAAAAGTCCAGCGTACTGCACACCTCTGGAATCCTGCTCGAGGTGATCGGAGATCGCTCCGATGCGGCGCGCCGACGGTAAATCGGCGATGAAGTTGATCCGGGTCGTGATCATGCGGTCGGATCGTGCGATCAGATAGTCGTCGAGCTTCCAATAGGTGAACGCGAACAGCCCGACCACGAACAGCGCAAATGCGGCCGCCACCGCCAGGGCCCAGAGGAACGTGTTCGAACGGATGAACTGAATCTGGCGCATCGAACCGGCACTCGATATTCGTCCGAGATGTGCTCCGCGAGCCCCTGGGTTTCGCGTGTCTATGCGCGCGAACGCAGAATGAAGCCGGAGCCGCGAACATTGTGAATGAGCTGCGTATCGCCGGGACCGTCCACCTTGTGGCGCAGCCGGCCCATATGCACGTCGATCAGATTCGTCGTTGCCGGAACGAACTTGTAGTTCCAGACCTCTTCGAGCAGCATCGCGCGCGTGAGCAACTGATCGCTCCGGCGCATCATGTATTCGAGCAGGCGGAACTCACGCGGCAACAGGTCGATCTCGCGTTCGTCCCGTCGCGCGGTCCGCTCGATCAGGTCGAGTTCCAGCGGCCCGACATGCAACGTGGTCTCGCGGCTGTCCATCGGACGGCGCAGCAATGCCTCTATGCGCGCGACGAGCTCGATGATCGCGAACGGCTTGGTGAGATAGTCGTCTCCCCCCATACGCAGTCCGCGTACCCGATCGTCCACGGCGCCGAGCGCACTCAGAACCAGAACCGGCGTCCCGACCCGATCCTTGCGCAGGGCCTCGATGACGGTCAGTCCGTCCATTCCGGGCAGCATGCGATCGACGATCATGGCATCCGGACACGCCGCGCGCGCCCGATCGAGACCGTCGACGCCGTCAGGGGCCCATTGGACCTCGAAACCGCGATCGGCGAGTTCGGCGACGATCACCTCGGCGGTTTCGGCATCATCTTCGATCAGAAGAATCCGCGTCATCATCCTGCTCCCACGTTCTGCGAGGCGTTTCGGCCTGCGGCGGAGGAGCACGGGCTCGGCGGTCCGGGGCGTCATGTTCAATGCCCGCCCGCTCTGAACGCGCGGCGCCGCGCCAGCCTGCCATAGGCCACTCGTTGTCTGACGAGATAGTCCTGCGGAGAATGGGGCACCACTAAATAGCGATTCAGGAAGCGCGCCGTGCCCGTCGCCAACAGGGCCAGCGCGATGGCCATACGCCTCGCTGTCGTCGTGATCATCTTCCGCCTCCATTCTGAACTGCGCTTTCATGAACATATGCCTGTGATGCGCTCCCTGTTACTCTCAAGGCAACGGATGTTGCGCATTCGCACGATCGTGCTTGCAACGCCGCGCCGGCTCACAGGCCGTTGAGATCCGGTGAGCAATTCGTGCATTTGGACAACGCCCGACCGTCCATACTTTGATGGGGAGCCGCTTGGTCGGCCTGATGTCATCAAGGAGAAGCCGAATGACCACTCTCAAACTCTTGTCGACGGGATTGATTGCAGCCGCCGTGCTCGGGGGACCCGTCATGGCTCGCGAGCACCATGCCGTCATGCGACAGCCCGCGATGACAACCGATACGGTCGCATCGGGTGCGCCCTTCTATCAGCAGGGAGGCCGCGTCTGCGTTCCCGCGCCGCGCGTCGGCGCTTTCGCGACGGCGCCGTGGACCGGCAACAACGTGCCTTGCGAGCCCGGCACGGGCAGCTTCTGATCGCCGCATTTCCTTGGCCGGCCGGGCGCCTCGGTCGGCCGCTCCTCATCGAACGACGGGGGCGGGCTTGAACGTTCAGCCCGCCCCTTCTGTGGGCCGCGGCCCCCGCGGCAGGATCACCTTCCCTACCGGCGCGCCTCGTTCCTGAAGTCGAATTTAGTGGGATTGCCGCGCATCGCTCCTACCTCTCATTTCATCACGAGCCTTGTCATCAGGAGCTTTGGCGACGGCACGACGCGGAAGCGGACTGCATGGATGACCAGGCAGATCGACACGAAAGGAGTGTCCCATGAAACGAGCAATCATGATTTTGGCAACCGCGGCGCTTGCCTCGACCCTGGCCATCGGCGTAGCGGAGGCGCATGGCGGTGGCGGCGGGGGCCACGGTGGTGGCTTTGGCGGTGGCGGCCACGCCGGTTTTGGCGGTGGTGGCTTTGGCGGCGGACACATGGGCTTCGGCGGCGGCGCGCATTTCGGCGGCATGGCGCATGAGGGAGGCTTTGGCGGCGAACATCTCGGATTCGGCGGTCGTGCCGGCGGCATCGGCCTGCGCCAGCATGCGTTTCACCGCTTTGGTCACTATCGATCCGGATACGGATTCTACGGCGCCTATCCAGATTGCTACGATTGGTACGAGTTGCACCCCGACCAGCCGTTGCCGCTGAGCTGCAGCTAGTCTGCACACACAGCGCTCCGCCGTCGGTCCAGACCTACCGCGGAGGTTGCGGCGCCGGCCCGCTCACGACTGACTTGGCCGAGCCTGGCTCGGCCATTTTGCGATGCTGCTTCGCCAATAAGCGCTAGGAGGGGCGGAAGCCCGGAGGCATCGTTCGCCAGACTTTGTCTTTGAGGCAATACGCACGGACGCCCTCGGGAATATCTTCGGCGGCGCCGCCCTCATATTGCTCGTAAAGGAGCGCCGGGAACAGCCTCCCCTTGATGACTTTAATCATATCACCGCGTCGAATGTCCGCGCCGGCCGTTCCCGTCAGAACCGACATGATCCCTCGCCAAGCGCACGTAGGATGCCAAACGAGCTCGTCGACCGGACGGGCTTGTCTGAAGCTATCTCGAAGCGGAACGGTCTTCCAATAACCCGAAAGGACTACTCCCTGATCGGGCCGTCCTTGCGGCCGGATGCCGGAGGCGCCGCGAGGATCCGGCTACGGAGCGCGCGCAGGCGGTTGGTTTTGAGCAACAGCGGCCCCGCCAACGCGGTTACAATATAGCGGGGCCGCCTGCCCTACGGACGTCGGTGTTTAACCTGGGTCCGAAGGCTGCCGTATTCTACGCCGAGCGGCCGAGAACGAGGACTGGTCGAAAGAGGCACCCATTCGGAGCGTCCAGACCGGCATTCTGATTCAGATAGCCCCTCTTTCTGAAGCGGAAGGGCAGCGGAAGTGGCGCGACCGGACCATCTATTCGACCGTCACCGACTTCGCGAGATTCCGCGGCTGGTCTACGTCGGTCCCCATAATCGCGGCACTGTGATAGGCAAGGAGCTGCAGCGGCACCGCGAGAGCCAGCGGCGCCACGATCTGGGGCATATCCGGCAACGCCAGGATCGAGCAACCACTGGATGCGGCGAGTGAAGCACCTTTCTGGTCGGTCAACAGGATGATGCGCCCCCCACGGGCGATCACCTCCTGCATGTTCGACATGGTCTTCTCGAACGTTGCGTCGCACGGTGCAATGACGATGACCGGCAGGCCCTTGTCGATCAGCGCGATCGGTCCATGTTTGAGCTCACCGGCCGCATAGCCCTCTGCGTGAATGTAAGTGACCTCCTTGAGCTTGAGGGCTCCCTCCAATGCCAACGGATAATTGGTGCCCCGGCCTATGAACAGAGCGTCTCTGGCCCTGGCGATCTCGCGCGCGAGCTCATGGACTTTCGGCTCCAGTTCGAGTGCGCGGGCCATACAGCTTGGAATCTCGGCAAGGGATCGGACGAGCGAGCGCTCGTCTTCGGCCGAGAGCACCCCGCGACGGCGACCGGCCGCGATCGCAATGCAGAGCAAGGTTGCCAGCTGACAGGTGAACGCCTTCGTGGATGCAACCCCAATTTCCGGACCGGCCAATGTGGGCATCACGATGTGGCTCGAACGAGCCATCGTCGAGGTTTGCACATTGACGACCGCGAGAACGCGCTGGCCGTGGGTCTTGGCGAACTCCAACGAGGCGAGCGTGTCGGCCGTTTCGCCGGATTGCGACACGAAAATCGCCAGATTGCCCGCGCCAAACGGAACGTCGCGATAGCGGAACTCCGATGCAATATCGATCTCGACCGAGAGCTTGGCGTAGCGCTCGAACCAGTACCTCGCAATCAGACCGGCGTAGAAGGCGGTGCCGCAAGCTACAATCGAGACGCGATCGACTGTCGCGAAGTCCACATCCACGCCCGCCGGCAGCCTGATTGTCCCGTTGGGCGCGATGTATTGTGCAAGCGTCTGCCCGACCACGTCCGGCTGTTCGTGAATCTCCTTTGCCATGAAGTGGCGATGCTCGCCCTTGTGAACAATCACGGCCGCGCCGGCAATTTTGGCCGACGCACGGCGCAGACGCGCGCCGTTCACGTCGATAAACTCGATCTGCTCCCGGGTCACGACGGCGAGATCGCCGTCCTCGAGATAGGCGACAATGTCGGTCAGAGGTGCGAGCGCCATCGCATCCGAACCCAGAAACATCTCGCCGCACCCGTAGCCGACGGCAAGCGGCGAGCCCTTTCGGGCACCGATCAGGAGATTGTCGTGCCCCTCGAACAGGAAGGCGAGCGCGAACGTTCCGTTCAAGCGCGGGAGCACCTTACGCACCGCTGCGACCGGTTCGCATCCGTTCTTCCGCTCGCGGCTGACGAGATGCGCAACCACCTCGGAGTCGGTTTCGGTCGTAAAGTGCGCGCCGGCCGCTTTGAGATCATTGCGCAACTCTCGATGGTTTTCGATGATCCCATTGTGCACGATCGCCACGCCGTCAACCATGTGAGGATGCGCATTCGTCTCATCGGGACGGCCGTGCGTTGCCCAGCGCGTGTGACCAATTCCAATCCGCCCGGCAAGCGGCTCCGAGTCGAGCCTATTCTTGAGGTTTGCGAGCTTTCCGACCGCGCGACGTCGCGTCAGCGAACCGTCCTCGAGAGTGGCAATACCGGCCGAGTCATATCCCCGATATTCAAGCCGCTTCAGCGCATCCAAAAGGAGAGCAGAGGCTGGGCCTCGCCCGACGACACCAACAATTCCGCACATGGCCTCTCTCCGAGCATCTACCAACGGCCCCACGAAGCGCAACCGCGATCGGGGGCAACCTCCTTAATGCGACGGCAGCGGCTTGGCGCCCTCACCTTTGGCCTGCCCTGCTACGCATGCTTCAGCGAGACGCTCAAGCTAGCCGCCTCCCGGCCGCCCGCGCGCCTGTCGAATATCGTCGACAACATTGGCGAGTAGTATCGTGGGACGTCAATTCTAACACACGCAGCCGCCGATTGTATGATGATGACGGAGTAGACCTCTTGCCCCTAGGCTCTGCACTTGATCGCTACACCGGCACCTGCATGTCCTATCGTGGCAGCAGACACCGCCCGAGCCGCCATCAGCATCTCTCGACGCGCCGGTCATTCGTGCCGTGGCAAATTCGTTCGATTTGCCGCGGCCCGTTCGAGAGCTCGGCGGCTATGCTATTGAGCTGATGAAGCGCTGGAACTTGCGTTGACCGGAGCAGATTGAATGCAAGATGCTCCTTCCGAAACATCGAAAACAGTGAGACTCCTGCCGAGTTCGTTGCCAGCGCATAATCCACCACAAAGGCAGCGGCGATCTCGGTGAGGTCGCCCCGGTATCCCATCTCGTGAAGGCCGTTCAGTATTTCTTTCTCCGATCCTAGCCTTGCGACAAACGGATTGACGCTCGAAAATGATCCATACGTGACAAACGTCCTGCGCAGCATGGTCTCCGTCGATCTCTGAAGATTCGGCTCGAACGGATTATTCGCGATCTGTATCAGCCGGTAAGGTAGCGATTCATGGAGGCCGTCAATTCCGCCCTCGTTATTGCCTGCAATCGAAATTGCCCGGGCCTTCCCGTCCTGGACGATGCGCTCGACCGCTCGAATGATGTCTTCGCGAACGACCTCTTCGCGGGTAGGACGGTGGAGAGCAAGCACATCGACATAATCCGTGCGAAGTCGCCTCAAGCTGTCCTCGATGCTCGTCCTGATCAGCTCGGCCGATAGCGGCACCTTGAAGGGCTTCGACTTCATTGCGGAGAGGCGCGGTTGGATCCCGGGAAACGCCGCAAGAGCGGCGCGCGCCATCGGCTTCAGGATCCGCATAGCGGCGGAGGTATCACGCGGGCGCATCCCGACCTTTGTGCAGATATAGACGCTGCCGCGCTTCGCGGATGCGAATTGGCCCAAAATCGACTCGGCCATCCCATCGCCATACGAAGGTGCCACGTCGTACCAGGTTATTCCGGCGTCGTACGCGCGCTCGAGCCCCTCGATCCCCCTGCGAGCCCCAACGCGCCCTCCGAGCGACGCGCAGCCGAAACCGATGCTCGATACGTTCGCGCCGAGAGCATCAACACGGACCATCTTCATCGCAAACACCCCTGACCACGCCGTTTGCGCTCAAGTCACCGACGTCGATCGTGCGACGCCGCGTACTTCCAAGCCGACGGCCACGTCCGGCAAGCCGACGCTGAAACAACTCTGCAGGTTTGCCTCGCTTCATCTTCATGCAAATGGATGATGACGGGGTTCGCTGGGACATTACATACGCTACGCCCCTGGAATTTGAGACAGTGGCGAGGATGCACGGAGTAATCCGTTCGAGCGGCCGGTGGCGGCTTGGCTCCGCCGCCATCGTCAGGTGCGCTCATTTGCGCAGTCGAGATGCGGCGCGATTGAGAGTTAACTTGCTGCGATCGGTGGCGCCTTGTTCGCCGTTCGAAACTCCATCAAACTTGGACAGCGAATGTCATCTCGCTCAGAGCAAGTTGCCGACGACGTTCTGGTGACCGGAGCTGCCGGCTTCATCGGTTTTCATGTCGCCCGTCGGCTGCTCGATGAAGGGCGCCGCGTCGTCGGATTGGACAACATCAACAGCTACTACGATCCCGCCCTGAAGCGCGCGCGCCTCGACATTCTGCGCCGCGATCCGCGTTTCTCCTTCGTGCAGATGGATCTCGGACATCGGTCGACGATGGCCGAGTTGTTCGCAAAGCATCGTTTTGCGAGAGTGATCCATTTAGCCGCTCAGGCCGGCGTCCGGTATTCGATCGATCAGCCGCACGCCTATGTCGACGCCAATCTCGAGGGGTTCCTCAACGTCCTCGAAGGCTGCAGGCATAACGCCTGTGGTCATTTGATCTACGCATCGTCATCGTCCGTGTACGGCGCCAATGCGGAGTTGCCATTTTCGACCCGGCATAAAGCCGACCACCCCGTCAGCTTCTATGCCGCGACGAAGAAAGCCAACGAGCTGATGGCCCATTCGTACAGCCACCTGTACCGCCTCCCGGTCACCGGCTTACGGTTCTTTACGATCTACGGCCCGTGGGGCCGGCCCGACATGGCGATATTCCTGTTCGCCGACGCGATCGTCAAAGGCAGGCCGATCAAGCTCTTCAACCATGGCAGGATGCGGCGCGACTTCACCTATGTCGACGATGTCACGCGCGTCGTCTCGCGGCTGATCGAGCGCGCTCCGGAGGACAACGCCGATGCGGCGGGCGCACCGGCCAAGCTCTACAACGTGGGCAATAACCGCCCGGAAGCGCTGATGCACGTCCTTGACTTGATCGAGAAGGAGCTCGGACGAACCGCAGCGAAGGAGATGCTGCCGATGCAGCCTGGGGATGTTCCGGAAACGTTTGCCGACGTTGGCGATCTCATGCGCGATACCGGGTTTTCGCCCTCCACCCCTATCGAAACCGGTATATGCAATTTCGTCCGCTGGTATCGCGACTATTACGCGATATGACCTTTTCGAGATGATGTCCCCCAAGGGCCGAACCGTCCACACCCGACCGATCGGCGTGTTGGTTGCAATTTCTGCGCGGCGGTGATGGACGACCAGGCGGGAGTTGAGAAAAGGGCGCGGCCCCGGCGGGGGCATTGGGGATTCGCAGGGCCGGGGCCGCAGCGCTGCGCCGAAGTGGGCTCCGTCGACGCAACATCATCGTAGTCCTCGAGAAGCAATTGTTCATTCTGAATTCGTGGTCATACCGATCAACGTCGGAGTACCCATCAATGATGATTGAGCCCTCCTAGAATAGCCGCTTGCTATGCTCCCCCCGGCGATGCGAAATCTCGACCGTGATGCGGGGGGCTCGCTGCAGTCATCGGAATGTTCGCGTTGTCCGGAGACGTCCATGCCGCGGTATTTCTTTCATATCCACGACGGTCATTCAGTGCTCGACGATGTCGGACTTGATCTCCCCGACATTTCCGCGGCACGGACCACTGCGATCGAATTGAGCGGCGAGATCCTCAAGCACGACGTGATGGACCCACTCCTTCATTACATTTCCTGGCAGGTGGAAGTCAGCGACAGCCCCGAGCTTGGCGGCCGGTCGCTGTTCGTTCTTCAGTTCTCTGTCGAGGGATAAGAGAGCGAAAACGCTGCTTTGCCGGCGCTTGCGCAATCTGACGGTGCAATAGTCGTTCGGCTGCGCTTCGAAAATGCCCGCATATCGCGCTGCAACAGCGCGAGCTGATATCTAACGTCCCCCGGGCACCGGATCCGATCCAGCACGCGCCGGTTTGTCCTGCGCCGAATTGGCGCGGTCATCCTGCGAGATGGCGAGGGCAGCAAGCGCAGTGCGATTGCCGATTTCAAGCTTCTGGAAAATGTTGTGGAGGTGAACCTTGATGGTGCCGTCTGCAATGTTGAGCCGGCGGCCAATTTCCTTGTTGGACAGACCACGAGAGACCAGTCGCATGATCTGCCGCTCGCGCTCGGTGAGTACCGCGAGCGCACTTTCCGGATTCGGACTGTGCTCGCGAGGCGCGGCCTGATCGGTGGGCGATAACGGAACAACGGTCTGGCCGTTGGCAATGTCTCGCAAGCCTTGCACCACGGCTTGGCCAGTCATCTCCTTCAGAAGGACGCTGTACCCGGCGGGGGCGCCCGCCAACACAAGATCGCAGTCCTCGCTGGGCGCGAAGAACACAAAGCGCGTTGGTCGGCTGTCCGAATGGCCGAGCGAATTGTTCATCAGAGCGGTCAGCTCCGGCATTGCCGCATCCATGATCGCAATGTCGGGCGCAAGCGTCAAAATTGCCTGGATGCAGCTCGCAGCATCGCCGCAGGATGCAACGACCTCGAAATCGGGTTCTGAACCGAGAACACTTGCGAGACCCTGCAAGACCATTGGATGTCGGTCTGCAATCACTACAGTCGCACGACGCATCGGGCGCTCCCTAACCTGCCGCCCCCAAAATTCCCGCGATTGAAGCTACGGGCCCCCGCCCTTGCCGCTCCAACATTAATTGATCACCAACAAATAAACTTCGAACAATTCCCTAAAGTATCATTTGGCGAAGCGGACCTATGAGGCAAATAACCGCACGAGTCTGTGATCGCAATATACATCAAGTTCGCCGGATCAAAGGGCCGTATGAACCCGGTGGTCTCGGCTCATAAAAGCTGGCGAGCGGTCTATCCATTTGCAAATTTGGCAAATCCGAAATCATCGCGTTGGAGCAAGGCTTTCGCGAACGGATTCACCCGCTCACGGCGAACATTCAAAGGTTGAATCTGTATTCTCTTTCGCTCCCAAGTCAATCTCCGACGACCGTTCACCAACAGCTCGGGGACCCATCGGCCTATAACCAAAGGTATATAGGCAAAATCGAAAGATCGAATCTAACCTTCAGCAATTATTAACTAAACGGCGCCCGGCTTCTGCAAATCAGAAAAAACGGGCCATGTGACGCTTTGTTCCTTTTCCTGCGTGTTTTTCATTCAAGTTGTGTCATTGCGTTGGTTGCGGAGGGTAAGATGAGGAGGCGGCAGTCCTGCAAAGTTGTTTTGATCGGACGAAATATTTTGCTGCGAGAGGGAATTTCACAAATACTGCATGCGGCAGATTTTCAAATTGCGGTGTCGGCCTCGAGCACCGATGAAGTTACAAGCACACTCCAGGCACATCAGCAGCTCCTGTTTGTTATTATCCACAGCACCGGCGAATTCGATGCAGCCCTGAAGCACATCGGATTTGTAAGAGAGCACTATCCGGACGCGCGCGTAGCGATCGTTTCGGACCACTACCGGCCGGATGAGTTGATCGCGGCCTACAAGGCCGGCGCCAGCGGCTATTTCGTCGACGTCAATTCATGCGACGCATTCATCAAGTCCATTGAGCTCGTGACGATGGGCGAGACGGTGTTTCCACCGGCCTTCCTGTCATTCGTGCTCGATAGCGGTCTAGATCGCGAGCCTCAGCTTCAGCCCGCGATCGAAGAGCGATCAAATCTCCTCGTTGCGGCCGAAGAACGGATAGCACCTCATCTGTCACCGCGAGAGCGGGCGATTCTCTCCTATCTGATCGAGGGCAATTCCAACAAGTGCATTGCGCGAAAGATCGATATTGCCGAGGCGACCGTGAAGGTTCACGTCAAGGCGATCCTGCGCAAGATACGGGTCCAGAACAGGACGCAGGCCGCAATTTGGGGAATGAACAACGGATCACTGGTGCGGGTCTCGAATGGTCACGCGCTGCCGTTGTCAATCGATCGGGAACCTACGCTCAGCCTTGTGCCAAGCGACCGCGGACGTCACGAAATCGGCGCCTCGGAGCCGGACTAGCCTGGCCGATCGGCCTGACGTCCCATCAAGCCCTCAATAAATTCCGGGCGGCGCCCATACGCGCCGCCCGGCTAACCGCGCCGGACTGATCTCTCGAGCGAGAGGATCAGAACCTGCCCGTGGATCGGCAACATTTCGCGGGGCGTCTCCTGCATTCAAATGATGCGCGCGGCGACCGAGCAGCTAGAACGCATCGTCGAACCAGTATTTCTGGTCGCCGCAGGAACCTGGTGACCGGCAAGCATCGAACCTCATAGCGGTCGCTTGCCCACCTGGATGATCCGAGCCCCCTGCTTGCCATGGAGCATGATACGGATGTCTCCGTCCCACTACACGCGAATTGGCCTGGCCGGCGCCGCGGCCGTCGTGCTTGCACTGGCGGGCATCGCTGCCGCACAGACGCTTGGAAAAACCAAGCTGACGACTGCCAGCAGCATGAACCTGCCCGACTATCTCGTTCCGGTCACCGACCCCGACACCGGCGCCACGATCGTCCGGATAACAACCCCGGGGCCCTTGGGCGCTGGCTTGGCCTGTCAGCGAGCCTATTGCACCCACCGATATTCGAGCGCGCAGGCCTGGAACGCCGACCAGACTTTGCTTCTGATCGCCAACGGCTGTAACGGGCTCTGCTTTCTGGACGGACGGACATACGTTCCGCTGTTCCGCCGGCAACGCGAAGACGAGTGCGAGTGGCACCCGCGCGATCCCGAGCGCATGATATGCGTGATCGGTCGCAAGATCTCGCTCTGGACGCCGAGAACCAACGCCGAAGAGATCATGCTGATGGCCGATGGCTATCGCGGCCTTCAGTTCGGACCGGGCAAGGGCAATCCCTCTCAGGACGGCCGGCGCATCGCCGTGCGAGGCACGCGCGCCGACGGCGTCGTTGTCGCATTCGCGTTTGACCTCGTGAGCCGACAGAAGTTTCCGGATATCGAAGTGGGAAAACTGCCCGGGCGAGACGGCGTTTGCGAGATATCTGCCCTGGGCAGCTACATCAGATGCAGCCGATGGGTCGACGGAAAGGATGAGGCATTCATCTTTACCGTCGCAGGCGATCTGGTGCAAAGCTGGACCGAACATCACCGTCCGAGTCATGGCGACATGGCCGTGGACGCCGACGGACGCGAGGTATACGTCGGAATCAGCAAATCTGATCCCGACATATACCAGGTGATCAAGCGCCGGCTGGATGACGGCGTGGTGACCGCCCTTGCTCCGCGTGGAGAGGCCTCGCATGCGTCCACGCGCGCGATCCACTGGCCCGGCTGGGTGATTCTAAGCTATGGCGGCGATCCAGCCGAGATCGCCCAGCTACCAAAGTTTGCGCCGTTCGCTCGGGAAGTCATTGCTCTGCGAATTGACGGCAGTGGCGAATTCCGACGCATTGCGTACACACGCAACGTCCCGCACGACTACTGGAACGAGACTCACGGCTCGCCGTCGCCCGACGGTTCCCAGGTGATCTGGTCGAGCAATTGGGGGGTAGCGGGCGGCCCCGTGTTCGACTTCGTAACACGTCTCGATGGCCCTGATCGGACCAGCGCCTTGTCCCGATAATGATCAGCGGCGGCTCCGTCAGGCGTGACCCACGCGAGCCAGTGAGCCCGCTGCCGATGTACGCGCTCGCGCCCGGATCGCCTTGTTGGCTGCCTTGATAACCGAGGGACGCAGGATCTGGAGCGCGTCCCGGATCGTCGCCCCCCAGGACTGGTGGCGAAATCTTCCGCGCAATCTTGCAACCCGTAATGCACGCACGACCGTTTCGGGATCCGGAAGTCCTTGCTTGTCCTCGACCAGGCTCCAGGTCAGATTCTTGAGATCAAGGGTCTCCTCATCGATCTGAGTGAACGATTTGGACGCGGTAATGTTCTCGTGATCCGTCATATCGTAGAAGATCAGGCCGTCGTCGATCGCCACCATGTCGCCATGACAGGCGAGGTCGACGAAGAACAGCTGGTCCACTCCCCACCTGATCGACTTGTAGTTTCGCATTAAGCAACCCGCCTGGATGACCTCGCTGCTGATCAGCAGGGTCGACGGCACGATCCCCAGCACCCGGGTCTTGCCGACCAAATAGAGATCAGTCAGGCACTGCTGGCTCGAATACAGCGTAACCTGCCCTCCCCGGCGGTATTTTATGCCTTCATCCTGAACGAGATGAGATGTGGAAGTCATGAACGCAGCGGCGGGGTACGTCCTCGCCAATTCCGCAAAAGTCTCGAGCGATCCCGGCACGAGCCAGTCGTCGTCATGCAACACTTTGATCCAGTGGCCGCGACAGGCGAGCATCGCGCTGTTCGTATTCTCAACCTGGCCCCGTCCTCGGTGGTTCTCGACAATCCGAATACGGGAATCGCTCCGCGCGTATTCAGACAGAATGCTCCAACTGACGCCCTTTGGGCCTTCGTCGTCGCTGATCACCAATTCCCAGTCGGAGTAATTCTGCTGCAGCACGCTTTCGATCGCACGGCGTATCATATCCGGTCGACGGAAGGTTGGTATGGCCACCGAAATCATGGGGCGGGCGTCCGGATCTCGAATGCCCTCCGACCCGTCGGGCTGCAACAAGTTCATCGCTTTTCCCTCAAGCTCAGCTCGATGAACGGTATGCTGACTGGAACGCCCAGCCATCCTTCATTTGCATGATGGTATCGATCGGTCGATTCTAACTCTCCCGGCGCCGCCGTGTTTCTGCCAACCGAGCTGACCGCGAAACTTCGCGCCTCGGAATGATCATCGTCATGCAAATGAAGGATGGCTGGGCGCTCCGGTCAGCCTACGCTCTCCCGAGCAGCTAACCGCTAGAGATGGGTGGCCCCTTGCACAAATTGCATCAACTGCTCACTCGCATTCGAGAGGAGCCCGACAAGGCTCGGTTCCTGCTATCGCGCGGACTGTGGGTGAGCGGATTGTGCCGCTTTATCACCTTCGGCTTTCCCGCCGGATACAGAATGCGCTTCTATCCCAGCTCCATGTCCGCAGGACTCTGGCGCAACCGAAACCTTCGCGCCGATGACGCCGACTTCGTCGGATCTTACCTGCAACCCGGAGAAACCTTCGTCGATGTCGGCGCGAATGTAGGACAGCTGAGTCTCGCGGCGGCCATGCGGGTTACCCGATCCGGACGAGTCATTGCTATCGAAGCACATCCGCGCATCTGCAAATACCTGCTGGGCAACATTCGCCTGAACGGATTGACCGTCGAGGTCCACAACACGGCGATCGGCAGCACCGAAGGCGAACTCGTCTTCACGGACTTTCGGAGTGATGACATGAACTTCGCATGCGCTACGCCTCCGGCCGGCAGCGCGGCGCTCCGAGTACCAGTACGAACCCTCGATTCGATCGTCGAAAATCGGGTGATCGACCTTCTGAAGGTCGATGTCGAAGGATTCGAAGTCGATCTCCTCAAGGGCGCCGCCCAGACCATTTCCAATTGCCGATGTCTGTACATAGAGGATTCCGAGCTCAACCTTCGGCGGGCCGGCACCTCGCGTGCGGAGCTGTATGACCGGCTGACCGATCACGGGTTTGAGCTCTTCCATCTCAGAGCGGGACGACTCGAGCCGGCGTCTCCCGACATACCGGGCCCGGACGACGATAACCTGATCGCCGTCAGACCATCCGCCTTGTCGGACCTGCTCGCGCGGACCGGCCTTCGGCTTGCACAGCTCACGTCCCCATCGCCTGTAGATCGGCGTCTCCCGTCGGCGCGGCTTGCGTGAGCATCCATCATCCGCCCACAAGCCACGCGCATCACAGCCGGGGTCCGGCCCCACGATCGGGCTCCATGCGTCGTCTATTCCGCAAACGCGAGCTGTTCATGCAAACCCTCCTTCGATTCCGCGACACTTCAGTCAACGTCATGCGAACGAATGATGGCGCGAACCCCACTCCATCCTACGATCGAACCGAAATAGATTGCACAGTCGTCGCGACGATCTTGCCCTTTTTAAAATGAATTCTGGACCGAGGAAGTTCTTCATGGCCGCGAAACCGGCGACCGGTCCGACGCGGACAGGAGCCCTTGTTCGTGCGGCGGCGGGCGTCTCCGCCCTCGCACTCACCGGCCAGCTCATGCTCGTAGCGGCCATTCCCATCCTCACCCGGC
This sequence comes from Bradyrhizobium sp. Unk1, assembly GCF_059512345.1. Classification (NCBI taxonomy): domain Bacteria; kingdom Pseudomonadati; phylum Pseudomonadota; class Alphaproteobacteria; order Hyphomicrobiales; family Nitrobacteraceae; genus Bradyrhizobium; species Bradyrhizobium sp. Unk1. The sequence continues at coordinate 97,252 of NZ_JCAMOP010000001.1, forward strand.
TCTATTCGCCGGAGGATTTTGGAATCTTCACGATCTATCTCTCAATCGTGAACATCGTCGGCGCGATAGCCGGACTTCGCTTCAGCACGTCTCTTTATGTGGTCGAGGACAGAGCTCACGCGCTGGTCGCGCTCAAGCTCACACTCGTGGCGGTCTGCTTTACGACCTCCGTTGTGCTCACCGCGGGATACATGCTGTCGGACGTCGTGCCAGGACGACTGCAACATCTTACCTACCTCGTACCCATCGGGATGGCCGCGGTCGGCGTTGCCGACGCAATGAACTGCTGGTGCTTGCGCTTCAATCATATGCGTGACTTCGGCATGGGCCGCCTCATCCTGCCGGCGTCGATGGCACTGCTCCAGGTGAGCTTCGGCCTTGCGCACCTCGGGGACGATGCAATGATCCGAGCCCACATCCTGAGCCAGGCTGTGCTGATCACATTTCTCTGCGTCCGGCTCCTGAAATGGGAGGACATCCGCCGCATCGCGCAAGCCTCGTGGGGCTCGGTCGCGGCGACGGCGCGGCGAGAGTACAAGTTTCCCCTGTTCGAGCTGCCCTCGGCCCTTGCGGGATTCGCGATCATCAATCTCCCCGCAATCTTCATAGGCTCGCTATTCGGTACCGCATTTGCCGGGCATTTTGGCGTCGCCGCCCGTCTCGTGACGGGTCCGGTCACCCTGATCGCCTTGCCGCTCAGCAATGTCTTCGTGGCCGAGGCCAGCAAAGACTTCGATCGTCATCATCTGCTCGGCACCGCATGCGGCCTGTTGGTCGTTGCGGCCGGCCTGATCGTTCTGCCGGTGCTCGGCCTTGGATTTGTCTCCCCCTACGTCGTCGTTCCGCTGCTCGGAGAATCCTGGATACCTACGGGTCAGATCATGGGCGCCCTGGCGCTCATGTGCGCCGCACAAGCCTTGTCGACGCCCATTCAAGAAGTCCCGACGCTTTTTCGTCGTCAGGAACTGCGTCTGCTGGTCGATCTGGTGCGGGCCGTGTTCGTATTTGCCCCGCTCCTCATCGGTGCTCATCTCGGCCTCGACCCGTTGCAGGTGATATACATGATGGCCGCCGGAGGAGCTACCGGCTACGCCCTGGGAATTATCGTGGCGCTGTTTCTCTTGAATGGGCCCGGCGGCGCGCGGACGTCGGGCGCGCCGATCAATGGGCCTGTGTGACCCAGAGGGTCGAAAGAGCACGCCCCGAACGTCGCGTCCGCTCGAGGAGGCGGGACATGGAAGACAGATGCACTGGGGCGAAAATAACCGATTTCTTGGGCGCGACCATATGCTTCATGCAAATGAATGATGAGAGGATTTTCAACGTCTTCATACTCCAATTTTGGAGCTCGGCCGGTCGGTTGCATTCCAATGAAACTACGACCATTGATTGATACAGGCGAGGATCTGGCTTCTCCGCCCTCGTGCATTGCGGCGGCGGCGCCGCCCGTGCTTTTCCTACTGCCCGGCTCACTTGGTTATGGAGCCAGCCTTGCCGCCCTGACAGCCTCAATGCGCGAAATTGCACATGTCGTTCCGATCCGCTACCCGGATCTCGGCAAGATATTGCAGGGTCAGGACAACGTTTGCGATATGGCTGCTGCTGCCGTGGAGCAGATCAATCGCATCCAGCCACGGGGCCATATCAGACTTCTCGGTCATTCCCTCGGTGGGGCGGTCGCCTTCGAGGTCGCGACGCGAATGTTTGCCGCCGGCCGCTCGGTGAAGTTCTTCGGAATTCTCGACACCAGTCTCATGGGCGAGCGCAGTTCTGCATGGGAGACGTTGACCCGCACGATCCGTCGAATCCGCAACAACCGGGTCACCGCGCCCCGGATGGTCTGCCGTGCCCTCGCCAAGGCAACCGTTGCGCTCGGCCATCAAGCTAACCTGGCCCGGATGCTCGATCGCCGCACGAAGGGGCAGTTCGATCTCACGTCTTTCAGGCTCAAGCAGGAATTGCAGGAAGTCTTGCGCGCGAAGGCCTACTTCCGCTGGTTGGCGGAGCCGAAATCGATGCTGCCGTTCTCCGCCGTTCTGTTCCGATGCCAGCGAAAGAAGATGCCGCAAACTTTGGGATGGGATCGTGCGTTTGCCCAGATCGATGTCGTCCCAAGCGCAGGCACTCACACCGATCTGGTCATGCCGCCTTACCTCGCGATGAACTTGCACCTCGTCCAGAAGGCGCTGTCGCAAACCTACTCACCGGCCGAGTTCCCCCAGAGAGAGGCGGATTGTTCACGTGACCTTGCAAGCAGCCCACAGCCAAACCGAACCCGCGTTCAGTAAAGACGCCCTGGTCCTGGATGCGCCATCGGAGGTCGCGCGCATCGTCGCGTTCTTGCGCGACCGCGTCCTCGGCGTACTTGGCCGACGCGGAGCCATCGTCGGACTTTCCGGCGGCATCGACAGCTCCGTGGTCGCAGCGCTCTGTGCACGCGCATTTGGAAATACGAAGGTCCTCGGTCTGCTGATGCCCGAGCGCGATTCGTCTTCCGATGCGCTGAGGCTCGGCCGGACGGTTGCTGCGCAGCTGCGCCTCACGACAGTCGTCGAAGACATTGCACCGGCGCTCGAAGCATTGGGTGCATACCGCCGGCAGCGAGAGGCGATCCAAGCCGTCGTACCCGAGTACGGAACCGACTGGAAATGCAAGCTGGTACTCGGCTCGGGTTCGGAGAGCGCCGGCATCAACATCACCCGCCTGACCGTACAAAGCCCGGACGGCGAAACCTCCACCGTGCGTCTTCCGCCCGAGGTCTACCTGCAGATCGTTGCTGCAACCAACTACAAGCAACGGGTCCGCAAGATGACCGAGTACTATCACGCGGACCGCCTGAAATATGCCGTGATAGGTACGCCAAACCGGCTCGAGCACGATCAAGGCTTCTTCGTGAAGCAGGGTGACGGGGATGCGGACGTCATGCCGATTGCGCATCTCTACAAGAGCCAGGTCTACCAACTGGCCGAGTACCTTGGCATCGACGACGAGATCAGGCGACGGCCGCCGACGTCCGACACATTCTCGCTGCCGCAGAGCCAGGAGGAGTTCTATTTCGCTGCCCCCTATCGATTGACAGATGTTTGCATGTACGCGGTCAACCACGGCATTTCCGCCGACAACGTGGCCGAGGCCGTAGGTATAGCCACAGCGCAGGTGCAGAAGGTCTTCAAGGACATCACCTCCAAGCGTCGCGCGACGCGCTATCTTCACACCCCGCCTCTGCTCGTTGATGCGGTAATCGAGGACTAGACGGCATGTGCGGCATCGCCGGCATCGTGGTGCTGAGTGCGAACGCTCCCAGTCCTTCGCGGAAAGCGCTCTTGCGGATGGCCGGGGCGCTTGCACATCGCGGACCGGACGAACGGGGCCTCTACCGGGACCAACGCGCGGGCCTGGCGCACGCCCGGCTCTCGATCATCGACATCGCGGGCGGGCAACAACCTCTCTCCGATCCCGGCGGGCCCGCCTGGATCGTGTTCAACGGCGAGATCTTCAACTATGTCGAGCTGCGCGAGCAGCTGATCTCGCTCGGCCATCGCTTCCGCACCCGCAGCGACACGGAGGTCGTCATTCAGGCCTATCGCGCCTGGGGCGAGGCAGCATTCGAACGGATGAACGGGCAATGGGCGCTTGCCATCTGGGACGCCTCCGCCGGCCGCCTCGTCCTGTCCCGTGACCGGACCGGAATCTGTCCGCTCTATATCTGCAACCATCAAGGCCAACTCTACTTCGCCAGTGAGATCAAGGCCATCTTCGCGGCAAATCCGGCAATCCCTCGAGCGCTCGATCCAGCGGGCATCGACCAGACCTTCACCTTCTGGAGCAGCGTGCCGCCGCAAAGCGTGTTTCAGGGGATCACGGAAATTGAACCGGGACACGTCCGTAGCTACCTGCGCGGCGCGGTCCGGGACCGCGCATTCTGGACTCCCTGCTATGCGACCCGGTCCGACGAGCATCGCATTTCGTCCGCTGGCTGCAATGACGATGTGATCAATGCCGTGCGCAGCGCACTGGAAGCGGCTACGGCGCTACGAATGGTGCGGTCCGACGTCCCCGTGGGAAGCTATCTCTCCGGTGGCCTCGACAGTTCGCTTGTTGCAGCACTGGGAAGCCGGTTCGCAGGCAGGCGCTTCCAGACGTTTTCCGTGCGCTTTTCCGACGCTGAGTATGACGAGACCTCCTATCAGCGCCTAATGGCACGCACGATCGCGAGCGAGCACCACGAGCTCATGGTCTCGCGGCAGGATATCGCCGAGGTATTTCCCAAGGTCATCTATCACACTGAGCGGCCAATTCTGAGGACCGCCCCTGCACCGCTGTTCCTGCTCTCAAAGCTCGTGCGCGAGCGCGGCATCAAGGTCGTGCTGACCGGCGAAGGCGCAGATGAAATGTTCGCCGGCTATGATGTGTTTCGGGAAGGCAAGATCCGCCGTTTCTGGGGCCGCCAACCGGCCTCAACGCGGCGCGCCGCCCTTCTGAGCCGGCTCTATCCCTACATCTCGCGATCGCCGGTCCACATGCAGGCCATCGCGCTCAAGTTCTTCGGACACGGCATTTCTGCCCCAGATGCGCCCGGCTTTGCTCACTCTCCGCGTTGGCGCAGCACCAGCGCGATCAAGCGCCTGTTCTCCGAAGACATGCGCGCGGCGACTTCGCGAGCCGACCCGGTGACCGAATTGCTCGATCGTCTGCCGCCGGATTTTTCCCGCTGGACGCCGCTTGCACAAGATCAGTACCTCGAGACCAAGACGCTCCTGGCCGGATACCTGCTCTCCTCCCAGGGAGACCGGATGCTGATGGCGCATTCGGTCGAGGGACGCTTTCCATTCCTTGACGACGACGTCGTCGAGCTCGCGAACTCCCTTCCGGACGCCTGCAAACTTCGTATCCTCGACGAGAAGCACGTCCTTAAGCGCGTCACCCAATCGCAGGCTCCACCAGAGATCGTCACACGCAAGAAGCAGCCCTACCGGACCCCCAATGCGCTCTGCTTCGTCGACAGGGATGCCCCCCCTTATGTCGACGAAGCGCTTTCAAGCGCAAGCGTCCGCGCCGCCAACATCTTCGACCCGGTGGCGGTCGAACGGCTGCGCACCAAGTGCCAAGCCCATGCACACGCCGGCGATGGCGACCTGTCCAATTTCGACAACATGGCGCTCGTCGGCGTCTTGTCCACCCAGCTCCTGTTCCAGCAATTCGTCGCGGACCGGCCGGAAGCACCGCACCGCCTCGAGCTCAGCGTGGACGTCGACCACCAGGACGTACCGGGAGTTTACGCATGATCAACAATCCTGTGCCGCTCCTGCACGATTACCTGATCAACGCGGCCCATCAAAGCGGCGCGAAGGTCGCGCTCGTCTGCGACGGTCATCGGGTCACCTACGACCAGCTCGAGGCGTGGTCGAATGCGGTCGCGCACCACCTGGCCGAGGCCGGCGTCGAGCGCGGCGACCGTGTGATGATCTTTGCCGATAACACCGTCGAGGCAGCCGTCAGTTTCTGGGCCGTCCTCAAGGCCAACGCGATCGTATGCCTCATCAATCCTCTCACGAAACCCGACAAGCTCGGCTATCTCCTCAATGACTGCCAGCCGACCGCGCTCATTACGCAAACGCGCCTCTATGCGACGTTCCGCGAGCCTGCACGACATTGCCCGTCCTTGCGCCGCGTGATCGTGTCCGGCCCTATCGACGACGTCGATTTGAACGCACTGCCACATGCGGTGCGATGGAACACCGCAACGGCCACCGAGCACGACGCAGCACCCGCGCGCCGTTGCATCGATATCGATCTCGCCGCCATTGTCTACACCTCGGGCTCGACCGGCGAGCCCAAAGGGGTGATGCTGACACACCGGAACATGATGACGGCGTGTACGTCGGTTTCCTCCTATTTGGATGTCCGTGACGATGACGTCATCCTCAACGCTCTGCCACTCGCCTTCGACTACGGCCTGTATCAGATGATCATGGCCGTACGCGCCGGAGCACGTCTTGTTCTCGAGCGCTCGTTCGCTTTCCCCGCCGAGACGCTTCGGCGTGTTGCGGAAGAGAGAGTGACGGGTTTTCCCGGCGTGCCGACGATGTTCTCGACTCTGCTGCAGCTTGAGTCGTTGAAGAGTTGCGATTTATCCAGCATTCGCTACGTGACGAGCACCGGTGCCGCACTGCCGGTCCGGCACCTGGTGCAGCTGAGGCACACGTTCCCCGGCGCACGCATCTACTCCATGTACGGTCTTACCGAATGCAAACGCTGCACCTACCTGCCGCCGGAGGACCTCGATCGTAAGCCGTCGAGCGTAGGCATCGCCATCCCAAATACCGAAATGTGGATCGTCGACGAGCATGACCAACGGGTCGGCGCCGGCATCGCCGGACAGCTGGTGATCCGCGGTGCGACCGTCATGAAGGGTTATTGGCGAAAGCCCGAAGCGACTGCGAAGAAACTCAAGCCCGGACCGCTTCCCGGCGAGCAGGTGCTTTACACCGGCGACTACTGTCAGATGGACGCCGACGGATATCTGTACTTCGTCAGCCGGAGCGACGAGGTCATCAAATCACGCGGCGAGAAGGTCGCGCCCAAGGAGGTGGAGAGCGCTTTGCTGGACATTCCCGGCATAAGGGAAGCGGCAGTCGTCGGCGTTCCCGATGATCTGCTCGGCCACGCGATCAAGGCATTCGTGGTCATCGACCAGGGGCGGCCGATCGACGCCAAGCAGATCCAGCTTGAATGTCACAAACGCCTCGAGAGCTTCATGGTCCCCAAATACGTCGTTATCGTGCCGGAACTGGCGCGCACGGACACGGGCAAGATCAACAAGAGAGAGCTCATCACCGGATAGCTAGTGGACGACCAATCGACGCACCCGCTTTCATATGGAGCACCAACGCAATGACACTGGTCTTGGCACCCGACCGCTGCAAGGAGCAGATCCGCGCTTTTCTGACATCGAATTTCTACATCAGCGACATCGCGTCGCTGAACGACGACGCTTCCCTGCTCGACCAGGGAATCATCGATTCGACCGGAGTGCTCGAGGTGGTCGGGTTCATCGAGTCGACCTTCGGCATCGCCGTCGACGACAATGAGATCCTGCCCGAGAATCTCGATTCAATTCGGGGCATGGCACGTTACATCGCCAGCAAGGTTAACTTGGCCGCCGATACCTGACCGACCGGCGCGTTCGGCAAGCGGAGGAAACGAGCTGTCCTGTGACTCGATCGCGGCTTGGCACTCCGGGGCTTCACCCGGCCGCCGGGTGCGGTGTTTTTTCGCCCTTCGCGAACCCTTCCGCATGAGCTTCCTAGTCAAGGCGAATTCCGTGTCTTCCGGAGAGGTACGCCTCGACTGCACGACTGCGTGGACAACCCGCCGGCCTTCCTCTGCCGTCCGATTCCAACGCTCTCATGCAAACGAACGAAGACGCAGGCATGGTTTGCTCCTACCTTTTTCCTGAGAAGCATATCTCGTTTTTTTTGAAGCGTATTTTTTTGAGTACATGGAGGTTCAGATGAAAGCGGTAGTTCAGTGCGGCGGCAGAGGAACTCGACTTCGTCCACATACGTCCATTTTGCCAAAACCTCTCATGCCAATCGGCGCCCGTCCCGTCCTCGAGCTCGTTCTCAAATGGTTGAGACGGAACGGGATCGGAGAGGTCTTCGTCACCACCGGTTATCTGGGCCATCTGATCCGCAGCGTCTGTGGCGACGGCAGCCAGTGGAACATGCAGATCACCTATACGCAGGAGCTCGAGCCGCTCGGCACGATCGGTCCGCTGTCATTGCTGCGAGAACAGCTCAACGAGCCGTTCCTGGTCCTCAACGGCGACGTCCTGACAGACCTGAACCTGAACCAGCTGATCCACAATCACCGAAAATCCGACGCCAACATCACCATCGGAACCTCCGTTCGGAGCACGAAGATGGACTTCGGTGTGATTGATGAAATCGATGGACGCGTGACCGGCTTTCGCGAGAAGCCGGAGCTGACGAACCTCGTCAGCATGGGAATCTACTGCATGAATCCGGTCGTCCTCGAGCGCATTCCGTCGGGCGTCCCCTTCGGATTCGACGACCTGATGTTCCAGATGCTCGAGGAAGAAGCCCGCGTCAACGTCTTCAAGCACACTGGCCTGTGGCTCGACATTGGCCGGGTCGAGGACTTCCTGAAAGCCCAGGACATTGCGTGGGACGAGCAATCGACTGCATTCGCAACTGCGGCTGCGTGACGCAGCGTCACCCTTCGCATGGGGAATGAACGGGAAGAGGAACACATGCTGTTGGTATCAGAGCCGGCCCTGGGAATTGACGAGAAGGAAGCTCTTGTTGCCGCAATCGATAGCGGCTGGATCACCATGGGGGATCGCGTACGGGAATTCGAGCAAACGTTTGCACGCATGCATGACGCCGAGGACTCGGTTGCAGTCGGATCATGCACGGCGGCACTTCACCTCATCCTGCATGCGCTCGGCGTCGGCCCCGGCGATGAAGTCCTCGTTCCATCTCTCACGTTCGTCGCCACGGCCAATGCCGTGCTCTACGTCGGAGCACGGCCCGTGTTCGTCGATGTCCAATCCGGGACCGTTCCCCTGATGTCCGCGGCCGACGCGCTCCGCAAGTGCACTTCGCGGACGAAAGCGGTGATCCTCATGCATTTTGGGGGTTACCTCGCTGATCGAGAGGAGTGGCAGGCCTTCGCTCGCAGCAAGGGTCTGCTCCTGATCGAGGATGCCGCGCATGCGCCCGGCGTCAAAGGGGTCGGCACGTTTGGCGATGCAGCCGCATTTTCCTTCTACGGCAACAAGAACATGACGACGGCTGAAGGCGGCGCAATCATAACGCGTCACCGGATCTTGAACGACATGATCAAGCGCGCCAGGTCGCATGGCATGACCACCAACACGCGCCAGCGCCTCGTCAGCCGCAGCCCCGAATACGATGTGACGCTTCTTGGATTCAACTACCGCATGGACGAGTTGCGCGCTGCGGTCGGCCTGGTGCAGCTGCGTAAGTTGACAGGCTGGAACGACACCAGGCGGCATCTGTCGCTGCACTATCGGCGGCGGCTCGCCGAGCGTTGCCCTTCGGTCCTGGTGCCATTCAACGCGTCGTGGGTATCGGCCCACCATCTCATGCCGGTCCTTCTCCCTGCGGCAAGCGCGCGGCAGCCCCTGATCGAGCATCTCAGCAAGCGCGGCGTTCAGACGACCATTCACTATCCCCCGGTGCACAGGTTGACGTTCTACCAGGATCAGTATCCGGGCATCAGCCTACCCAACACTGAGGATTTTTGCGGACGTGAGCTCACCTTGCCGCTCCATCCCGCGATGACTCCCGCCGACGTCGATCACGTGGCGGACAGCCTCGCGGATGGACTACGGGCAACCTGTCCCGCGGAGGTCGAACAGGCATGAGCGAAACGGTCAATGCGGGATGCGCTGGGCCGGCAGCTCCGGCCGTGCGCTTGCGGCGCCTCGTCGATTTCCTCTGTGCCGGGATGGCCATAATCGTCTCGTTGCCGATCCTGTTGGTCATTGCGCTTGCAGTGTGGATCGAAGGCGGGCGACCGATACTGTATTCGCAACTTCGTCTCGGGCTGAACGGGGCGCCGTTCCGCATGTACAAGTTCCGGAAGTTCAGAGCCGATTGCGACGATCGCGGAAGTCCGCTCACGATGGTGAACGACAACCGCATGACGACGATCGGCGGGCTGCTGGCTGCATTCAAGCTGGATGAGCTACCGCAGCTCTGGAACATCCTGCGGGGTGACATGTCTTTCGTCGGCCCGCGGCCCGAGACGCTCGTATTTGCCGACTGTTTCAGAAACGGATTCGAAAAGATTCTGGAACACCGGCCAGGCCTCGTCGGGCCATGCCAGGTTCTCTTCCGCCATGAAAATGAGCTGTTCCCGCCGGACGGCAATGTGGCGGATTTCTATCGGGAGGTCCTGTTTCCCGCCAAGGCGAAGATCGACCTGGCATATTATTCCAATCGAACCGTCACGTCCGATCTCCGGTGGATCGTTCAGGCCGTCTGGATCGCCGTGGGGGAGCCGCTTCTCAACCGCATGCGAAGACCCCGACCGGACAGCCAGAGCGGCGTAGCGCCAACTGGCGGATCTGTCGGTGCGAACTCATTTCAAAAGTAGACGGGTGATCAAATGGCGACTGAAAAGCGAACTGTGCTTCTGGTAGGTGGTGCTGGTTACGTGGGCTCAGTGATCACGGGCCATCTCCTGAGAAAGGGTTGGCACGTCCGCTGCCTGGATCAGCTCATCTACAAGAACGAGAGCTGTGCCTGGCCTTATCTGAGCGTTCCGCAATACGAATTCATGCAAGGCGATATTCGCGATCCCCGTTTCGCCAATCAAGCACTGAAGGGTGTGGATGACGTCGTCATCCTGGCCGGGCTCGTCGGCGATCCGATCACGAGCAAGTACCCCGACGAAAGTCACGCCATCAATCGGAATGGCGTCGCGTCCTTCATCGACGCGATGCAACATCATCCGGTCGATCGGCTCATCTTTGTGTCCACCTGCTCGAACTATGGGCTCGTGGAAGAAGACACAGCCGTCGACGAGAATTACCCGCTCGCACCACTCTCCCTTTACGCCAAGCACAAGGTGGAGATGGAGCAGAAGATCCTGGGTCTCAAGGGAAAGGCTGGATTCCATCCAACGGTTCTCCGCTTTGCGACGGCCTTTGGCCTTTCCTCGCGAATGCGCTTCGATCTCACGGTGAACGAATTTGTGCGTGAACTGCACCTGGGAAAAGAACTGCTGGTATTCGATCCCAACACCTGGCGTCCTTACTGCCATGTTCGTGATTTTGCCCGCGCGATCGAGGAAGTGCTCCGCGCGCCCACCAGCAAGGTCGCCTTCGAAGTCTTCAATGTGGGCTGCGAGGAAAACAACTTCACCAAGCTGATGGTCGTTGAGGAGATCATGCGGCACATTCCGCGATCGAAGGTGACCTATCAGGAGCGCGGCGCCGATCCCCGAAATTACCGCGTGAATTTCGACAAGATCCGCCGGGTATTGAATTTCACGCCTGAAATCAGCGTTCAGCAAGGGATCAGCGAGATCCTCGCTGCCTTGAGCCAGGGCCTGTTCGACCACGTCGAGGAGCAGAGGCACTTCTTCGGAAACTACGAGATCTTTCTTCCGACCGCCCGCATACCGGATTTGAAGATAGCCGGCTGAGAAGGATCTTCTATCAGTATCCCTAAATCGCGAGCGACGAAGGCTCGGTTGCATCGGGAGTTCGTCCATGAAATGCAAGAAGCAAGGCAGGTCCTCTTCCACCCTCCTGCTGGGTCCATGCGCAGCGGTTCTGTTTTTCGCGACAAGCGGGCTATCCCTTGCCGCGCCATACAAGCTCGGACCGGGTGATACCATCGAGATTTCGATCGGTGGCCTCCCCGATCAACGCAACCGCACGCAGATCCAGATCGACGGCACCATCCCTCTCCCGGGAGGGGGGACGGTTGAAGTTGCCGGCCTGACCCCGGCGCAGATGCAGAACCGCATCGAGACGCTGCTGCAGGCACGGATACTGCGTCAACGCCTGACCGACGGACGCGACCAGGCATTCGTGGTCAAGCCCGGCGACGTCATGGCAAGCGTCGTGGAATATCGGCCGGTCTATGTTTCCGGCGACGTGCTCACGCCCGGACAGCAGACGTATCGGGCTTCAATGACCGTGCGCCAGGCCGTGGCAGTGGCCGGCGGTTTCAGCCTGTTGCGATCGCGTGGCATGCAGCCCGGCGCCACCGACCCTGCGGATCTTGTACGGGACTACCAGTCTCTCGCCACCGAATACACCAAGGAATATTTCCATATCGTCCGAACCGGCGCGGAGCTGGATGGCCGCGACACGTTCGACGCCACGCCTCCAAGCGACATTTCGCTGCCCGCGAGCGTGATCGGTTCGGTCGTTCAAGCCGAGAAGGACTCTCTGAAGACCTCGCAAAGCGACTACCGCACGGAACAACGCTTCCTGGACGACGCCGTAAAGCAAACGGACGCGCAGTTCGCTACGCTCAAGAAGCAACAGGAAGGTGAAGAGAAGGGCGTGCAGGCCGACGAAGAGGAGCTCGAACGGGTCATGAAGGCGTTCGGCTCCGGCCTGCTCGCAAGTCCTCGTGTCAGCGAAAGCCGGCGCGCCCTGTTGCTGTCCTCGACCCGGCGCCTGCAGACGAGCGTCGAACTCATGCGGCTCCAGCGTCAGCGTGAGGACTTCGTGCGGCAGGCGGGACGTGTCACCAGCCAGCGCACGATCAATCTGCTCAGGGAGCAGAAGGACTCGAACGTTCGATTGGCGGACTTGCGCGTGAGAATGCAGGCGCTCAGCCAGAAACTGCAGCCCATCGGCGGCTCGGGTGCCATCCCCGTCAATTCAGGCGAGCTCAATCCCGACGTGGTCGTCGTGCGGCGGCTCGGTCAACAGTGGGACAGGATACCCGCATCCGTCGACTTCGACGTGGAGCCAGGCGACGTGATTGAAGTCACATTGCGCCCTGCGCCGGCCTTCTCGAATTGAGCACGAACAGAGGTACTCCCTTAAGAGTAAGCAGGGCGCTCCTTCCGGAGTAGCTTCCGCATACCTCCATGGCTGCTCCCGGGAGGCTTAAACCCGCCTTGCTACCCCTTCAACCCACGTTGCTACCTCTTCGTTGATCACAACCGGGTCGATGCCCGGAAGATCGGCAACTTTCACCCCCTCCGACGGCCGCGGGGTTACCCCCCATTCAACGTTGCCATGCTTGGCAGAAGTTGGGAATCTTTGTGGCACGTTCACTCCATCGGGTCAGCGCGGCCGGGGGAATAAAATGTTGAACTTAAGCCAAGCATTGCCAAGGTCTACCATTGCTCTACAGCGTCATTCTTCTGAATCAATATTCAATATTTCAAGTCCCGTTTCATCTGCTCATTCTGACGCCCAGAACCCCAAGCAGGACGGCTTGCGCGGGGTGCTCGCGCGGATCGGCTGCGGACAGGTCTTGCTCAGGCGCGGCAAGGTCATCGAACTCAGTCCGGCCGGCCGCGCAATATTGGAACGCGAAGCGCGCGTGGATGCGAGCCACGAAACGCTCTATGGCGCCGTCAAGCAACTGGTTCACCGCGCCGGCGCACAGTTTCCGGCAGGCTCGACTTCCTGGTTGGCGACATCCACCAAGGAAGGATTTACCGCGCTGATCAACCAGGTCGCGAATGCATGGTCCGACGAGACCATCGCATTGATCCTGCTGGATCTCGACGCGCATCCGGAGCCTTCGCCGCGGACGTTGCAGCGGTTGTTTGGATTCACCGCTGCCGAAACCCAGCTTGCTCTCGAGTTGGCGCGAGGCAACAACCTGATCGACATTGCTCGTTCGCGACGATTGAGTCGAACGACAGTACGCTCCCAGTTGGCTTCCCTGTTTGTCAAAACACAGACACGCCGGCAAGCAGACCTGATCGCGTTGCTGGGCCGCCTCGCCGTCCTGCCCTAGCGTGCACGCGGAATACGGTGTCGCGTTGTCTCGACTGGTCGGACATCGACGTGCTTCGCGGCGCGTTCGGCAAACATGCACTCGCGCCGCGTCGTCTTTTCAGCCCTGTTCGAGCACGTCCGCCAACCGCTCACTTCCGCTGTCATGCGAATGAATGAAGACAGGCCGCAGCCACGTCCTAACCTGATCCTGTCAAACTTTCGCCGGGAAAACCGGGGGCCTCCGCGAAGATTCACATCTTGCCGGGATTGCTCAAAGGGCTGGAAGGAACCAACATGGCGCTGCACTTGCTTTGCGTAGGAGGCGAGGATCACGCTCTGCGTATCCCGTTCCTGGCGGCTCTGCAGAGCCGCGGCCTCCGCGTGAGCGCGGCCGGCACTGGTGCAGTCTCTGCATTCGCGAAGACCGGAATCCCGTATCATCAATATCAGTTCGACAGATTTGGCGTCGGCTTTGCCGATCGCGCGGCCATGGGCCAGCTGGCGCGGCTCGTGAAGAGCGCTCGGCCCGACGTGATCCAGACGTTTGATACCAAGCCCAACCTGTTTGCGCCGCTGACGCTTCGCGGCTCCGTACCCGTTGTGCGCACGATCAACGGAATGGGATGGGTATTCTCATCGACAGAACTGAGAGCCCTGGCCTTCCGCCCCGTCTATCTGGCGATGCAACGCCTGGCTGCTTGCTGGACTGCGGCGACGGTTTTCCAGAACAAGGCCGACAGCAGCTTCTTTCAACGACACCGCCTGCTTGGAAAGAGCTCATCTGTCATCATCGGAAGCTCGGGGATCGATGTCGGCGCTTTCGAAGCGGCGCAGGCGCGAACGGCCCCGCCTGGCGAGCTGCGCGCCGAACTCGGGCTGGGCGATGCCGAGATTGTCCTGACAGTAAGTCGATTAACTGTCCAAAAAGGAATCACAACGCTCCTCGAAGCGGCCAAGCTCGTGCATGAGGTCCGCCCGAATGTCCGCTTTCTGCTCGTCGGTCCGCGCGAAAGCGAGGGTCCATTCGCGGTAGGTCAGGCGCTGATCGAGGCGCACGCACCATATGTGATTGCGACCGGCGCCAGATCGGATATTCCCGCGCTTCTGGGTATCGCCGACCTCTTTGCCTTTCCGACTGAGTATCGTGAAGGCATTCCCCGTGTTCTTTTGGAAGCCGGATTGGCTGGCGTGCCAATCGTCGCCTCCCGCATGCCGGGGTGCGATGACGTGGTCCGCGAGGACTGGAACGGCAAACTTGTAGCGCCGCGCGACCCGCGCGCGCTCGCGGCCTCAATTCTCGACCTTCTTCAGGATTCCACGCGTGCAAAGACGATGGGTCAACGCTCGATCAACGTGGTGCGCAAGGAGTTCGACCTGAACGTCGTCGCCGATCGCTATGCCGAGCTCTACACGCAGCTGCTTTCCCGCAGCTATTCCAGCGGCTGGCGGGCGGCGGCGCACAGCAGCAGTGAAGTACAATGATCGGCAGTGCCCTTCTTGCGCTTGGCCTCGTGCTTGGGACAGCCTCGCAGCTGCGTCTTCCCAGCTTCCCCCTGGGCATCGGGGAAGCCTGCCTCGTCCTCTGGCTCGGTCTCGCATCCCTGCATCTCTTGGTCGGCTCAAGAATTTACAACCCCCAAGCCCTGCTCTGGCTCGTTGCATTCTGGGGCTGCTTTGTCTTGATTCAGAGTTTCGGGGGCTTCCTTGCATTGCTGCGCCCGGAGATCGTCGACCCAGAGCTCGTCGTGCACGACATCTTCGCATATCTCCTCGTGGCGGCCCTCACTTGCCTGGTGGCTGCAACGTTGAGACCCGAGGATACCCTGCGCCAATCGCTGTGGTTCCTGATCGGATTCTGGATCGTCGCCGTGGCGGTGCAACTTGCATTGGGCTGGGGCTATCTCAGCATCTCGTCGGTGGATCCATGGTATTGGGACCGGTTCCGCGGGTGGTCGGAGAATCCAAACCAGCTTGCAATCTACTGTGCGGTCTTGACACCACTCTCGCTTCACATGGCTCTGACGGCCAAGCGGTTTGGCCGGATCGTCGCAGTGTTTAGCTGCATCGTAACATTCGTCGTCGGCCGGCTGACGAAGAGCGATACCTTTCTTATCTCGATGTCGCTGTCGATCCCGCTGCTCATTGCGCTGCGCTTGCGAAGCTGGCTGACATCACCCGAACATCGATGGAGCCTGCGTTTCGCAGCTGCAGCGATCGTCGTTGTGGCCATAATTCCGCTCTCGCTCTCACTGCTTCCCTACGGGGTGGCAACGGCGAATGATGTCGAGGGGCTGGCCGCCGGCATGATGAAGGATCGTGGCGGTGAGGCAACGAAGGCGACCGCCAATCTGCGGCTAAGTCTTTGGCAAGACGCCTTGCATGCCGGACTGGAGTCCGGGTCGCTTGGCCTTGGACCCGGGCCACATCTGGAGAAGCCAAGCGGAATCACGGACAAGGGCGTAGCGCTTCCGGTGGAAGCTCACAGCACTCTTCTGGACGTGTTTACCCAAGGCGGACTGCCTGGCGTGATCGCCATTGTTAGCCTGCTTGTCGGCACGTTTGCGCTCCTGCTTCGCGCGCGGCTCGACGCCTTGGCTGTCCTGATCTTTGCACTCGCCGTCTTCAGCATCAGCCATTTCATTCTGCGGCATCCGACCGTGTGGTTTGCCGTCACGCTGGGCCTCATCCTGGGCTCGGATCGGCGCTCATTGGCGCATGCGCGAGTTGGAAGTTAAGTCATGTGTGGAATTACAGGAATACTTCAGACGCCGCATGCTGCTCGATCCGCCGACCTGGCGGCGATCGGGCCGATGACGGCTCGCCTGCGCCACCGCGGTCCTGATGCGGACGGGTTCTGGAGCGATCGTGACGCCGGCGTTGCGTTCGGACATCGCAGGCTGTCCATCATCGATCTCTCCGATGCGGGCCGGCAACCAATGCTTTCGAGCGACGGCCGCTTCGTCATTACGTTCAACGGCGAGATCTACAACTACAAGCCATTGCGGCAAGAGCTCGAGTGCGCAGGCAAGCGCTTCACCGGCAATAGCGATACGGAGGTCTTGCTGGCGCTGATCGAGAGATGGGGCCTGGAGAAGGCCCTCCAGCGCTGCAATGGGATGTTCGCAATCGGCTTGTGGGATCGCCGGAACCGCACGCTGCACCTGGCCCGCGATCGAATGGGGAAAAAGCCGCTCTACGTCGCGCGGACGTCGAATGCGGTGGTGTTCGCGTCGGAGTTGAAGGCCATCGCGGCATTCCCCGATTTTCACCAGGAGATCGATCCGGGCGCGGTTGCCGAGTTCCTAACCCGCGGATGGTTGCCGGAAGACCAGTGCATATGGCGCGGCGTCTTCAAGATTCCACCCGGGGGCGCCCTATCGATCCGTGCCGAGGAGCTCTCGGTCCGCCGGGATGCCGCAGCACTACAAGAGCGCGCGCGCTCCTGGTGGTCGTTGACCGATGCCGCGCAAACGGGCCGCGCAGCGCTGGCCACTGCGGATGACCAGCAGCTCGTCTCCCACGCTTGCGATCTGCTCAAGGCCGCGGTCGCCGACCGAATGGTTGCCGACGTTCCGGTCGGGCTGTTCCTGTCGGGCGGAATAGACAGTTCGACCGTCGTTGCCCTGATGCAGGCCCAATCGGCGCGCCCGGTACGGACCTTCACGATCGGATTCGGTGAGCGCGCCTTTGATGAAACGGCTAACGCTGCGGCCGTGGCGCAGCACCTCGGCACCAGCCATACCGAGCTACGTCTCACCTCCGCGGACGCCAGAGCGGTCATCCCCGAACTTCCAACCATCTGGGACGAGCCGTTCGCCGATGAATCGCAGATCCCGACACTGCTTCTGTCTCGACTTGCACGGCAGGACGTCACCGTTGCGCTTTCGGGCGATGGAGGTGACGAGTGCTTCGGGGGGTATTCCAGGCACGTACTTTCCGCCCGCTTAGCGCCTCTGCTGAACTCCAACCGATCGATCCGGACCATGGCCGCGAGCGGTGTGGCGCTGCTCGGGCGCGGCATGCGCGAAAGCGTCGCCGAAACACTTCGTCTTCCAGGTTGGTTGCAGAGGATGACACACGGCGACCGGATCAACCGCCTGGCAGACCTTATTGGCAGCAACGACGTCGGCGAGATGTACCGTCGGTCGACGCGGCTTTCCGAACTGCAGTTGACGCGAACCCAGGCAGGCTCGGAGCCTGACTCGATCCCGCCGCTCAACGATCTGCTGTCTGATTTTATCGTTCGGGATATGCTTGGATATCTCCCGAGCGATATTCTCGTGAAACTCGATCGCGCGAGCATGGCCACGAGCCTGGAGGCTCGTTGCCCGCTTCTGGATCATCGCGTTGTCGAGTTCAGCTGGGCGCTGCCGAACTCGGCGAAAGTGCGTCATGGTCAGGGAAAATGGCTCCTGCGCCAGGTCCTCGGCCGTTACCTGCCGCGCCACCTCTTCGAGCGACCGAAACAGGGCTTTGACGTGCCGATCGGCTCCTGGCTGAAGGGACCTCTTCGTTCGTGGGCGTCGGACCTCCTTTCGGAGTCGCGTCTTCGCAACCAGCATCTTCTGGACGTTTCCCGCGTGCAGGAGTGCTGGCTTCAACATCTTAGCGGTCGCCGCGATTTCTCACGACCGCTGTGGGCTGTCTTGATGCTGCAGTCCTGGCTCGACTCAGCAGTTACCTCCGGGCCGTCGCGAACAGCAGGCGTGATGGAACCGGCGCAATAAAGGAGCAGGCGATGGAAGCGTTCACAAATAAACGGATTCTGCCGGTGACTGTCCTGTCCCAGGGCCGGTCACAAGGCGACGAGCCACCTCCAGATGACGCCATCGCGGCATTCAAGCATGTCTTCGAGAGCATCAGGCGGTACAAGCTCTTCATTGCCAAAATGATCGGCGCGGGCGCGCTGCTCGCAGTGCTCGGTGGTATTTTCATGTCGCCCACCTATCTCGCGACGGCACAGCTTGTCGTGAGCGCTCGAGCTGGCGGAGCGGCCGACAATCCCGGTGCACCCGGCAATTCCACGCCGACTGGCGGTTCGGACGACCCGACGATCGACACGCACGTAACGGTCATGTCATCCGATGCGTATCTGCGGCGGCTCCTGCCGGCATTGAGGATGCTCGACAACCCGGCCAACGAGAACGGCACGGCTTCGCTGCTCCGCACTGCCTTGTCGAAGATAAAGGGATTCCTCTCGTTCCGGAGAGACCAACCGAGCGATGGCACGGCGGTGGCAGCATTGAAGGGGCGCCTGAAGGTCAGCCAGGAGCGCCGATCCAGAGTTATCAGCGTAATTGCCAGCGACGCCAATCCGCAACGGGCCGCAGACATCGCGAACCTGGTCGCCCGATCCTACGCTGACGAGCTAGTCCGGCAAAAGCGGGCTGTGGAGCTCCAGGCTCTGGACGCCATCGCAACACAATCAGCGAATGTTCAGCGCGAATTGTCGACGGCGAAAGCGGAATGGGACGCCAGTCACTCAGGTCAGATCTCGTCATCACCGGCAGCCGCACAGGCCGCCGCCGCGTTGGAGTGGAAAATAACCACGCTGGCGCAGCAATATGAAACACTGATACGAAAGCGGCAGGATCTCACCACGAAGGGCGTGGTCGCCGAGCCAGACGTGACCGTCATCGCGGACGCCTCACCACCCGACTTTCCGAGCTCGTTGAACCCGTTCCTCCTTGTTCCACCGATCACGATTATCTTCGCGCTCCTGGCATGTCTCGTCGCGATCATCCTGAAGCACTTCGATCGAAGTCTGCACACAGAGGCGGAAGCTGCAGAGGCATTGGACATCCCGTGCGTCGGGTTGATCCCCTCGATCCCGCCGGAGCTGAGCATCTCGCCGCAGCGCTTCGTAGAGCAATCGGCTGTCTCGCATAACAGGGCCGTTCGCTCGACCGTCGTATCCCTCATGGCCGCCGATCCGGTCTCGCCACAGACGCCGCATGTCATCCTGGTGACATCCAGCCTGCACGGTGAAGGCAAGAGCGCGATCGCCTGGAGTTTCGGCTTTTGTGCGGCGCAACTCGGACAGCGCGTTCTGTTCCTGGATTTCTCTCAATTGCCCCGGCGCGTCGGCGGTGAGGCTGCGGATCTGTTCAAGCTGTTGGCGCACGACGGAGCGGCCGCCAAGGCCGTCCAGCACATCCCGGAGCTCGGACTCGACTACATATCGTCAAGATTGTCCGAGGGCAGTCGCCTGGGGCCGTTGGCGGGTCCGAAAGTCGCCTCGCTGTTCGATCACTTCAGAAACACCTACGATCTCGTCGTCATCAACGCACCATCGCTGGATGACGCGCCGGAAGTGCGCCTCCTCGCCTCCTGGGCGGATCACGTTCTACTTGCCGTCCGCGCCGGAAGCACGAGCCGCGACGTCGTACGGAGCACTTTGAATCGGTTTGCCGGGACGTCGGATCTCGATGCTCGTGTCAAGCTCTGGTGTGTCCTGACGCACGGAGTACCGTCCGAGCTCGCGCCCTCGGATCTGGAGCCGTCATCGACATCGACTTTGATGCATTACTATCGCCGCTTCAAAACAACGGCGGTACGGTGGACAAGCATCGAACCTGTAATCAATGTTTCCGACCACGCTGAATCTGGCCTGAGACCACGGCAATGACCCCCAGGCGGCTTGGGTTAATCACCCGGGTCTTTCGATAGAGCAGCCAGCCGATCGACCAGACGGTGGCTGCGAAACCGGCATCCTTCGTTTGAAGTATGCGTGCCCAAACCTGATTAAATACGTTGGGACAGCAAAATGACGGGTACGGTGATGCGGCTTCAGATATCTGGCGATCCGTCGGGTGATCCATGTGACGCCCTTGACGCGCACCTGCCCTCGACCGTTGAGCAAGCTCCAGCGACGCCGAGCTGGCTGAGCCCCGTGGGAGTCCCTCTCGATCTGAACGGTCCGGTCGATCGATCATTCGATCCCCTGGAAGCCGGCTTTGCGTGCGTCCCCGCCATCGAACACCTGATTGCGGTGACGGCGAAGTTCGCCGACAGGGTCGCAATCAGCGACGGCAATCATAGCTTCACCTACGCGCAGCTGTTGTCCCGCGTCTTGACCTTGGCCCAGGCGATCAGCGTGTTGATCCCGGAGCAGGAAGCCGTCGGATGGCTACTGCGCAGCTCGGCCTGGCAGCCGATCGCTATGCTGGCCTGCATGGCGGCCGGACGAGTCCTCGTCCCACTCAATCCCCGCGATCCAGTTCAGCGGCTCACGGCTATCGCCGCAGCCGCCCGGATTTCCGTGCTGATCGGGCAAGACGGCGACAGCTCCGCCGGGTGGATCCAACACCACGGCCTGCGCTGGCTCGACGCCGCCGGCGCCAGCGACCCTTCCGCAGCAACTTCAACACTCCCCCAGGTTTCGGTCGATGCGCCTGCCGTAGTGCTCTATACCTCCGGCAGCACCGGAGCTCCGAAGGGGGTCGTCAACAGCCAACGCAACCTGCTCCAGCGCGTCCAGCAATATGTGGACGCCTGCCACATAAGTGCGACAGACGTCTTCATGCCTCTGAGCGGCCCCACCACGATCGCCGGTTGCCGGGAGATGCTGTCGGCTTTGTTGACGGGGGCGAAACTGCACATCGTCGACGTCGAGGCGCTCGGATTGCGTGGCGTTCTTCGCCAGATCGCCACGCAACAGGTGACGATCACATACGTTGTACCCGCCCTGGTGCGTGCACTGATCAACGCAAGCCGGCCAGGCGATCTCGACTCGCTTCGCATGATCCGCATCGGCGGGGAGAAGGTCCTGTGGACCGATATCGCGCTCGTTCGGCGAGCGATACCACCGGGTTGCTTCATCCAGGTCAGCTATCTGTCGACGGAAACCACCGGCACCCAGTGGTTTCTTCCCAAGCAATGGCGAGAGGACGGCGTCAGCGTTCCTGTTGGCTACCTGCTTCCCGGCATATCGTACGCCGTGGTTGACGAAAGCGGGAAGCCCGTCCCGCACGGTGAAGTCGGCGAACTGGTGATCAAGAGCAGGTACGTCATGCTCGGATACTGGGAAGACGGACGGCTTTCTCCGGCATCGCCCTCCCCGGATGACCCAAAGTCTCGCATCTATCAGACCGGCGACCTCGTCACCGTGGATACGCACGGACTGATGCGGATCGTTGGACGGAAGGGACGCCAGCTCAAGATCAATGGCCAGCGTGTCGAGCCGGCCGAGCTCGAGAGTGCGTTGCGCAAGCTCACCTATGTGAAGGACGCTGTCGCCGTCGTGACGGACGCGAACGAGTTGGTCCTGTTTGCATCGCCGGCCGATCCACAAAAAGCGCACTTCCGGACCGACGTTCGCAACAGCATCCGGCAGGCTGTTCCTGCGGCTTTGCATCCGACCAGGCTGCACGAGATACCGGAGATGCCGCGCCTTCCAGGAGGTAAGATCGATCACGCCAAGCTGAAGCTGCTCGATCTCGAAAGCAAAACGACCTCGCCCGCGCCCGTGCCGACGATGCAAGGAATGGCCGAGGCCAACAGGATCGTGCAGCAGGTGTGGAGCAGCATCCTCGGCGTGCCGGAAGCCGCCGGACGCTGGGATGAGGCCGGCGGTGATTCCCTAAAGCTCCTGCGCTGCGTCATGGATATCGAAGACCTCATCGGCCGCGAAGTCAGCATGGAAGCGTTCACGGTCGATATGAGCGCTGAAGACATGATCCGGGCTATCGCGACGGTGGAGCCACCGGTGCGGCAGCGTCTAAACGACCAGATTCTCCCAGGTCTTGTCATACTGCCCGGCTCCATGGGGTATGGCCCGAGCATGGCCGCATTTGGCGCTCAGCTCGGCAAGGTGGCGCGGGTGATTCCGATTCGCTATCCAGATCTGAGCTGGAGCCTCGCGGGACGCGATTCCGTGCAGGAGATGGCCGCGATGGCCGTCGAACAGATCAATGCAGTCCAACCACGCGGCGACGTCCGAATGATCGGCTATTCCCTGGGCGGCGGCGTCGCCTTCGAAGTCGCAAGCCGGTTGATCGAACAAGGTCGTGCCGTCAAATTCCTGGGCATCCTCGACACCAATGTCGGCCCTCGCAGAGCAAATCACCGGGAAGCCCTCTCTCGCACGCTACAGCGGATTCGATCCCATCGAGTGACGATCTACCGCATGTTCTGTCGCTCGGTGGCGAAGTTCGCCGCTCGCTTGGGCCAGGAGGCTCGATTCTGCAGGCTCATCGACACCATTACATGGCCTCGCCTGGCAAACACGCGCTTCATGCTCAAGCTCGAGCTCGAGGAGATTCTCCGGATGCGCGCGTTCGGACGCTGGGTCGAGGATGCCAAGCCTCGTCTAGCCATCAAGGGAACTGTCTTTGCCTGCCATCGGCCTGGCGTCACGCCGCGCCTCGGATGGGACTCCCTGTTTGAAGAACTGGACGTGATTCCGATCGCCGGCGGACATCTTGATCTGGTGGTCGAGCCCCACCTCTCGATCAATCGGCCCGTCATCGAGCGCGCGATCGGGGCGTCCTGCTCCTGATCCACACAACACAATGCTTTTTGAGGGGCCGGTCCTGCCCACCACAGGACAGCACAGAGAGATCACGCGGGTTCGGCTCAAACCTGGCTCGAACCCGCCGTCTCGCGCTTGGGCGTGCCGCGTACGATCATCAGGGCCGCAGGTAGCTCCAGCCTTGCTCCTGAAGCTCCATCAGGCGAACAACCCCGGATTTGGTGACCTTCGCTTGCGTGATGAGAGGCACTTCCTTGCCCTCATTCTTGGTCATGTTCTCTCGTGTATTTCCGCAGGCCGAGAACGTAAGCTCGGGCGTTGTTTCGGTCATCATCTTGATGCGCCCCTTCACAGGCGAGGTATCGTCTCGCAGCATGTGCAGTCCTGGCCCGTATGCGACGACTTCGACTTCGACTTTTTGACTGAGGTCGCCGTAGTGCTGAACGACGTTGCTGACGTTGTTGAGAGCGAGATTCATGACGGCCGGATCGTTGACGTCGACATGGATGACAACTCGATGCGGCGGCTGCTTCCGAGGTGTCGCAACACCCATTCTGGCATTTGCGTTCCTGGCGGTAGTGCTGGGATTCTTGGTGGAGAGGGTGGATTGCGCAGAACCGCGGGTTTCGATGCCGCTAATGAGAACCAGTCCGACAGCCGCCACGCCGGCAAAAATGGCAAATGATCTGCTCATGGCTGTGCTTCCTGCGTGTGTGACGAAGCGTGCACGTCGCAAGCTATTTAAGCGTAACCGTCGGGGCAAGCAGCTTTGGGCAAAGGTCCGTCCGATCTACTTAATTCCCATCGTCGGCGCACTACTCCGTTTTGGCTACCGCAACTGCGACATCGACATCGCGTCGATGAAAGCGCCGTCATGGACGATATGCCATGATCGCTGCCAGGCATCATGATCCCTACCAAGCAGTTGGGCGTCTCAATGGGGGTACACGGATTCGGCCTGTCGAAAGGAACAGCCGTCGCGCTGACCACAGCTGCGCGCCGACCCGGGCACCGGCAATTTGCATTCCGCGGACCAGGATCGTTCGACGTCGCTGACGGCTCACGCGCATGCGACAGAGCCGGCCGGCTCATGGTGGTTCTGATCACCTGCTTTCTGCCGGTTCTGACTGGAACTGCCGATGCCAAATCCCAGGACGACAGCGACCGTGGCGCCTCCTACATCACACCGGCGATGCTCGATCAGTGCGGATGCACGCGCGGACCAGAACAGATCGACGGGATCAAACAAAGGCTGAAGCTCGCCCAACGCGCGGACGAGGCGCGACCCGCCGCGACACAGCCCGCTGGAAGCAGGCCAGCCGCGCCCGGATCGCGCGGAGCGAGGACCGCGACCGAGCAGCCCCGCGCGGCTGCCGATGCCCCTGCGCGGGACATGACGTCCACGCCGCCCCCGGTGTCAACTCCGGCTCAAGCTGCTTCCGAGGCGGAGCGGTTCAACCAGAACCTGTTGCTGGATCAGGAGCGGCAACGAGCGAACAAGCTTGCGCGCGAATTGGCTGCGGCTCGAGTGGAGCTCGACGCGGCGCGGCAGACCCAGACGCACACTGTCCGCGCCATCGAGATTGGTATTCAGCAAACGCAGGCGCTCGAACAGGAGCGGGTAAAGACCGAAAATCTGTCACGTGAGCTCTCTTTCCTGAAGACGGAGCTCGACGTCGCACGGGTCGCGGCTTCAAAGGCCATGCAGGCGCCCGAACCCGAGCCGAAACAGGAGCGGCCGGTCGACCGACGGAATGGAGCCAAACGCTTTGCCCTCCAACTTGCCTCGCTTCGCTCGGAGCTTGAGGCTTCGCGCAACGCAGCATCCGAAGCCACGAAGTCCGCCGCGGCGGAGGCAGCACAAAGGCGGGCTCTCGAGCGCGAACTAAAGCAGGAGCAGGACAAGACAGAAGCCCTGATCAGCGAACTCGGCACCCTCCGGATCGCGGCCTCCGAGACCACGAGGGTCGGCGCTGCAGATGTCGATCAAAAGCTGGCGCTGACACGCGAGCTCGAGAAGCAGCGGGACAGAGCCGAGAGCGCGGACCGCCAACTGCAGTCCCTTCAGGCCGAACTCCGTGCAACGCAAACCGCGAGCTCTGAGTTGGCTGCGGCTCGAGCCGCAGACGCCGAGCAAAAACTGGCACTGAAACGAGAGGTCGAGAAGCAGCGGGACAGAGCCGAGAGCGCGGACCGCCAGCTGCAGTCCCGTCAGGCTGAACTCCGTGCAGCGCAAACCGCGAGCTCTGAGCTGACTGCGGCCCGAGCTGCAGACGCCGAGCAAAAACTGGCACTGAAACGAGAGGTCGAGAAGCAGCGGGACAGAGCTGAGAGCGCAGACCGCCAGCTGCAGTCCCTTCAGGCTGAACTCCGTGCGGCGCAAACGGCGAGCGCTGAGCTGACTGCGGCCCGAGCTGCAGACGCCGAGCAAAAACTAACGCTGAAACGAGAGGTCGAACAGCAGCGCGGCCGCGCGGACGCTCTCGCGCGCGAGGCGGCGTCGCTGAAGGATCAACGCGACCTGGCGCGGGCTGAAACGTCGGAGGCTGCACGAGCCGCCGAGGCCGCCACAAAGGCGGCAGCCAAGCGCGAAAAGGAGCAACCGGGCAACGGCGCCGCAATGCTCCAAACGTTCGCATCCGCCCGGGATCATCTGGCCGCATGGAATGCTTCCGCGGTTGTGGCGGCGCCCTCGCGTGAGCCCACCGGCCGCGCACCGAGCCAGAGCAGCCTCCAGCCTGCTGCTTCGCCTCCGCCCGCGCCGTCAGCCTCCGCCCCGACGCCACCGAGCGCGCAGATCACAAAGGGGACTGCCCTGCCCGGCGCCGACTCGAAGGCCATGGCTTCGGTGGAGCGACAGGCCGCCGCGAGCGGAGCACTGCGCCCGCTTGCGAACGAGGAGCGACTGCTCGCGCGTGCCAGCGCATTGTTGCGGCAGGCCGACATCAACGGTGCCCGCGGCTTGCTGGAATACGTGCTTGGACATGGCAGCGCGCAAGCAGCCTTTATGCTGGCCGAAACTTACGATCCTCACGTGCTGCAATCGTGGGACGCTCGCGGCGTCGCCGGCGATTCCGCGAAGGCGCGCGAGCTGTATGAACGAGCCCAGGCTGGCGGCATTCGAGATGCAGAAGGACGGATCAAGGGGCTCAAATAGCTGCTGGAGCGAGCCCCGGAAGCCAGACCAGAGAGTGGAGAGGCCCATGTCATTGAGTAAGCTCGCGTTCACGGTCGCATTGGCACTGGTCGGCCTGCAGCTTGCTGCCAACGCCCAATCTCGCGCGCCGCGAGACCCGCCGGCGCCGACCGCGCCGCGGAATGCTGATACGGCCGCAAAGGAACGTATCAATGCATGGACGGTGGGGCTCGCCGGAGGACTTATCGAGGGCGCACCGCTTCGGCTCGCCGCAGAGATCGCACGCGTCGCCAACGAGGAGGACAAGCTTCACGTCATTCCGATCGTGACGACAGGTGCGACCGAGAACGTCAATTCGTTGCTCTATCTCAGGGGCGTTGATGCCGCGATCATCAACATGGATGCCCTTGACGAGTACAAGGCGCAGGTTCCGTCGATCGAAAAGCGCATCGTCTATGTTCTCAACCTCTTCCCGGCCGAGCTGCACGTCTTCGTGCGTCCCGAGATCAAGTCGCTCGACGACCTCAAGGGAAAGAAGGTCAATTTCAATACCCAGGGTACGGC
This sequence comes from Bradyrhizobium sp. Unk1, assembly GCF_059512345.1. NCBI lineage: Bacteria > Pseudomonadati > Pseudomonadota > Alphaproteobacteria > Hyphomicrobiales > Nitrobacteraceae > Bradyrhizobium > Bradyrhizobium sp. Unk1. The sequence continues at coordinate 123,898 of NZ_JCAMOP010000001.1, forward strand.
AGCCGCCTATTCCGGTCCGCTGATCTTCAGCCGGCTGGGACTGAACGTCGAAAAGATGTTCATTCCCCACCAGGTCGCATTGCAACAGATGAAGAGCGGCGAAATCGCAGCGGTCGTCTTCATCACATCAAAGCCGGTCGACGCCTTCTTGAAAGGACGTTGGGATGATGGCTTCAAGTTCCTGCCGATCGAATACGACCCCAGATTTGAAGACTATTATCTTCCGTCGTCCCTCGATTCAAAGGACTATCCAAACCTCGTGCCTGCCGGCAAGCGGATCGCGACCATTGCCGTCCCGACGATTCTTGCCGCCTACAACTGGCAGCCGCAGACCGATCGCTATCGGCGCATGGTGCGCTTTGTTGACCACCTGTTCGGACGGCTCGACCGGCTGCAATCCGCTGGCTTCGATACGAAATGGAAGGACGTGAATCTCCGCGCCGGCGTCCCCACTCTGGCCCGGTTTGGTCCGGCACAGGAATGGCTCGATCGCTCGCCCAGCGCGACAGTCGGATTATCGCGATGAAGCGAACCGGTACCCTTGCGGCCGTCTTGCTCGCGGGTATCGGTCATCTAAGCTGCGCGCAAGCCGGCGACACGCCAGATCGTTCGAGGGCATGCGCGAAATTTCAGGGAATGGAGCACATGACATGCGTCGACGAGCAGGTTGGGGAAGCACCTGAGCAATCCTTCCAAGCTCCGCCGCAAAGTCCGAACTGGATCTTGAGCGAAACGACATCACCGGTGGACCACAAGCCGCAGATCGCCGCCCGGATCACCGCACGAGCCGGCGCGAAGGATGGGCCCTCGTCGCTCGCCATTCATTGTCGCGCGAATCGGACCGAGCTGTTGCTCTCCGCGGCGGGTTCCTGGACCAACACTCCAGGCACCGACATGAGGGTCGTATTCCAGATCGATGATCAACCGCCTGTCGATCAACGATGGAGGGTTGCTGATGGCGGACGAAGTCTCGCCTTTCCGGGCGACGTCGTCCGCTTCATCAACTCCATGCCAGGGGCGGGCCGGCTTCAGACCAAAGTGTATGCTGGAACGGCTGCGCCCTACGAGGAAACATTTGAACTGACAGGTCTGGACGCCGTCCGCCGGCGATTTGCAAAGGTCTGCACCTGGCCGCCCAGCTGAAAAACGGCAAGCTGAACGGCTGACGGGGAAGACGTCACGCGTGAGGTGTGAATGCGATGAGCGAGACAATCAACGTAGCCGAGGCTTACGAGCGAGGACGTACCCAATTCATGGGAATCGAACTGCAGGTTGCTCCCGGCGCGCTGGTGCCGCGGCCGGAGACGGAGTTGCTTGGCAGGACCGCGGTTGAAACACTGCGCCGGACACACCTGCCCTCGCCGCGGATCGTCGACATGTGCTGCGGCGCCGGCAATCTGGCGTGCGCGATCGCGCTCAATATTCCCGACGCTCGCGTCTGGGCGAGCGACCTGACTGACGGATGTGTCGAGCTCGCGCGACGCAATGCCGCGAGCCAGGGCGCGGAGTCCCGCATCACCGTGCTCCAAGGTGATCTGTTCAAAGCTCTCGCAGGCCTGCAACTCGAGCACACCATCGATATGATCGTCTGCAATCCGCCCTATATCTCGGAATCCCGGCTCAACGGCGATCGCGCCTCTCTGCTCACAGACGAGCCGCGCGAGGCATTCGCCGCCGGGCCCTACGGACTGAGCATCCATATGCGCGTTACAAAAGACGCACCTCGCTACTTGCGGCCGGGAGGACTTTTGTTGTTCGAGGTGGGCCGCGGCCAGGATCGACAGGTGGCAACCCTGCTCGAACGCAACGACGCTTACGAAAATGTCCGCGTGGTCTTGGACGACGCGGGCGCCGGTCGCGTCGTCATGGCCTACGCGAAGGGATAGCCGGGTTCGAGCCCTTCCCCCACAATGATCGTTGGCATTGCAGCGTAGCACCCTGAACCCGGCGACCCTTGCACAGGCCGGTCAGCGAATCAGCTCTCCCGCATCCCGCGCCGGATCGCGTCCGTGATCGGCTGGGTCAGATAAGCAAGAATAGTGCGTTCTCCGGTTGCGATCAGGACGTCGGCCATCATGCCCGGCTTGAGCTTCTCCCGGACTTTGTCGGGGAATTGCGTCACCTGGACCGAGACTTTCACCTCGTAATAGGGCTGATGGGTGACATCGTCGCGCGTGGCGTCGGCCGAGATCGAAAGAACCTCGCCGACGGCGATCGGGGTGGAGCGCGCCTTGAACGAGGGAAGCCGCACCTCCGTCGGAAGGCCGAGCTGGACGTGGTTGATATCAAGCGCCGACACCCTCGCGGCCACCACGAGAACGTCGTTGTCCGGCACGATCTCCATCAGCACGTCGCCCGCCTTGATCACGGCACCGATCGTGTGAAGCTTGAGGTTCACGATCCGCCCCGATCGCGGTGCGCGTATTTCCATCCGCGCCAGAACATCGACCGCGACGCGCAGCTTCTCGCGCGCATCGGCAAGCTGGGCGCGCGTGTCGGCGAGCTTGCCGGTCGCTTCCTCCAGCACCTTCTGCCCGACCTGATCGATCTGGAGCCGCGACTCGTCGATGATGCGGCCATAGCGAGCGATATCCGCTTCATATGCGCCGATCTTGCCCTCGAGATCCGCTCTGGAGCGCTCCAGCGTGGCGACGCGTGCGAACGGTACGATGCCCTGATCAACGAGCGGCTTGAGCTTGGTGTATTCCTGACTGACACTGTCGAACTGCGCGCGCGCGCCCTTGTTCTGCGCGGTATTCCCCTGGATCTGCCGCTGCGCCTGCGCAATACGTTCCTCGAGGATCGAGATCTCGATCTTTCGCGCAGCGCGACGTTCATCGAAGCGCCGCTTCTGGTCACCCATCGCGCGTATCGCACTCGGATCGGACGTCTTCTGGAGCAGCTCGGTCGGAAACGTGATGCTGTCCTTTCCTTCGGCTTCCGCCTGCAGGCGCGCCTCCTCGGCAACTGCCGAGTAAACCGCCGAGCGGGCGATCTCTTCCTTGGCCCGCTCCTGGGTCGGATCGAGCCGCAACAGGACCTGGCCTTCCGCGACATGAGAATCGCCCGTGACCAACAGGTTCTGGACGATGCCACCCTCGAGATGCTGCACCACCTTACGGTCGCTCTCGACGACGACGGAGCCGGGGGCCACCACGGCACCGTCGATCGATGCGAGGGCGGTCCAGCCGCCAAATACGCCGAAGGTCAGGAAGACGACCAGGAAGCCTCGCCGTGCGGGGGTCTGCCAATCGCCCGACGGATCCTCATCGTTGCCCACTGACCCTCGGGGCCACAAGGTCGGCAGTTTCACCTTGGCAAGATCGACCAGCAGTTTCGCCCTGGCAAGATCGACCAACGACTTTGTCATGGTCTCCGCCTTCGCAAGGAGCTTGCTCGGAGGGCGCGGCTCCTGCGCCGCTTTATCGGTTTTGTTGAACTGCTTCAAAAGCTCCGCCAGTTCGTTGTGAAGAGCGTCCGTTCCCCGCTGCAACATCTTGTCCATTATTGCCTCGTCGCGTGCGCCTGACGCGCTTGATTTGAAAGCTGCGGCTGACGGTGAGCCCCATCGGTTCGATGGTTGCCGTCAGCATGGTGATGACGATCGGCGCGATGATGTTCAGCGGGCTCGCGCACGTCACGCCGCATCGGCGCGACCGTTTTGCCGAGCAGCGCAGGCAGCATTTCCTCGCGCGTGCCGATCTGCCCGAGCCGTCCGTCGTGCATGAACACGATCTTGTCGACCGCGGCGAGCAGGTTCGGGCGATGATTGATGATCACGATCGTCACCTTGCTCTGCCTCAGTCGCTGGATCGCATCGGCGAGCGCGCGATCGCCGTCGCCGTCGAGATTTGCGTTCGGCTCGTCGAGCACCACCAGCACCGGCTTGCCGAACAGCGCGCGGGCGAGCCCGATGCGCTGCCGCTGGCCGCCAGAAAGACCTGCGCCATTATCCCCGATCACGGTGTCATAGCCCTTGGGAAGACGCTGGATCATCATGTGCGCCGACGCCAGCTGCGCTGCCTCGACGACCGCCTCGTCGGAGGCGTCGTCGCGGAAACGTGCAATGTTGTCACGCACGGTACCGGCGAACAGTTCGACATCCTGCGGAAGGTAGCCGAGGTTCTGTCCAAGGAAATTGGGATCGAAATGCCTGACGTCGTTGCCGTCGATGCGGACGCAGCCGTGCACCAGCGGCCAAGCGCCGACCAGGGCCCGCGCCAACGACGATTTTCCGGAACCGGACTGGCCGACCACGGCGACGACTTCGCCAGGGGCCAGTCGGAACGAGACGTCGGCGATGGCCGGTAATTGCGATCCGGGGACGAGCACCGTCGCGGCCTCGACGGAGATTTCGCCGACCAGGGCCGGCAGCCGTGTCGGCTGTCGCTCAGTGGCGCGGTTCGCAAGCGCGCGATCCAGCCGGGCATATGATGTGCGCGCGGCAACCAGCGCCTTCCATTGCGACACCGCAGCCTCGACGGGCGCGAGCGCGCGTCCCATGATCAGCGAAGCCGCGAACAGAACGCCCCCGGAGATCTCTTGCTGGATCGCGAGATAAGCGCCCACTCCCATGATGGCCACCTGAATCGCCATGCGCAGGAATTTGGAGATGGCGAGCAAGGTCCCGCCCCGCTCTCCGGCCGTCGCGCTTTCCAGCAGCGCCTGACCATGAGTTACCGCCCAGGCGGCGCGGACCGCGGGTCCCATTCCAAGCGCGCGGATCGCTTCTGCGTTGCGCAGCGAGGACGTCAACCGGTCCAGTGCGTGAAGGTTCTTCGACGCGGCCGCATTCAACGGCGCCTTCGTAACCCGCTCGTTGAGGAAGGCGAGCGTCAGGATGATGATCGCGCCGATCAGGGCGACCAGGCCGATCAGCGGATGAAGCAGGAAACACATCGCGAGGAAGATCGGCGTCCACGGCACGTCCATCAGCGACGTGATGACGCCCCCCGACAGCACCTCACGCAAGGTGTCGACATCGCGCAGCAGCTGAACATGATGCGAGCTGCTCGTGCTCAGCGCCTGTCCGAGCGCGGTCTCGAACGTCTCGCCCGAGACGAACCGGTCGAAGCGCAATCCAGTCTGCACGAGAACCCGGCTGCGAAAATGCTCGAGCGTCGCGTAGCTGATGAAGAGCACGAGCGCGATGAGCGAGAGCAGTAGCAGCGTCATCCCGTTTCGGCTCGTGAGCACCCGATCGTAGATCTGCATGGTGTAGATCGGCGATACGAACACCAGCAGATTGATGAAGATGGATAGTCCACCGGCCGCGAGCAGACCGGGACGTATCCGACGGAAGACATCCGCGAGCGCAGACTGTTTTGCCGAAGCGTGCTTTGCCGAAGCGTGCATGTGCATATCCGGGCCGCCCTTGGCCGGGCGGCGGTAAACGGTTGAAAAATTGCATGCGATCGAGCGTCGAGACGCCCGCATTTCAACATTCCGCCGTGCGCGGAATGGCACCCCGCCTCTCGACCGCCCCGGTGGTCGCGAGGAACTCCCCAGAGTGGACATGCGCGCAGCGCACCGCGCGCATGTCCTTGTTGATGTAGACGACCTACGAGCTTACGAGTGCCACCCGTGGTGATCGTTGTGGTGAGACATCAGATCAGCCAGATGCGCTACGAACGAGCCCGTGTCCGTCGTATCCGTCTGCCCCGAACCGGCATCCGCAGTCGTGGTCGACGTCGCAGTGTGACCCCGCCACCAGGAATGATCTCCGGATGCGGACGACGTGCTGGTATTATTGAGCCACTGCGAGAAATCGAGCCCGCCACCGTTGTGGTTGTGCCCGCCACCGCCGTTGCCCACCTGCCAGGACGAACCTCCCGACCCGCCGCCGTGGTGATGACCACCCCAGCCGCCGGTATCCGTACCGCCGGTCGACGGATCGGTCGTTCCGTCCGAGCCCGACACGGGAGGAGTGCTTCCGGTGCCACCGCCAGCATCGGCAACCGGCGGCGGCGTGGTGCCGCCCGTCCCGGTGCTACCGCCAGCGTCGCCAACCGGCGGCGTGTTGCCGTCCGTGCCGGTGCTACCGCCAGCGTCCACCGGCGGCGGCGTGGTGCCGCCCGTCCCGGTGCTACCGCCAGCGTCCACCGGCGGCGGCGTGTCGGTCACCGGATCGGTAACGGGCGGAGCTGTCGCGCCCCCCGTGCCATGGCTCGTATTGTGCGCAAGGAACACCTGCTGCAGTGCCGGCAAATTCTCGAGCGCAGTGTCGCCATTCTGCGATCCCCACGCGTAAGCATAGTCAAAGGCCGGATTGGGAACGAGGTCCGCCCAATGATCGATCATTGCCTGCGCTTGCGCGGCAGTCGGCACAGCGACCTGGCTGCCGGTTTCGGTGGACCAGCCGCCGCCCCCGAACGCCTGATAAACCGGAACGATGGAGTCGAGCGGGATCCCGGCTTGCTCCGCGGCAGAGACGTACTTGTCGATCGTGCTGAGGTCGACGTTCGGACGGTCCGTCCACACCGGGTACCAATCGAGACCGAAGTAGTCGATGTGGGTGTTCGCCTGGTTGTAGCTGTTCATGTAGTTCGGATCGTCTGATGATCCCGTGTTCATCAGGACGGTGAACGTCTTGGCCCCGGGATCGTGCTGATGAATCCAGTCGGATTCAGCTTTCAGAGCCGCGGGGTCGGCCTGCGGTCCCCACTGACCGGTCAGATCGGGCTCATCCACAAGGTAGAAGCCGAACACTTTCGGATTGTTGAGGAACGGCGTCACCTGGTCGATAAACTCTTGGGTCACGCCTTGGTACTGATCGAGCCAGACCAGACCCTGCACGCCGCTGGGCAGTGCATTCGCCTGGTCGACATACTGGATATCTGCGAGATTAAAGCCAGCTTCAGCTGGTGCGAAGTTACCTTGGGAGTCCAGACCCCCGCCCGCAGCGTAGTGTAATGTTGCCAATGATATTCCCCTGTCAGTGTTGAAAGCCCCCAGTGACCTGTAGGTCTGAGCGCCCGACAACCGATCGTGCGTCCCACCGAGGTGAACGTATGTTTACGTTTGAGGCAGGAATCTCCGTTCCATTGGGCGTAACCAAGGGATTATTGTGCTGAAAGTTTGCACAACAACTGGCCAGCGCTGACCGCCATATCTGAGCGAAAACTTGTTTTGAAAGACGATTCAAAGATATGCGGTCAATCGAGGCCGAGAAGATCAATGTTGAATCTGGCACAACGCCGACGAAATTCTTCAGTGCCGGTCGCAAGCAGCAAACCGGATTGATGTTCGTGGATTACCCCCGATGACGGATGTTCTCATCGAAGCGTTTCCGTTGTTCAGTAAAGGGCGTGGCGCAGGTAGAGAGAAAATCCAAGCGGATCAGCGCTCCTGCAAGCCGGTATTTTGGCACCGAAGCCGAACCCGTTTGCGGGGGCAATTGCGAATCGCGGAAGTATTAGGCGCTGGGTTGCCTTGCCGCTCTTTAGCACCGTGGCTGGAGAGCTCTTTTTGATAGCGCGCGCGAATCGAATTCGTCCCACCCGTTCGCTGTGCCGCGCGCTAGCGATTTTTCGAGTAGAATCAGCTCATTTGCTGCCGAGGACGTCATGTCAGGGTCGGCCCAAACGAACCTCAAGTTTCCGCCGGGTTCACGAATTCAGGTAAAGCCGGCAGCCGGTCCTCGCTTAGCTGGAAAGACCGGGACCGTGGTTGGGGCCGGATACTATCCGAAGAGCCTCCGCGTCATTCTGGACGGATCGAAGGGACCAATTACTCTTCACGTGGACTACGTGGCCATGATCAACACGTGAAGCGGGCGCCGCGTCCACGGCCCACTTGCGGAAAAAGGCGTTCTTCAATGTCGCGTTTCGAGTTACCCCAGAAGTATAGCCGGCCTCTGCTCCAGCATTAGGCCGCTCTTTTGACCCATTTCAGCCAATCTTTGTTAGTTGCTCGTTGCTCGGGGGAGGATCCATCAATCCCGGAGCCTGCGATGTTCAAGCAAGTAATTTCTGCGTGCTGCCTCGTTGTGATCACCTCGCTCAATTCCGATGCACGACCGTACCGCATACAGCACGCCTCCGAATGCAACGTCACCATGCCATGCGACTTCTCGAACTACGCGCAAATCTCGAACCAGCGAAGGGAGGTGCGAGACTCATTGCGTATACATCGAACCAAACAACTCACCGTCGTCGCCAATACAAATATTGCGGCGCCTGACGGCCCGGTCAGCACTCGGATCGTTGGCGGCCGCCCCGCGGGCTGCCCGTCCTCATTCTGCGGTTGTGCCGCAGCCCTGCGCCTGTTTGGTCGCATCGTTCCGGAATTGAATCTCGCGGCAAACTGGCTGAGATTTCCGCGTACATCGCCAGCAGCAGGAATGGTCGCGGCAAGACGCGGGCACGTTTTCGTCCTCGAGCAGCACATCGGGGGCGACGTTTGGATGGCGTACGACGGCAACTCAGGTGGACACACAACGAGAATACACGCGCGTTCTTTGAGGGGGTACACGGTTGTGAATCCGCGCGCGACGCTGACTTGAATTTAGCCCTTTATCGAATCGGCAACACGGTTGCCAAGTACCGGCATGCTTTCACTGGGACAGCGGCAACCTCTCGTCGCTGAGGCGCTGTTATGATCCCCGGTCGAAACACGACCTGATCGCTCCACGCAACCATATTTGGATGGTAAGGGAGCTGGAGGCAAATGTGCTGGCGGCGCCGATCGGCGGCCGTCAGCCAGAACCGTCAGGCCACGACGGATATCGCGCGCCCCCGCTCTCGCATCGCTCCCTGGATAGCCTTCTCAAGGGCGGCCTGATCGAACGGCTTCGACAGTCGGTGCAGATTGGAACGCGCATCGATGGGAAGCTCCGCATACCCGGTGCTCAGGAGGATGACCATACCGGGACGCTCCACGACCACGGCTTCAGCAAGCTGCAGGCCGGTCATGACCGGCATCGCATAGTCGGTGACGACAAGTTCGATGGTCTGGGTGCGGCGGAGGAGAGCCAATGCCTCTTCGCCCGAGCGTGCCTCGACCACCGCATGCCCGAGATCCTCCAGCATTGCCGCCGTATTCTCGAGCACGAGAGGGTCGTCATCGACCAGAAGCACGGAAAGCCGGCGGTCGGCCCGAAGCATCGGTGCCGGAGCCTCCGCGCGCGGTGCGAGCACCGCGGCCTCCTCCTCGGCTACCGGCAGCCAGATCTCGGCCGTCGTGCCCACTCCAAGGCGGCTCTTCAGGACGAGCCTGCCGCCGGACTGCTCGGCGAGGCCGTGAACCATCGATAGTCCGAGCCCGGTGCCTTTGCCGATACCCTTCGTCGTGAAGAACGGCTCCTGAGCGTGCTTGAGCGTTTCCTCGTCCATGCCGCAGCCGGTATCGCTCACCGAGAGCGCCACGTAGCGGGGAGCGCCAGCTTCGCGCTGCTCGTCTCGGGCGGAGATGGTTATCAGGCCGCCCGCCGGCATCGCATCACGCGCGTTTACGGCGAGATTGAGGATGGCCAGTTCGAGCTGGTTGGCGTCAATCTTTACGTTTGGCAGGTCCAACGGAAAGAGTGTGTCGATACGGACGCCTGCCTCGAATTTCAGCAGTGACGCCATGCCCCGCACCAGTGCGGCGATATCGACGACAGCCGGCTTGAGATCCTGTTTGCGAGCGAAGGCGAGCAAGCGCTGGGTTAGCAGAGCGCCCCGCTGCCCGCCTTGCATCGCGTTGTCCACGAGACGCTGTATCTTCGGATCATCGGTTTGCAGGCGTTTTTTCAGGAGCTCGAGGCTGCCGAGAACGGCGGCGAGCAGGTTGTTAAAATCGTGGGCCACGCCGCCGGTAAGTTGACCGATGGTCTCCATTTTCTGCGACAGCGTCAGCGCTTCGCGTGCCCGATCCAGCGCTTCCTGTGCCCGCCTCCTCTCACTGATGTCGCGCACGATGTTGGCAAACCCAGTGATCAAGCCGCTTTCGTTCCGTACCGCGACCAGGGTTGCCTCCGCCCAGAAACGGCTGCCATCCCGGCGCACGCGCCAGGCTTCCACTGCTGACTTGCCGTACCGCTCCGCCTCCAGGAGAGCACGTGCTGGCGCCCCGGACGCGCGGTCTTCGTCGGTATGAAGGATCGCGTAGCTGGTCCCAACGATGTCGTCGCCATACCCCATCAGCCGGCGCGCCCCGAGATTCCAGTTTCCCACGGCCCCATTCGGCTCGATCATGAACATGGCGTGATCGGCGATGCCCTCCACCAGGAGCCGAAAGCGTTCTTCACTTCGCCTCAGTGCGCTGGCCTCGCGTTGGGCGCGCTCCGCCGACACCCGATCGTAGACGGCAGCGGCAATCCCAATGCTCAGGATCAGGATGGTGGCGCCGGCCAGCAGAAATGCCAGCGGCGCCCGACCCACGAAATGTCCAGCGTGTTCGGCCATGGTGTTCGCTGGCACGAACAAGGCACCTTCCATAGCCGCGTAATGCATGCCGGAGATCGCGAGACCCATTACAAGTCCTGCGAACAGTCGCTGCGTCGCACTTGTCTTGCGAAAGGCAAGCCAGAGCGCCACGACCGAAGCGCACATCGCGATCACGACCGAGAGCACGACCCACCAAGGATCGTACGCGACGGATGCCGCCATTCTCATCGCGCCCATGCCCGTATAGTGCATGCCGGATATGGCGAGCCCCATCGCCAAGCCGGACACCAGGAGCGCCTGCGGGCGTCTTCCGACCACGGCAAAGGCCGCGGCCGCGACAACAATGGGGACGACAAGCGATAGAAAGGTGAGGAATGGATCGTAGGAGATCTCGACCCCGGGCAGCCTGAAAGCCAGCATGCCGACGAAATGCATGGACCAAATGCCGCCGCCCATGGCGGTGGCCGCGGCTGCAAGCCAAGCCGGACGAGCCCGCCCAGACGCGGCACGCATCCGGGTCGCGAGGTCGAGCGCTGTGTAGGAGGCGAGCGCGGCGATCAGGATCGACAGCGCCACAAGAACGGGATCGTGAGAGGCCGTATGGTGATTCATTTCCACCAGGTGGTAATGGAAATCCAGGGCAAATTCACCCTAGGTTGAAGGCATCGGGGCCCGCCCGGCCGCGATCCGTGGCACCCTGTCGGCAAATTCAAGCCGGATCCAGCCGTCGGGGGCTGTTTCCGCCCCGCCTTCCCTTGGGGATTTGAACCGGACCAGGCCTGTGCTGGGTCAGGCTCCATGCGCGGACCAAGCGGAGGATCGTGCCCCTCACGTGCGCCGCCCTGCAAATTGGGCAAGCCGGCCGCCTATTGCACCGCGAAGCCAATTGCGCCGCAACATTCAAAATGAGACTGCCCGTCAAGCCGCACGATGCGCCCATACGTGCACTGCATCCGACTTCGGTTAGCCTTCGTTCAACAGCCGGGCGCCTTTCGGGAGCCACGGCGCTGCGCCAATTCAGCGAAAAATTTGGCTACAGAGGGAGGAATGCAATGTTGAAATGCAGTGTGGGACTGATCGCTCTAAGCAGCCTTTTTCTTTCAGGCGCGGCAATCGCCCAGGAAAAGATCAAGGTCGGCGTCACGGCAACGCTGGAAGGCACCTACACGGTGCTCGGCGAGGACGGCATGCGCGGCCACCAGACGGCGCTCAATGTGCTTGGCAAGAAGGTCGGCGACAAAGAGCTTGAATTCATCGTTGCTTCGACCGACGCGACGCCGGATTCCGCGGTGCGCGCCGTACGCAAGCTGATCGAGCAGGACAAGGTGCAGATCCTGTTGTCGCCGCTCTCCGGCGACGAGGGCATCGCGGTCAAGAACTTCGCCAAGACGCATCGGGAGCTGACTTTCATCAACGCCGCCTCCGGCGCGCAAGAAACCACCTATGTCGATCCCGCGCCGAACTTCTTCCGCTACAACATGGATGGCGCGCAGTGGCAGGTCGGCCTCGGCAAATACGCTTATGAGGACAAGAAGTATCGCAAGATCGCGACCGTCGGCGAAGACTATTCCTTCATCTACACGCAGGTGTTCGGCCTCGTGCTCGAATTCTGCGGCGCCGGCGGCCAGGTCACCAACCGGCAATGGGTGCCGCTCGGCACCAAGGATTTTGCCTCCGTCATCGCGGCGCTGCCCGACGATGTCGATGCGATCTATCTCGGCCTGGGCGGTGCGGATGCCGTCAACTTCCTGAACCAGTACCAGCAGGCTGGCGGCAAGGCGCATCTGATGGGTGGTTCCATCATGATCGACCAGACCATCCTGTCCTCCAAAGGCAACGCCAAGAATGCGCTGGTCGGCACCATCGCTGCGAGCGGCCAGGCCGACACCTGGGAGGATCCGGGCTGGCAGAAGTTCGTGAAGGCGTATCAGGACGCGTTTCCGCCCAACAAGCGCTTCCCGAGCCCGTCGCTTCTTGCGACCAACTATTACGGCTCGACCATGGCGCTGATCCTCGCGCTGCGCGAGGTCAATGGCGATCTTTCCAACAACCAGGCCAAGTACAAGGAGGCGCTGGCCAAGATCGAGATCGACGCACCGAACGGCAAGATCAAGCTTGACGCCAACCGCCAGGCGATCGGCACCAACTTCGTCACCGAGGTCGTCGATGACGGCAAGGGCGCGCTGTTCAGCAAGGTCGTGAAGGTGATCCCGAACGTGAACCAGACGCTCGGTTACGATCCGGCGGTGTTCGCCAAGATCGGACTGCCGAGCCGCACGGTTCCGGAATGTAAGAAGTACTGACGCATTCATCGTCGCTCGTTTCGCATACCTCTCCGGCAACCGGGGCGATTTGCAGGCGCGATATCTTGCGCTCTTGCAATCTCGCCCCGGTTGTTGAACGCTGACTGAAAAGACAAGAACATTCGGGAGGGAAGGCATGAGCCGGGCGCTTGCCGTCTTTCACGGCCGGTTTGGTCGGGCGACGCTCTATCAGTTGAACCGCCCCTTCAACGTGCACGCACATCGCGAAGGTCATCTGATCTTCCATGTTGGCGGCCTGTCCGCATGCATCGACGTCTGTGACGGGCACTACGACCTCACGGAAAGCTCCATCGTTGCGGTCAATCCCTGGGAGCCTCACAATTTCCTGCCGTCCGATCTCGACGGTGGCGCGATCTTCTTCGTGCTCTACGTCAATCCGGAGTGGTTCGCGCCCGACGCGCCCGGCGCCGACCGCCTGCGTTTCGGCCGCACCCAGTTCAAGCGCACGGTCGCGCTCGACAAGCACATCAGACGAACCGCAGCGCTTGTGTGCGGCGCACCGTCACTCTCCAGCCTCGATGCCGAGCTGCGGCGACTGATCGACATCTGCTACGACGAAAGTTGGCAGCAGGCCGAGATCGCGCGCGACGCGCGCACGGCCGGCGCCGTCACCGACTTCCGCGTGCGCAAATGCATCAAGCTGATGTCTGAAAGTCCGGGCGCCGAAATGGAGCTCGACACGATCGCGCGCGAATCCGGCCTGTCGCGACCGCATTTCTACCGGCTATTCCGCACCCAGACCGGCGTCACGCCGCATCTCTACCTCAACACCCTGATCATGGAACAGGCGCTGGAAGCCCTTGTCGCCGGCGAAGCACCCATCGCCGACATCGGCTTCGACCTCGGCTTCTCCTCGCAAAGCGGATTCACACGCTTCTTCACCGCCAATGTCGGGATGGCGCCGACCGATTACCGCCGCGCCGCCAAGGTTTTGCGGGCCTGACCGCGCGCGAAAAGATACTGACGATCAAACGCTCCCCTTGTGCCCTCGCTAAGATGGTCGGAACGCGATCCCGAAAAGAGGATCGCAAGTCCGGGAGGACGCACGTCCATGGCGAGGTACGCAGCCTACGCAAGGCTGTTCGACCAGCGTTCAAAGCATGAGGCAGGGCAAGGTCGACGCGGCCTGATCGCTCCCTCCTCCCGCTTGCGGGGGCGCGAGGCCGGGATGAGGCGGTTGACATGACGCGCTTCGTCGAACGCCATCCGGCCTGGGCCCTGATCGTGATCATCGCGATCGCGCTTGCACTGTGGCTGACCCTGGCGGTGTGGCCGCCCGGACTTGAAGAGGCGATCGGCCGCAAGCGGGTCTTCCTGAACGCCGTGTTCAACGGCATCACGCTCGGCGGCCTCTACTTCCTGGTCGCCAGCGGTTTCACCCTGATCTTCGGCCTGATGCGCAACGTCAACCTCGCGCACGGCTCGCTGTATTTGTTCGGCGGCTATGTCGGCTACGCCATCAGCGCCTCGACCGGCTCCTGGCTCCTCAGCTTCATCGTCGCCTTCATCCTGACGGCGCTGGTCGGCGTCCTGCTTCAGCTCATCGTCTTCCGCCGCATGGAGGGCCAGGACTTGCGGCAGACCATGGTGACGATCGGGCTCTCGATCGTCTTCGCCGACCTGATGCTGTGGGCTTGCGGCGGCGACTTCTATCAGATCCAGACGCCGAACTGGCTGATCGGCCCGATCGAGCTGCCGCTGATCACTGCGGTGAAATCCTCGGGCGAGCCGGTCTATCTCCGCTATCCGCTGGTCCGGCTGGTGATCTTCGCCGCCTCCGTCGTGATCGGCCTGGCGATGTGGCTGGCGCTCAACCGCACACGCATCGGCATGATCATTCGCGCCGGCGTCGACGATCGCGACATCCTGGCCGCGACCGGAGTGCGGATCCAGCTCGTCTTCGTGCTGGTCTTCGCGCTCGGCGCCGGGCTTGCCGGCATCGCCGGCGTCGTCGGTGGCACCTTCCAGTCACTCTCGCCCGGCGAAGACATCCGCTTCCTGCTTGCCTCGCTCGTCGTCGTCATCGTCGGTGGCATGGGCTCGATCCCCGGTGCCGCCCTCGGCGCGCTGATCATCGGCCTCGCCGAACAGCTCGGTTCGGTCTACATCCCGACCTACGCCATCGTCGTGACTTTCCTGATCATGGTGCTGGTACTGGCAGTCCGGCCGCAAGGCCTGTTGGCGAGGCGCTGAGATGTCGCTCGCCCACGACGCCCGCGTCACCGTTCGTCCCGCCGCAGCGGCGCAGCGCCCCAAATTGCGCGGATGGCCCGAGATCAACAATCCTGCAGCCTGGATCGTCGCGGCCATTCTTCTGATCATGCCGCTGATCGCCAACGGCTTCTTCCTGATCGAGATCTTTGCGACCACGCTGATCCTCGGCATCATGGCGCTGAGCCTGATGTTCCTCGCCGGCTACGGCGGCATGGTCAGCCTGATGCAGCTCACCATCGCAGGCTTCTCCGCCTATATGGTCGCGGTGTTCGGCGTCAGCGGCAACGCCAATATCAGCCTGGGTTGGCCGTGGTGGCTCGCGGTCCCGATGGCGCTTGCGCTCGCGACCATGTTCGGAACGCTCGGCGGCGCGCTGGCGGTGCGCACCGAGGGCATCTACACCATCATGATCACGCTCGCGATCGGCGCGGCGTTCTATTATTTCACCAATCAGAACTGGGCGATCTTCAACGGCCATACCGGCATCAACACCGTCGCCACGCCGCATTTCTGGGGCGTCAACTGGCGCGCCGACATTCCCTTCTATTACATCGTGCTCGCGGTTGCTGCGCTGTGCTACTTCGCCGTTGAATACATCTCCCGCGCACCGTTCGGCCTGGCGCTGCAGGGTGTGCGCGACAATCCCCGCCGCATGGCTGCGCTCGGCTTCAACGTCAATGCGCACCGGGTCGCCGCCTACGCCTTCGCGTCCTTTGTCGCGGCGCTGGCCGGCGTGCTCCAGGTCTGGAACTACCGGCAGATCTCGCCGGGATCCGTGAGCGTCGGCGCCTGCATCGACATTCTCATCATCGCCGTGGTCGGCGGCATCACGCGTCCCATCGGTCCGTTCATCGGCGCGCTGATCTTCGTGCTGCTACGCACCTTCGCGCTCGACTTCCTGGTCAAGCTCGGGCTCGACGGCAACCGCTTCCGGCTGCTGATCGGTCTCGGTTTCCTCGCCATCGTCTTCTGGTCCTCGGACGGCGTGATAGGGCTCTGGCAGAGCTGGCGACAGCGCCAGCGATCCGGCGCGGCCCGTTCAAGCGGACGTCACGGTCAAGGATCCGGCCATGGATAGCGTCGCGCAACGCCTCTCGGCCGTCGGCGCCGGCGCGGCGCTGGAGCTTCGCGGCGTGACGCGCCTGTTCGGCGCGCTGGCCGCGCTCACCGACGTCACCATTACCGTGCGTCCCGGCGAGCGGCGCGCGGTGCTCGGCTCGAATGGTGCCGGCAAAACCACCCTGTTCAACTGCATCACCGGCGATTTCCCGCCCTCCTCCGGCACCATCCGTTTCTTCGGCGAGGACGTCACCCACTTCCCGCCCTACGAGCGCATCCGCCGCGGTCTGCGCCGGACCTACCAGATCTCCGCGCTCTTTCCCGGTCTCACCGTCCAGGACAACGTCTACCTCGCCTGCCGCGGCGTCTCGCGCGGGCGCTTCTCGTTCCTGCGCCCCGGACAGAACGACGCGCTGATGAGCGCGGCCGATAATCTCGTGCAGGCTGTCCATCTCACGGGCGTGAAGGACCAGCGCGTCGCCGAGCTTGCGCATGGCCAGCAGCGCCAGCTCGAGATCGCACTGGCGCTCGCGGGAGCGCCGCGCTTCGTGTTGTTCGACGAGCCGGCCGCGGGCCTGTCTCCGACCGAGCGTGCCGAGCTGGTCGAGATCCTGACCTCGCTGCCGGCGCATATCGGCTACATCATCATCGAGCACGACATGGACGTGGCGCTACGCGTCGTCGAGAGCGTCACGATGATGCACAACGGGCGCATCTTCAAGGAAGGCCTGCCGCAGGAGATCCAGTCCGATCCCGAGGTGCAGGAGCTTTACCTCGGAGGCGGCCATGAATGAGGCCCGCCGCTCCGCCGCCGCCCTCGAAGTCCGCGGCCTCGACGTCTACTACGGGCATTCGCATGCGCTGCAAGGCGTGGATCTGACGCTCGAAGCCGGCGTATTCTCGGTGGTCGGCCGCAACGGCATGGGCAAGACCACGCTGTGCAAGGCGATCATGGGACTGGTGCCGGTCAGTGGCGGCTCGATCCGCGTCCGCGGCGACGACATCACCCAGCGGCCGCCCGCCCACATAGCCCGGCTCGGCGTCGGCTACGTGCCACAGGGCCGGCGGCTGTGGCGCTCGCTCAGCGTCGACGAGCATCTGCAGCTTGCCGCGGGCCTGCGGCGCGGGCCGTGGACGGTCGAGCGCATCTACGAGACCTTTCCGCGATTGGCCGAGCGCAAGGATCATGGTGGCGGCCAGCTCTCCGGCGGCGAGCAGCAGATGCTGGCGATCTCCCGCGCGCTGCTCACCAACCCGCAGCTCCTGATCATGGACGAGCCGACCGAGGGGCTTGCGCCCGTCATCGTCGCCCAGGTCGAGGAGATGCTGGTGCGGCTTGGCGAGGACGGCGACATGTCCGTGCTCGTGATCGAGCAGAATATCGGTGTGGCCACGGCCGTGTCGCGCAACGTCGCGATCATGGTCAACGGCCGCATCAACCGCATCATCGATTCCGTGCGCCTTGCCGCGGACCGGGAGTTGCAGCAGCGCCTGCTCGGCGTCGGACTCCACGCCGAGCTCGAGCCCGCCATCGACGTGCCGGCTGCAGGCACCGGGGCGAAGGCCGCACCGCAGCCGTCCCGTCCAGGCGGCCCGATCCGCGTCTACATCTCCAATCCGACGCCGCCCACCCGATGGTCACAGCCAGTCCCGATCGCTCGCATCGAGGCCGCCGCCCGCACGCTCTCGACACAGGTGGCGCGTCTCGACGAGACCGCCCGGCGCCGGCGCGAGCCGGTCGCGGCGCAGATGCAGGGACCCCCGGTCGTGCTCGTCGTCGGCACGCTCGACACCAAGGGCACGGAGCTTCGCTTCATCCGCGACATCATCGCCGGGAGCGGCCTGCGCACGCGACTGGTCGATGTCTCCACCAGCGGCCGGCACGCAACCAGCGACGTCTCCGCCCAGGAGATCGCGTTGAACCATGGGCGCGGCGGATCGGCGGTGTTCGGACCCGACCGCGGCGCCGCCGTCACGGCGATGGCCGAGGCCTTCGCCAGCTGGCTGCGACGCCAGAGCAATGTGGCCGGCGTGATTTCAGCGGGCGGCTCGGGCGCGGCGTCGCTGGTCGCGCCGGGGATGCGGGCCCTCCCCGTCGGGGTGCCCAAGCTGATCATCTCTTCCGTCGCCTCCGGCGACGTCGGGCCCTATGTCGGCCCCGCCGACATCACCATGATGCATTCGGTCACCGACGTGCAGGGCCTCAACTCGATCTCGCGTGCCGTGCTCGCCAATGGCGCCTACGCGCTGGCCGGCATGGTCAGGGCCCGCCTCGATCAGCACGCGCGGAAGGATCGCGGCGACGGCGGATTGCCGTCGGTCGGCCTCACCATGTTCGGCGTCACCACGCCGGCGGTGCAGAAGATCGCGGCCGACCTGCGCGAGGATTTCGAATGCCTCGTCTTCCACGCCACCGGCGTTGGCGGCCGCTCAATGGAGAAGCTCGTCGATTCCGGGCAGATCGCCGGCGTCATCGATCTCACCACCACGGAAATCTGCGATCTCCTGATGGGCGGCGTGTTCCCGGCGACCGACGACCGCTTCGGCGCCATCATCCGCAGCCGCCTGCCTTACGTCGGCTCGGTGGGCGCGCTCGACATGGTCAATTTCGGCGCCCCGGACACCATTGCGGAGCGCTACCGCGGCCGCAAATTCCACGTCCACAACCCGCAGGTCACCTTGATGCGGACCACGGCGGACGAGAACGAACGCATGGGCCGCTGGATCGCCGATCGGCTCAACCAGATGGACGGCCCGGTACGCTTCTTCCTGCCCGAGGGCGGCGTCTCCGCGCTCGACGCGCGAGGACAGCCATTCTGGGATCCCGATGCCGATGCGGCGCTGTTCCGTGCGCTGGAGCGGAACGTGCGGCAGACCGCCAACCGTCAGCTCATCCGCGTCCCCAAGAACATCAACGATCCCGAGTTCGCCTCCACCATTGTCAGCGCGTTCCGGACCTTGTTCGGCCGCACCGGGGCGCGCCGGAGACTAGCGAGGTGATCGATGGCCCGGTTTGAACGCGCAGAACTGTTGAAACGCTTCCGCGACATGGCAAAGCGCGGCGAGCCCATCATCGGCGGCGGCGCCGGCACCGGCCTGTCGGCCAAGTGCGAGGAAGCCGGTGGCGTCGATCTCATCGTCATCTACAATTCCGGCCGCTATCGCATGGCCGGCCGCGGCTCGCTTGCGGGATTGATGGCTTATGGCGACGCCAACGCCATCGTGCTGGAGATGGCCGGCGAAGTGCTGCCCGTCGTGACCAGGACGCCAGTGCTCGCTGGCGTCAATGGCACCGACCCGTTCCGCGACATGGACGTTTTCCTGGACCAGTTGAAGGCGCTCGGTTTTGCCGGCGTGCAGAACTTTCCGACCGTCGGCCTGATCGACGGAGTGTTCCGCGCCAATCTCGAAGAGACCGGCATGTCCTATGCGCTGGAGATCGACATGATCGCCAAGGCGCGCGAGAAGGACCTGCTGACGACGCCCTACGTCTTTACCGAGAAGGAAGCCGCGGCGATGGCGATCGCGGGCGCGGATATCATCGTCTGTCACCTCGGCCTCACGACCGGGGGCAGCATCGGCGCGCAGACCGCACCCAAGCTCAAGGATTGCCCGGCGCGCATCGACACCTGGGCCTCCGCCGCGCTCAGCGTCAATCCGGACATTCTGGTGCTCGCCCACGGCGGACCGATCGCCGATCCGGACGACGCCGATTTCATCATGAAGAACACCCGCTACTGCCACGGCTTTTACGGCGCCTCCTCGATGGAGCGGCTGCCGGTCGAGCGGGCGCTGACGGATCAGGTACGCAAATTCAAGGCGATCGGCGCGCGATAACGCCGGAAGGTCGAGGGAGGGAAATATGTCAGGGACTCTGGTCGGTGAATTGATCCTCTGGCTGATCGTCGCCATCGTGGTGATCGTGGTCGGCGTCTACATCGTGAACTGGCTCTACCATCGTTCGTCCAAGGAGACCTCATTCGTCCGGACCGGCCTGCTCGGCGAGCGCGTCGTGATCAACGGCGGCGCCTTCGTGCTGCCCTTCATCCACGACTACACGCCGGTCAACATGAACGTTCAGCCGATGGGCATCGTGCGCTCCCGGCAGGACGCCGTGATCACCCGTGACCGCATGCGCGTCGACATCGAGGCCGACTTCTATGTCCGCGTCCAGGCCACCCGCGAAGCCGTGTCCATCGCCGCCGCCACGCTCGGCCGCCGCACCATGGAGCCCGAGCAGCTCCACGCCCTCCTCGCCGGCAAATTCATCTCCGCGATCCGTTCAATTGCCTCGGAGATGACCTTGGAGCAGATGCATGAGCAACGCGGCGAGTATGTGGCCCGCGTCAAGGCGAACGCGGCTGAGGCCCTCGCTCAGAACGGACTCGAGCTGGAGTCCGTCGCGATCACCGATCTCGACCAGACCGATCTCGAATTCTTCAATCCTTCGAACCGCTTCGACGCCGAAGGTCTGACACGGCTGATGGAGGACATCGAGGCCAAGCGCAAGCTGCGCAACGACATCGAGCAGGATTCTATGATCAAGATCCGCTCCCGCAATCTGGAGGCCGAGCGACAGGCCCTCGAGATCGAGCGCGAAAGCGAGACGGCGCGCCTCGAGCAAGAGCGCGACATCGAGATGCGCCGCGCCCTGCAACGCACCGAGGTCGCGCGTGAGCGGGCCCTGCGCGAGACCGAGGCCGAGCAGGCGCAAATTTCCGCGCGGGAGACCATCGAGAAGGCACGCATCGCCAACGACCAGGCGATCGCGGAAGCCCGCATCGCGTCCGAGCGCGAGACGCGCCAGCGGGAGATCGAGCGCACCCGCACCATCGAAGAGAAGGAACTGCTCGCCCGCGAGGAGATCGAGAAGACCCGGATCGCCAACCAACGCTCGATCGACACCAGCCGCATCGCCTCGGAGCGCGAAGTGCGCCAGCGCGAGATCGAGCGGATGCGTACGATCGAAGAAGCCGAGATCGCCGCCCGCGAGGGGATCGAGAAAGCGCGCATCCAGCAGGACCGGGTGGTGACCGACGCCCGTATTGCCAATGAAGAAGAGACACGGCGCCGCGAGATCGAGCGGACCCGCGCCGTGGACGAAGCCGAGATCGCCGCCCGCGAAGCGACCGAAAAGGCCCGCATCGCCCAGACCATGATTGTCAATGTCGAGCGCATCGCGTCGGACGAGCGCACCCGCGCGCTTGAGATCCAGCAGGTGCGCACGATCCAGGAAGCCGAGATCGAGGCCCAGCGCGCGGTCGAGGCCGCGCGCATCGCCCGCGAGCGGACGCTTGCCGCCGAGCGCATCGCCGCCGAGCAGAATACGCGGCAATTGGAGATCGAGCGCAACCAGGCACTCGACGTCGCGGGAATCACGGCACGCGAGGCGACGGAAGCCACCCGTATCGCCCAGGAAGAACGCGTTCGTTCACTCGAGATCGCCCGCAACCGCGCCGTCGAGGAAGCCGACATCGCCTCGCGCGAAGCGATCGAGGCCGCGCGGGTTGCACAGGAGAAGGCCATCGCCGCCGAGCGGATCCAGGCCGACAGGGAGACCAAGGCGTTGGAGATCGAGCGGACCGCAGCGATCGAGGCGGCTGACCTCAAGCGGCGCGACGTGATCGAGCGCCAGCGGATCGGCGTCGATCTCGCGCTGGAGTCCGAGCGGATCAATTCGTCCAAGAAGCGCGAAGTGCTCAATATCGAGCAGAAAAAGGCGATCGAGATCGCGGACGAGGACCGCGTCATCGCGCTCTCCACCAAGCGCTCCGAACGCATCGACGCCGACCGCCAGGTCAAGCAGGCCGAGATCGTCGCCCGCAAGGACGTCGAGACCACCGACGTCTCACGCGAGCAGGCGCTGGAGGCGGCGCGGATCGAACGCCGCCGCTCGATCGAGCAGCTCGAGGTCGCCCGCGTCCAGTCGCTGCAGGAAGCCGAGATCGCCGCGCGCGAAGAGGTCGAGCGTGCCCGCATTTCGTCGGATCGCGGCCTGGATGAAGCCCGCATCGGCCGCGAGCGCGAACTGCGCAAGCTCGAAGTCAACCGCGAGAAGGAGGTCGAGACCGTTCTGATGGAGAAGGCGATCGCGATCCACCTGAAGTCGCTGGAAGAGTCCGCAGCCAGGGCCTCGGCCGAGGAAGCGCGGATACATGCGACGGAGGCCACCGAGCGTGTCATCACCGCGCGCGAAAACGAAATCGCCAGGCGTCGCAAGAGCGTGGAAATCGTGATTGCCGAGAAGCAGGCCGAGGAGACCCGAATTGCCGCCGAAGCCGAGCGCGTGCGCGCGGCCGTCGAGGCCGAGGCGCAGCGGCTGCTCAACGAGGCCGAGAACGTGCTGACCGACCAGGCTCGCTACTCGCTGTTCCGCAGGAAGCTGCTCGACCGCATCGAAGGCATCGTGCGCGAGAGCGTCAAGCCGATGGAGAAGATCGAGGGCATCCGCATCCTCCAGGTCGACGGCCTCAACGGCAACGGCCATGGCGGCAATGGCGGCCGCAGCGCCACCGACGAGGTGATCGACTCGGCGCTGCGCTACCGCGTCCAGGCGCCGCTGATCGATTCGCTTCTGGCGGATATCGGCGTCGAGGGCGGCAGCCTCGCCAAGATGCCGGGCCTGATCCGCGAGGCTCGCGACATGCAAGGCATCAAGGAGTCCGCCCGCAAGGGCGGCGGTGGCGGCGGAGGCGGCGAGAAGCCGGCTGCAGCTCCCTCGCCTTCCACCGAGGGCGAGCCGCCCGCGGAGCGCAGCCCCCGGAAGAAGAGCTGAGGTCGCATCATGGCCCGCGTCTATGTCTCAACCGTCGTCAATGCGCGCAACGATCGCGTCTGGGCGCGGGTGCGCGACTTCAACGGCATGCCGAACTGGCATCCCGCGATCGCGGAAAGCCGCATCGAGGGCGGCGAGCCCTCGGACAAGATCGGCTGTGTCAGGGATTTTCGCCTGCGCAACGGCGACCGCATCCGCGAGAGGCTGCTCGGCCTTTCCGACTACGACATGTTCTGCACCTATTCGATCCTGGAATCCCCCATGGGCGTCGAGAATTACGTCGCGACGTTGCGGCTGACGCCGGTCACCGACGGCGACCAGACCTTCATGGAATGGACCGCCGAGTTCGACTGCGCACCCGAACGGGAAGCGGAGCTCGTCGGCAATATCGGCGGCGGCGTGTTCCAGGGCGGCTTCGACGCCCTCAAGCGCCAGTTCGGAGGGTGAACTCCGTGCCGCATATCGTGAAAAGCACGATCCTGGATGCGCCCACCGATGCGGTGTGGGACGTGCTGCGCGATTTCAACGGACATGATCACTGGCATCCGGCGGTTGCGAGCTCCACGATCGAGCGCGCGCACTCCCCTGACAAGATCGGCTGTATCAGGCGCTTTAAGCTGCAGGACGGATCGGAGCTGCGCGAGCAATTACTGGCGCTCTCCGATCTCGAGCAGACCTTCAGCTACTGTCTGCTCGATACGCCGGTGCCGATGTTCAACTACGTAGCGCATGTCCGCCTGCTGCCGGTGACCGACGGCGACCGCACCTTCTGGCACTGGGAGTCGCGCTTCAGCACCCGGCCGGAGGACCGCGATCGCATCGTCCACATGGTCGCGGAAGACATCTATCAAGCCGGCTTCGAGGCGATCCGCCGGCACTTGAAGGAGGCGGCATAGCAATGGCCGTGACAGTGAAGACTTTTGCCAGCACAAGCGAAGCGGCCGGCGCGCTGTCGGCAGATCGCGGCGCACGCTATCTCGGCGGCGGCACGCTGGTGATGCGGGCGCTGAACGAGGGTGACGTCTCTGTCTCGACCGTCATCCGCGCCAGCGACCAGGCCCTGACCCGGATCGACGCGTCGGGCCCGCGCGTGACGCTCGGGGCCGGCATCACCTTCGCAAAAATCCTCGCCGAGCGCGACCTGGGCTTCCTGCACGCCCCTGCCCGCTCGATCGGCGGACCTGCGGTGCGCAACATGGGCACGGTCGGGGGCAATTTGTTCGCGCCAAGTCCCTATGGCGACTTCACGGTGGCGCTGCTTGCGCTCGATGCCACCGTCGCCGTGCAGGGCGGCTTTGGCACGCGCGACATCGCCATCGAAGAATTCTTGCAGGCGCGCGAGCGGCAGGCCGGCACGCTGGTGCTCTCGGTGTCCTGCGCACGGCCGGCGAGCGCGGACGCCTTCCGCTACCACAAGGTCGCCCGTATCAAGCCAAAGGGCGGCTCCGTCATTACGCTCGCAGCCCATCTGCCGATCAGCGGCGGACGGATCGCCGGGGCACGGATCGCGCTGGGCTCGATGGCACCGACCCAGATTCGGGCACGCGCCGCCGAGCGTGTGCTCGAGGGACGTTCGTTGGATGCCGCGACCATCGCAGCCGCGGCGTCCGCCGTCACCGAGGGCACCTCACCCTTCGATAACGCGCTCGGCAGCGCCTGGTATCGCCGCGAGATCGCCGGCGTCCATCTGCGCCGTCTCCTCTCGGGTCAGGAATAGCTCGTCATGGCCAAGACCGCCCTGCAATTTCGTCATAACGGCCGCGACGTCGCGATCTTCGTCGATGGCGGCACCAATCTGCTGGTCGCTCTGCGCGAACTGATCGGCGATATGACGCCGAAGTTCGGCTGCGGCCAGGGCGGCTGTGGCACCTGCAGTGTGCTGATCGACGGCGAGTTGCACCTGTCATGCCTGACGCTGGCGGAAACCGTCGCCGGCCGATCGGTAGAGACGCTCGACGGCCTCAAGCAGGGTCCAAACCTGCATCCGCTCCAGCGTGCTTTCGCCGACAATTTTGCCGCCCAATGCGGCTATTGCACGCCGGGCATGCTGATGGCCGCAAAGGCGCTGCTCGACCGTAATCCGCAGCCTAGCCGCGCCGAGGTCGTCGAGGCGATCTCCGGCAACATCTGCCGCTGCACCGGTTACGAACCCATCATCGATGCCATCCTTGCCGCTTCGGGCGGCCGGGCCAGTGCCTAAAGGATTTTGTCATGCTGGAACTGCGCAAGGACATTTTCGCCGACGAGCGCGACGACAATCTCAATGAGATCGGCAAGGGCACGCAGCGCCAGGACATGCTCGGCCATGTCACGGGCACGTCGAGCTATTTCAACGACCACAAGCTTCAGGGCATGCTGCACCTGAAGGTGGTCCGCTCGACGCAGGCGCACGCGCAGCTGCGCCATATCGATACCACGGAAGCCGAACGCTCGTCCGGCGTACGCCGGATCATCCGCGGCGCCGACGTGCCGCGCAATCTCAACACGCTTCTCAGCCTCATCAACTTCGGCAAGGACGACGAGCCTACGCTGGCGGTGGACAAGGTCCGCTACAAGGGCGAGCCGGTCGTCGCCATCGTCGCGGACAGCGAGCGCGAGGCGTTCGAGGCCATCGCAAAGGTGCGGATCGACTACGCGCCGCTGCCGGTCGTGCTCGACGTCGAGGACGCGCTCAAGGCCGGCGCGCCCGTGGTCAACGGGACCTATCCGAAGAACGCCTTCATCTATCACGACGTCCATGATCACCAGAAGCTGCGCTTCGGAGATGCCGACGCCGCGCTCGCGACGGCCGACCACGTGCTCGAACAGCGCTACCAGATGTCTCCGATCGAGCACGCGCCGACCGAGACCAATGGCGCGATCGCCGCGCCCGACACCAACGGCCGCTACGTCGTCTACACCTCGACGCAGGCGCTGTTTTTCTCGGTCGACACCTGCGCCAAGATCCTGGACCTGCCATCCAACACCTTTCACTTCATCGGTGGCACGGTCGGCGGCGGCTTTGGCGGCAAGGTGGATACGCTGACCGAGCCGCTCGCGATCCTGGGCGCGATGCTGACAGGGCGTCCCGTCCGCTATGTGTTCGGGCGTGAGGAGGAGATGCAGTACGGCCCGCCCCGCGGCGCTGAGCGCATCTACATCAAGGACGGCGTGATGCGGGATGGCCGTGTCATCGCGCGAAAAATCCGCGCCTATTTCGACAGCGGCGCCTATACTAGGCTGTCCAGCTACGCCGCCGTGAAATGCGCCGCGCATCTGCCGGGGCCCTATACCATCCCCAACGTCTATGGCGACGTCTATTGCGTCTTCACCAACCGGACGCCCGCGACGGCGATGCGCGGTTTCGGCGTCACCGCGATGGATTTCGCGATCGAGTGCCAGATGGACAAGCTGGCCAACCTCGTCGGCATGGACCCGATGGAGTTCCGGATCCTCAATGCCTATCGCGACGGCGACATGAAGGCGCATCGGCGCGAAGCCAAGAACACCGCGCTGATCGAATGCGTCCAGGTCGCCGCCGAGAAGGCGAAATGGCCGATCCGCGAGGAGTTCAAGCGAGCGTCGTCGCGCAAGGACGGCGGCGGCAGCCGCGCCGTGATCCCGCCGACCCCGACGGATTCGCGCAGCCGGCCGGCCGCGCCAGTCCAGCAGCGCACCAGCTATGACCGGCTCCCGCCCGCCGTCACCCGCGAACCACCGCGCGAGCCGCCGCCTACTGCGCCGTCACCACCTCCACCGCGGCCGGCCGCGCCCTCGCATGGCGCGCCCCGCTTCTCCTCCGTGTTCGGCACCAGGAGACGCTGATGACCCGGCATCGCGGACGCGGCATGGCGTCGATCAACTATCCCATCGGCATGAATCTCGGCGGCGATCCCAGCCAGGCCTTGGTTCATTCCAACCCGAGCGGCAAGTTCACGGTGGCGCTGTCGTCGATCGATCTCGGCCAGGGCATGAAGTCGGTGACGCGTCAGATCTGCGCCGAGACGCTGGGCGTTCCCGTCGAGGACGTCTATGTCGACACCGCGGATTCCGACACCGGTCCGCATTGCATGGGCTCCTTCGCCTCGCGCGGCACCCATCGCGTCGGCAATGCCGTGATGGCCGCGGCGCGCGAGGCACGCGGCGTGATGATGGAGGCAGCCGCCGAGGAGCTCGAGGTCAACGCCGCCGATCTCGAAACCGACGGACGCGGCAACATCCACGTCAAGGGTGCGCCGCATCGCTCGATCTCGACCAAGGACGTCGCCATCGCCGCCCAGTTCAAGCAGGGCAAGACCATCTCCGGCCGCGGCATATTCCTCGTGCCTCTGTCCAACGTCGACCCCGAAACCGGCGAGATGTCGCCGGCGACCTGCTACGCCCATGCCTGTCTCGTGGCGGAGGTCGAGGTCGACGACGAGACCGGTGAAGTCGCGATGGTCCGCATGGACTCCGCCTATGAGCTCGGCCGCGCGCTCAATCCGCGCCTGGTCGAGCAGCAGCTCGTGGGCGGCGCCTGGATGGGCATCAGCCACGCGCTCTACGAGACGACGGAGCCTCACTATCCCGACCCCGTTCACGGCCCCCGCGACTTCGTCGAATATCTGATGCCCGGCCCGGGCGACATTTGCCCGCACGATATCGCCGTGCTGGAGCGCCCCGCGCCAGATGGCCCGTTCGGCGCCAAGGGACCGGGCGAAATGTGCGCCAATCCCGTGCTGCCGGCTGTCGCGAATGCGATCTTCAACGCCGTCGGCGTGCGCATCGACGATCTGCCGATTACGCCGGAAAAGGTGCTGCGCGCGATCAAGACTCAGGGCGGCGCGCGGCCACAGGCGCGACGCTGAGACTGGCCATGGCAGTTCGCAGCAACATCGTTGGCATCGACAACCCCGAGGCGCTGGAGAAGGCGCTTCGGGCGGCCTATTACCTCGCCGATGAGGGGCTCGCGACCGCAGCCTATCTCGGCCTTGCCCTCGGCAAACCGCTCCTGCTCGAAGGCGCCCCCGGCGTCGGCAAGACCGAGGCCGCGAAAGCCATCGCCGCCGTCCTCGGCCGCCGCCTCATCCGCCTGCAATGCTACGAGGGCATCGACGCCTCGGCCGCGCTCTACGAGTGGAACTATCCACGCCAGATGCTCGCGATCCGCCAGGCTGGCGACGAGAGCATCGACATCTATGGCGAGACGTTTCTGATCGAGCGGCCGATGCTGGCGACGCTTCGCGCGCCCGACTCGACCGTGCTGCTGATCGACGAGATCGACCGCGCCGACCAGGAATTCGAGGCGTTCCTGCTCGAATTTCTCTCGGACTTCCAGATTTCGATCCCGGAACGCGGCACGGTGCGCGCGGCCGAACGTCCTGTCGTCGTGCTGACGTCGAATCGAACGCGCGACCTGCACGAGGCCCTGCGCCGCCGCTGTGTCTATCACTGGATCGACTATCCCACCGAAGAGCGGGAGGCGCGTATCGTGATGCTGCGGGCCTCCAGCGTCGCCGAGGCGACTGCGCGGGCCGTCGTCGCGGCCGTCGGCAAATTGCGCCGCGAGCCGCTCAGCAAGGCACCGGGCATCGCGGAAGCGGTCGACTGGGCTGAAGCGGCGACGCTGCTTCACAAGGGCGGCGCGCGCTGGCCCGACGCCTTCAAACGCTCGATCGGCGTGGCGCTGAAAGACGAGGAAGACCTGCACTTCATCTCGCCACGGCTCGACGTCATGCTCGCGGAGGCAACCGCATGAGCACCGAGCCGGAGCTTCCGCGCGCTGCCCGCATCTTCGTCTCCTTCGTCGCGCTGCTGCGCGCCAACGGCTTCGCCGTCGCGCCCGAGCAGACCACCTCCTATCTCGCCGCGATCGAGCTGCTCGGGCCGCGCGACCTCAACGACATCAGGCAATCGGCACTGGCCACACTCGCCCCGCCACCCGAGCGCCGCACGACCTTCGACCGGCTGTTCGACCTGCACTTCCGTGGCAGCGAAGCCATCGAACATGTCGATGATGGCGAGGACGACGAGACTGTCCGGCTCCAGGAAGAGGGCCGCGGCGAACAGGCCCCCCTGTTCTCCGACGATGCCAACGAATCGGGCCTCGCCGCGACGCGTACCGAGGCGCTGGTGGAGCGCCGCTTCGCCCAGCTCTCCACCACCGACGCGCTCCGGCGCCTGGCGCGCGAGGCCGCGCGGCGCCTGCCGCAGCGTCGCGGCCACCGGCGCATGCGCGCCCGCCGCGGGCCGTTTGCCGACCTTCGCCGGACCTTGCGCGACAGCGTGCGGAGCGACGGCGAGATCCTGCGGCTCGGGCACCTGAAGCGGCGCCAGCGCCGGCGAAAGCTCCTGCTGCTGATCGACGTCTCCGGCTCGATGAAGACGCGCACCGAGGAGAACATGAAGCTCGCGCATACGCTGGTGCAGGCCGCGCCCAATGTCGAGGTCTTCACCTTCGGCACGCGGCTGACCCGCGTCACCCGGCCGTTGCGTCTCAAGCGTCGCGAGCAAGCGCTGAACGCGGCTGCGCACCTCGTCAGCGACTGGGACGGCGGCACCCGCATCGGCGACGCGCTGCAAGCCTTCCTCGCGGTGCCGCGGTTCGGGGGTTACGCGCGAGGCGCAGCCGTCGTCGTCGTGTCGGACGGGCTGGAGCGCGGCGAAGTCGATGCGTTGCGCGACGCCGTGGCAAAGCTGTCGCGGCGTGCCTGGCGCGTGAGCTGGCTGACGCCGCTCGCGACGGGCCCGGACTTCCGCCCGCAGACCGAGGCGCTGGTGGCCATCCAGCGCTTCGTCGATGATCTCGTGGATGGCGGTTCAAGCGCGTCGATTGTCGCGCACATTCTGACGTTGGGACGGAGGAAAGCGGCGTGAGCGACATTGTCGACGGCCATCATCACATCTGGCGGCAGGCCGACCTGCCCTGGCTGACCGGCCCGATGCAGCCGCGCATCTTTGGACCCTACGAGCCGATCCGTCGCGATTATCCGATCCGGGAATATCTCGACGACCTCGAGGGCACCGGTGTCGCCCGTTCGGTCTATGTCCAGACCAACTGGTCCAATGACCGTTTCGAGGACGAAGCCGCCTGGGTGCAGCAGACCGCCGACGAGCACAGCTGGCCGCATGCCATCGTCGCCTACGCCGATTTCGCCGTCGACGACGTGCGCCCGCAACTCGATCGCCTGAAGCGCTATCCGCTCGTGCGCGGCGCGCGCATGCAATTGCACTGGCACGAAAATCCGCTCTATCGCTTCGCGGCCAGGCCCGATCTCTGCGTCGATCCCATGGTCCGCCGCAACATCGCGCACCTGGCCGATTACGGCTGGAGCTTCGACCTCCAGGTCTTCACGCCGCAGATGCCGGACGCGGCGCAACTCGCCGAGTCCTGCCCTGGGGTGACCTTCATCCTCCAGCATGCCGGCATGCTGGAGGACCTCTCGCCCGCGGGCCGGGCCGCCTGGCGCGCCGGGATGGCCCGGCTCGCGCTCTGTCCGAACGTGGTCTCAAAACTCTCCGGGCTCGGCACCTTCATCCATCGCAACGATCCCGCACACATCGCGGCCGTCCTTACCGATACCGTCGCGATTTTCGGCGCGGAGCGCTGCCTGTTCGGCTCCAATTTTCCGATCGAGAAATTGTGGACGAGCTATCGGGAGCTCGTCGACGCCTTTCGTGCCGCGGCCGCGAAGCTGACGACCGAGCAGCAGGACGCGATTTTCAGGACGACGGCAACGCGCGTCTATCGGCTTTGACAGACCAAGAACGGAACAGGGAAGGGAAACGAATGGCGCTGGAGATCAAGATCCTGGACTATGGCGATATCGAGCTGGAATCGAGCTTTCTGGTCCTCGGCCGCGACTGCGGCCGCACCCGCCGCGTCCTCACCCTCGGCTTTCTGATCCTCGGCGGCAAATATCCGGTCGTGGTCGATACCGGTTACCGCTCCAACCAGATCATGGAAACGCTCGGGATGCGCGGCCTGCAATACCACGAGCACATGATCGAGAACCAGCTCGCCCGCCACGGCGTGCGCATGGGCGACGTCCGCTTCGTCTGCCATACCCATCTGCACATCGACCACGCCGGCAAGGACGATCTGTTTCCGATGAATACGACCGTCGTCCTCAACCGGAAAGAACTCGAATATTCCGTCTCCGGGTTGATGCATCCGCAATATCCGGCGCCGGACATCAAGCATCTCATCGACCGACTGCACACCAAGAGTGCGCTGCGCTTCCTCGACCTCGAGATCACAGGTCCTATCGAGCTGATGCCCGGCGTCTATTGCGACGCCGCCAACGCCCACACCGAGGGCTCCATGAACATCATCGTCGAGACCGCCGACGGCATTGCCACCATCTGTGGAGACGTAATCTACGATTTCAACGACCAGATCGTCACGCCCTTCCACGAGATTCACGACTGGGAGCCGCGGACGACGGGAAACCACGGCACCAGCAAGCGGGCCGAGAAGGCCTCGATCAAGAAGCTGCTGAGCAATTCGCGCTATTTGCTGCCGGTGCACGACAGGCCGGCCAAGATCGAGGGCGGCATGGTGGTCGGACGCCTGCACGACCAGGTCCCCGGCCCGATCGTGCAGTCGCTGCCCGCGCGGAACTGGTTCCCTGCCTGACGTGAGCTAAGGATATCGACCGATGACGCATGTCACCTTGCGCTCCGAATTCGAAAGCCTGATCGACCCCTACGCGCGGGTCGCGCAGGTCGGAACGGGTTTTGACTTCACGGAAGGGCCGATCTGGCATCCGGTCGATCATTATCTCCTGTTTTCGGACATGCCGGGCGACGTGCGGCGGCGCTGGGATGCGCGGCGCGGCATCGCGGAGGTCAAGCGCCCGTCGAACAAATGCAACGGCATGACCTATGACGCCGAGCTCAATCTGATCGTCTGCGAGCACGCGACCTCGTCGCTGATCCGTGAGCGACCGGACGGGCGGCGCGAGGTGCTGGCTTCGCACTTCCAGGGACAGGAGCTCAACAGCCCCAACGACGTCTGCGTGCACTCCTCCGGCGCCATCTATTTCTCCGATCCCTGGTATGGCCGCATGCCGGTCTACGGGGTCGAGCGGCCGCGCCAGCTCGGCTTCCAGGGCGTCTATCGCGTCATGCCGGGCGGCGAGCCCAAGCTCGTGGTGGACCGCAATTTGTTCGACCAGCCGAACGGGCTGTGCTTCTCGCCCGACGAGAAGCTGCTCTATGTCAACGACACCGTGCAGGCGCTGATCCGCGTATTCGACGTCAACGGCGACGGCTCGCTGTCGAACGCGCGCGTGTTCGCGAGCAGCATCCGCTCCGAGCTGGAGCCGGGCCTGCCCGACGGCATGAAG
This sequence comes from Bradyrhizobium sp. Unk1, assembly GCF_059512345.1. NCBI lineage: Bacteria > Pseudomonadati > Pseudomonadota > Alphaproteobacteria > Hyphomicrobiales > Nitrobacteraceae > Bradyrhizobium > Bradyrhizobium sp. Unk1. The sequence continues at coordinate 155,945 of NZ_JCAMOP010000001.1, forward strand.
TGCGACCAGCATGGCAATGTCTGGGTCACCGCGCCCGGCGGCGTCTGGGTCTATTCACCGCGCGGCGAGCTGCTCGGGAAAGTCCGCGTGCCCGAGCTCGTCGCCAACCTTGCCTGGGGTGGCCCGGATTTCCGCACGCTCTATTTGACGTCGACGCATTCGGTCTATGCGATCCCGACCAAGGCCGGGCCGCGCCACGAGCCCTATATGAGCGGCAAACGCGGCAGCGGCGGCGCAAACGCCGGCCCCGCGGCTGCAGCGCCCATCCTCGCCGACGGCGAGATGCGGCTCGATCCGAGCCGTTGCGCCATGATCATTCAGGATCTTCAGAACGACGTCATCATGGATGGCGGCGCGTTCGCCGAGTCGGGCGCACCGGGTCATGCGAAACAACAGCATGTGGTCGAGAACGTCCGGCGTCTGGCGGAGACAGCTCGCGCGCGCGGCGTCGCCATCATCCATGTCTGGTTCGTGGTCGAGCCCGGCGCACCCGGCGTGACGCTGAACGCACCGCTGTTCGAGGGTCTCGTCGACAGCAAGGCGATGGTGCGCGGCAGTTGGGGCGCCGCCCCGGTCTCGGGCCTCGAGCCGCGGCCCGGCGATTTCGTCGTCGAGAAGATGCGGATGAGCGCCTGGGAAGGCACCCGGCTGGAGACGATCCTGAAAGCGACCGGCCGCGACATGATTATCAACACCGGCGCATGGACCAACATGTCGGTCGAGCACACCGCGCGCACCGGCGCCGACAAGGGCTATTTCATGATCGTGCCGGAAGACTGCTGCTCGACCATGAATGCCGACTGGCACTCCGCCTCGATCAACTTTGCCATGCAGAACGTCGCCGTCGTCACCCGGGCGGATGCCGTCATCAGAGCGCTGGGATGAGTGGTGGCAAAGCTCTTGCACCTCTCCTGCTCGCCCCGTGCCGACTCCGAGTCGAGCGCCGGCGCGCGCGTCTTTCTTGACGGGTTTCGGCAGGCCCGTCCGGATTGGGATATCGACGTCGTGGATCTCTGGCGCGAGCGGCTGCCGGAATTCGCAGGTCCCATCGTCGAGGCCAAATATGCGCGGATGAAGGCGCAGCCCTTCAACGACGCACAGCGCGACAGCTTTGCCGAGGCCGAGCGGATGGCGCTGCGGTTTTCACTGGCCGATCGGGTGCTGATCTCGACGCCGATGTGGAACTTCAGCATTCCGTACAAGCTCAAGCAATGGTTCGATGTCATCGTCCAGCCCGGGCTTACCTTTCGGTTCGATCCCTCCCTGGGATATCTCCCGCTGCTGAAGGACCGGCCGACCACGGTGATTCTCGCTAGTGGCAGCGATTTCGCCACCGGAATGAACCGCGGGCGCATCGACATGGCAACGCCTTACCTGCGGGAAATTTTGCGCTTTATCGGTATCAGCAATGTCCGTTTCGTGCCGATCGGGCCAACCACCGGACCGCAACAGCCCATCGAGGCTGCCCGCGAAAGGGCCCATCAGCACCTCGCAGCAATGGCGGCGAACTTCTGAGCACCGTCGAGGCCGCTGCGGCGCTTCACGACACCTATCGAAGCAAGCTGCCCATCACCTGCGAACGCTAATCACGGCAGGTTGTCCCGCAGAAAAATGTCGATTCGGATGCGCTCCTGGTCGGGGCTGATGGGCTCACCCGAACAATGCGCGAGCAAAACTCGCGCCGCAGACCGCGCCTCGTGGCCGGGATCCTGGTTGATGATCGCATCGAGCGTGCCGCGGACCAGGAAACGCCGCGTGTACTGGGTCAGCTCGTGCGTGATCCAGACCACTTCACGCGCGCGGCCCAAGTCCTCCAGCGCATTGGCGATGCCGCGGTTCCCGGCGCCGCAGCAGTAGATACCGCGGAGATCGGCGTGGCGCGCCAGCAGCGCCGCCGTGAGCTCGCGCGTGCGCTCGCTGTCGTCGCGGCCTTCGATCACCGGCAGCGCGAGCAGGTTCGGATACTCGCTGGACAGGATCTGGTGGAAGCCGAATTGCCGCTCGGTGTGATCGCGCAGCGACAACGATCCCGCGATCACGGCGACCTTCCCCTCGCGGCCGGTGAGGAAACGTCCCATCAGCGTTGCCGCAGTTCGCCCCGCGGCCGGGTTGTCGATTCCGACATAATGCAGACGGCGCGAGCTCGGCGCGTCCGACACAAGGGTCACCACGGCGACCCCGCGCGCGGCGAGCTCGTCGATCGCGGCGCGCACCCTGGGATGGTCCAGTGCGATGACGGCGACGCCCTGATAGGCCGGCGACAGGTTTTCCAGCGCACCGGCGAGCACATCCGGATCGAACACGTCGACATGGAGGATATCGATGAAGCCGCGGTGACCGGCAAGCCAGTCCGCGGTGCGCTGGACCTGCTCGGCCAGGTTGGTCATGAAGCTGTTGCTACCGCTCGGCAGTACGAAGGCGAAGCGGAAGGTCTGCCCGCGGGCGAGCCGCGCGGCCGCGACGTCGCCCCGATAGCCGAGTTTTGCCACCGCGGCCTCGACACGCGCGACGGTCTTGGCGCGCACGCCCTCGCGCCGGTTGACGACGCGGTCGACGGTTGCGAGCGAAACGCCCGCCGCACGCGCGACGTCCTCCAGCGTGGCGCGAACCGCCGGCTGCGTCGCACCGGCTGTCATTCCCGCGCGGCCCACAGCATGCCGCGAGTCATCAACGTTCGGATCTCCGGTACGTCGAGCTCGTAAGCGCGGTGGCCGAGCGAGGAGTAGAACACCCTGCCCGCGCCGTATCGCTTCTTCCAGACCACCGGCATCACCACGCCGTCAATCCAGGGCGCGTGCTCGCCGGTGAAGGTCGTCGTCGCCAGCACCTCGTTGGCGGGGTCGACATGCATGTAGTACTGCTCGGAACGATGCTCGAAACTCTTCAGCCCCTTCATGATGGGGTCATCCGGCTTCGTCAAGTCGACCTTGTAGTCGATGATGTTGCCGGGATGCGCGACCCACTGCCCGCCACACAGGAACTGGTAGTCGACGGACTCGCGGAACGCATCGCACATGCCGCCATGGTGGCCGGCGAGCCCGACGCCGCCACGCACCGCTGCGCAGAGATTGAGCGCTTCCGCCTTCTCGATCTTCGACATGGTATAGATCGGGATGATCAGCGACAGATCGTGGATCGCGGGATCGGCGAACGCCGCCGTCGTGGTCTCGACCCGGACCTCGAAGCCTTCCGCCTTCAGCCAGCCGCGGATCATCGAAGCGCAGAGATCGGGATCGTGTCCCGGCCAGCCGCCCCATACAATCATTGCCTTGCGCATGGTCATTCCCTCAGTCGATCTGTCCGGTTTCACGTCCGGCCGGCAGCATTGCCGGCCGCTCGACGCAGCTGCCGATCTTGACGCGGCGTCCTTCGTCGGCGGAGGTCTGGAACGCCTCCATCACCTCGAGCACATGGAAAGCGAGCACGCCGCTGGCGCGATGCGGACGGTTGTTCAGGATCGCGGAGGCCATGTCGGCGACACCGATGGAACGAAACTCGCCATCGACATGACCGTGGGTCAGCGGCACCGGCTCCCATTCACCGCCAGTCTTCGCGACCTGCACCTCGCCGCCGAACCGGTTCGGGTCCGGCACCAGCATGCTGCCCTTGTCGCCATAGATCTCGATCGGCGCGTGCCGGTGCTTCGGGACGTCGAAGCTCATCGCGATCGAGACGACCGCCCCGCTCTCGAATTCGAGCGTGCCGGCGACATGGGTCGAAACCTCGACCGGGATCAGGGTGCCGTTCATGGGCTGGCTGGTGACCAACCGTTCGGATTTCGGGCGCGCGGTCGAGCCCATCACGCTTGCGACCGGGCCAAGCAGCTGCACGAGATCCGTGATGTAGTACGGCCCCATGTCGAGCATCGGCCCTCCGCCGCGAAGGTAATAGAAGCCTGGCGACGGGTGCCAGCGCTCATGGCCGGGGCAGCCGAAGAAGACGCTGCCCGCGACCGGAGTGCCTATCGCACCATCGTCGATCAGCTTGCGCGCGGTCTGGTGCCCGCCGCCAAGGAACGTATCGGGCGCGCAACCGACGCGAAGGTCCTTCTGCGCGGCGAGATCTATCACCTTGCGGGCTTCCGCGACGTCGATGCCGAGCGGCTTCTCGGAATGAACGTGCTTGCCGGCGTTCAGCACCGCGAGGCTGACGTCGGTGTGGGCAAGTGGCACGGTGAGATTGATGACGATCTCGACATCCTCTCGCTTGAGCAGTTGGTCGACCCGCATCGCCGGCAGCCCGAAGGCGGCGCCCTGCCGCTCTGCCGCGTCGCTGCGCATATCGGCGAGCGCCCTGATTTCCATGACTGGAAAGCGCTGGGCCGCCTTCAGATAGGCGGTGCTGATATTGCCGCAGCCGATGATTCCGATGCCGACTTTTCTCATTGTGATCTCCGTGAGGTATCGTTCATCCCTTGACCGCGCCTGCGGTGAGGCCGGCGACGATGTGCTTCTGCGCCAGAAGAAAGAGAATGATGGTGGGCAGGATCGTCAGCGTGATGAAGGCCAGGATCAGGTGCCACTCGGACGAATACTCGCCCTGATAAACCATGATGCCGAGCGGCCAGGGATAGAGCGCATCGGTGTTGAGCATCACCAGCGGCAACAGATAGGCGTTCCAGCTGTTGACGAAGGTGATTGTCCCGACGGTCGCCAGGATCGGTCGCGACAACGGCAGCGTCACATAGCGGAAGAATTTGATGTAGCTGCAGCCGTCGACCAGCGCGGCCTCGAGCAGTTCATAGGGGATGTCCTTGAAGAAACGGCGTAGCAGCAGCACGCTCATCGCGAGGCTGAAGGCCACCTGCGGCAGTGCCACGCCAAAATAGGTGTCGAGCAGCCCGAGATCGCGCACCTTGATGAAGAGCGGCAGCACCGCGGTCGCGGCCGGAAACAGCAGGCCGAGCGTCAGGTAGCTCAGCAGCATCGATGAGCCGTAGAACCTGACATGGGCGAAGGTGAACGCCGCCATCGAGGCGACGATCAGGGTCGGGGTCACCGTGAGTGTCGAGATGATCAGCGAGTTGCGCAAGAGCTGCCAGTAACGCGCGGAGAACAGGATGTCGGCATAGTTCTGCCACTCCCAGTGACGTGGCAGGCCGAACGGATTGACGCGCAGTTCGCCGAGCGATTTAAAGCCACCGAGCAAGGTCGCGAGCAGCGGCACCAGCACGAAAACGGCAACGACGGCGAGGAACACCGCCTTGAACAGCACGGCAGGATCGAACGGCGTACGATTGGTCTCGGTGCTACTCATCACGCATGAACCATCGCTTGTACGTGAAGGCAAAGGTCACGCAGATCGTGAACAGAATGACACCGATGGCGCTGCCATATCCGACCCGCATGCGGGAGATGCCGTTGTTGTAGAGGAAGCTCACCAGCGTGTTCGAGGAGTCCGCAGGCCCCCCGCGCGTCAGCGGCATGACGAGGTCGAACAGCTGCAGCGAGCCGACGATGGCGAAGAACACAGAGAGCCGAATCGTCGGATAGAGCAAGGGGATGACCACGTGTCGCAGGGCTTGCGAACGCGTCGCGCCGTCGATGCGCGCGGCTTCGATCAGGCTCTTGTCGAGGCCCTGGAGCGCCGCGATGAACAGCATCATGTGGAAACCGAAGTACTTCCAGACGACGACGATCAGCACGGCCAGCATTGCCGTGTCGGTCGAGGCCAGCAGATGCGGGGGCTCGGCGCCGAAGGTACGCCAGATCGAGGCGACAAGGCCGTAATCGCCGTCGTAGACGAAGCTGAAGATCAGCCCGGTCGCGATCTCGGCCAGGATATAAGGCATGAAGAACAGCATGCGCAGCGCCACCGCCCCGCGAAAGCGTTCGGCGAGCATCAAGGCCAGCGTGAGCGCAAGCGGCAGCTGGATGGCGAGCGAAACAGCGATGATCAGCCCGTTGTTGCGCAGCGCGAGCCAGAAGGCGCGTGTCTCCAGCACGAAACGGTAATTGTCGAAGCCGATCCAGTTGGTCGGCCTGCCGAACCCGTTCCAGTTGAAGGCCGAGTACCAGGCCGCCTCGCCGATCGGCAGCACCACGAACAGCGTGAACAACAGCAGCGCCGGCGGCAGGAACAGGATCAGGACCGTCAGCCTGCCGTCCCAGCTCGGGCCGCGCTCGGCGACCTGCGGGAGCTCACCGGCAACGTCCATCGCCGACACGCTCGCGGCCCGGCGTGCCACCGTCAGTTACCCTGCTTCCACGCCGCCTCGATCGCCTTGGCCGCGTCTTGCGGGCTCATGCTGCCGCCGGCGATCTCCGCGGTGACGTCGTTGACGACGCGGCCAACCGAGGGGCCGAGGCTCTGGTCATAGAAATTCTGGTGGTAGTTCGACTTCGCCAGATTGGACGCGATCAGCTTCATGAAGGCGTTGTTGAGACCGGCATCCGCGCCCTGCACCACCGGGATGATGAAGTTGCCCGCAGCAAGCCGCGTCTGCACGTCCCTGGAGACGAAGTATTTCAGGAAATCGACGGCCTCCTTCGGCGAGCCCTTCGTGATCAGCCAGCCGGTGATGCCGCCGAGCGTATCGGTTGGCGCGCCCCTGCCGCCCGCCACGACCGGGAAGTCGAACCAGCAGATCTTCTCTTCACTCAATCCGACCTTGTCGGCGGCAAGCGCACGCTGCAAATGATAGACCGTGCTGATGGCGAGCGTCATCGCCGCCTTGCCATCGCCGAAATAGCCGACCGCCTGCGGATTCTTGAAGCCGAGGAAGCCGTTCTGGAACGGCTGCAGATCGACCAGCTGCTTGAACAGCTCGCCGGACTTCTGGAAGGTCTCGCCGGCGAAGCCGCCATTCTCGCCGCGCAATGCAGCGTCGAAGGCCGGCTTGCCGCCGACCCGCACCGCAAGATGCGTCCAATAGAAGTGCAGCGGCCATTTGTCGGCGCCACCGACCACGATCGGCGTCACGCCCGCTGCCTTCAACGTCTTCACCGCGGCAAGCAGATCGTCCCAGCTCTTGATGGCGGCAGGATCGACCTTGGCTTTCGCCATCAGCTCCTTGTTGCAGAGGAAACCGACCTGCGACAGCGCGGTCGGAAGACCGTAAACGCGGCCGTTGGCCGTGAAGGCCGCGAGCGCCGCCGGCGTCAGGCTGTCGCTGTAGCCCTTCACCTGATCGGTGATGTCGTCGAGGACGCCAGCCTCGATCTGCGTCTTCAGGACGCCGCCGGCCCAGCTGTAGATGATGTTGGGCCGGTCCTTGGATTGCAGGATGGTCGGCAGCTTGGCCTTGTAGGCCTCGTTCTCGAGGAACTGCATCTCGACCTTGATGCCGGGATGCGATGCCTCATAGGCGCGCGCAACCTCCTCCCAGATCTTCACCTGGGCCGGATTGGCCTCGATGTGCAGCCACTTGACCGTCGTGTCGGCCGCGGCGGAGTTGGCCCAAAGCAGGCATGCGGCGGCGGCGAGTCCCAGCTTCCCGAGCAGTCTCATCACATTCCTCCCAACCGGCTCTTATTCTTTGGATGCAATCCTGCCTTCGATTTTTGAGGTACGCAACTAAAATTCTGATCTATGCACCTCACGCGGGGAATGGCTAAGGTCTGCGGGAACATTGGGCCGAGCATCGCTCCGCCGTTACGCAAGCCGAGAGGTACCCATGACCGCCATTTATTCCGACCTCGCCGCCAAGGTCGTTCTCGTCACCGGTGGCGCAGCAGGAATTGGCGCTGCGATCGTGCGGCGCTTTGCGCAGCAGAAATCCAATGTCGTGTTCTTCGACATCAAGGCGGACGAGGGCCAACGCCTGGCACGCGAGCTGTCGGATCAAGGTCTCACCGCGCATTTCATGCGCGTCGACGTGACCGATATCGCCGCGCTACGCGCCGGCGTTGCGGAGGCGCGCAGCGCGCACGGGCCAATCAACATCCTCATCAACAATGCCGCGCATGACGAACGGCACAAGACCGAGGAGATGACGCCGGAGTATTGGGACGACCGCATCGCGGTGAACCTGAAGCACCAGTTCTTCGCGTCGCAAGCCGTGCTGCCGGACATGAAGGCGGCAAACGCCGGCGCCATCATCAATTTCGGCTCGGTGTCGTGGATCGCCGGACAAGGCGGCATGGCCGCGTACACCGCCAGCAAATCAGGCGTGGTCGGTCTCACGCGCTCTCTGGCGCGCGATTACGGTCCCTACAATATCCGCGTGAACGCGATAGCGCCGGGCTGGATCATGACCGAGCGCCAGCTCGAAAAATGGATGACACCGGCGGGCGAGATCGAACTGCAGCAGCGACAGTGCCTGAAGCGCCGGCTGGTGCCGGACGAGGTCGCGAAATTCACCGTCTTCCTCGCCTCCGACGAGGCCTCCGCCTGCACCGCTCAGCACTACATCGTCGATGGCGGCTGGGTCTGAGATGCTTTGAGAGTCGTGGGCGGGACCAGCGCTCGAACCTGGGCCACACTAATTAACAGTTAGCGTGGCTCCGTCCAGTTGTTTGCACAAGCCGAGGTCGCGAAGCCTATTGGAAAGAAGCCAATGGCACTTTCAATCAGCTCACACTGATAGCGACCGTTCAGCCGTGTTGCTGCGCGGCGTCCGGACGTGCGGGGGTGACGGCCTCGCGTATCATTCCGGCGACCAGCTTCGGCGCGGTGATCGGCGATGCATGATCGACTTTCTCGGAGCGAACCTGCGCACCCATCCGTCGTGCCAGGAATAGCTGTGTCGCCGGATTGATCATTCGATCCTCTTCGGCGACAAGGTACCACGACGGCTTTGCCTTCCATTCGGCTTTCGGAGCCTTTTCCTGGATTGCCGCGACGGCAATGGGTCGCTGGATCGCAGCCAGGAGCGCAGCCTGCTCGGGTCGGGCATGCTGGCACCAGGCCGCGCCAAACCGGTCGTTCGGCATCCAGAGCAAACCATGACTGTCGGGAGTGAGTTTCGGCGCCTCCGGCGACGGCTTGTCGCGATAGAATATTTGCGCGACTGTTTCGCCTTCGTCGGGAGAGAGAGCCGAAATGAAGACCAGCGACCGCACTCTCTCCTGCGTAACCGCACCAATCACGGCACCGGCATAGGCATGCGCGACGAGGACAACCGGCCCGTCTGTCCGCTCCAGCGCTCGTTCAAGCGCCGCAACATCATCTGAAAGCGATGTGAGCGGAATCGGCGCCGCCATCGTCTTCAGTCCCGCGGACTGCAGCAGCGTAATGACGTGCGCCCAACTTGAACCGTCGGCCCAGGCGCCGTGGACGAGAACGACGGTGGCGTCCATCCCCGCCGCTTCCGATCTTCTGCTGACGTCGCGGGCGACCTTCTTGCTCGCTCGGACATTTGCAACCGCTGGCGCAATCACGCCGAATTGTGCCGCCGCAACTGTCGTTGCCGCAGCACCGACGAAACGCCGGCGATCGTGGTTGATTTCGTCGGACATGGATCCTCCATTGCTCTGGCGGCTTGCGTTGACGCATCTCCGCCTACCCTGACCTCCCGCTATTCGGCGACGCGACCAAATTGGTTACAGGCGGAGGATCATTCCAGCGATCACTTCCCGACTGCCCCCGCCTCTGCCCTTCGCGCCAGCCGGATGACCGAAATCATCAGCACGAACGGTTCAGAGACGCTAATCCTGCGAAAGCGTTCTTCCACGCAGGTGCTAACATGTCTCCCCGCGTCGTCATTGAGGGGGCGTTTGCCAGGAGCGCCGCGCGAACCTCGAAGGACCTCAGGGATGACAGAAAAGACAAAGATCGAGCGCCGCACCTTCGTCCAGGTGATGACCGCTGCATCGAGCGCCGCTCTATCACTGGCGCTTCTACCGCGACGCGCGGCCGGCCAATCCCCAAACGACCCCGCTTCGAACGCTTCCGATCAGTTCGAGACAAAGGAGATCAAGATCGATGACAACACCATTTTCATCAGGCGCTACGGGAGCGGATCCCCACTGCTCATGGTGCATGGATTTCCTCGAACCAGCCTGATGTGGCGTCATGTGGCGCCGCATCTCGCCGGCGATCGCACGGTCATCTGCGTCGATCTTCGTGGATATGGCCGCAGCGGCGTTCCCGCTTCCGCGGAGGATCACTATCCCTATTCAAAGCGGGCGATGGCGAATGAGCTTGTCGCCGTGATGGATAAGCTCGGCTTTTCCAAATTCGATCTGGTTGGACACGATCGCGGCGGTCGCGTTTCCTACCGCCTTGCGCTCGATCACCCGGAGAAGGTGCAGCGTCTCGCAGTGTTTGACGTGCTGCCCATCTCGGAAGCCTGGGGCCACGCCGACGCAAAGTTCGCCATGACCTACTGGCCATGGAGCCTACTCTCGCAGAAAGCACCGCTTCCCGAAAAATACCTGATCGGCGCGCCGGACGCGGTATTCGACAATCCCTTCGGCCAGGGCTCATTCGGCCCCGAAGTGAAAGCGGAATACATCGAAACCTACCGCGATCCGGCTCGGGTGCATGCGATCTGCGAAGAGTACCGCGCGGCCGCAACCGTGGATATCGAGCATGACAAGGCGGACCAGAAGGAAGGCCGGCGCATCAAGTGCCCTATGCTGCACCTCTGGGCTTCCGGCGGGCCGCTCGATACATTCTACGAGCAGAATGGCGGCGCATTGGGAATTTGGAAGAAGTGGGCCGACAACGTACAAGGTCGGGCCGTCAAGGGCGGTCACTTCTTTCCCGAGGAAAACCCCACCGACACAACGGAGCTTCTCACCAAATTCCTCTCGGCCTGAACGGCGGCTGTCACCTCCACGGCGATGTCGCCCCTCGCCAACGAGGACGAATGTTCAACGTTGTGAAACTGGTCTTTGAGCCGACGATCCCAGATTTCGACCTGGCTGGCCACAGCCAGACGATGGCCGGCGAACGAACGATCCTCGCCGGCCCAGCTTTGTTCAGCCGATCTCCCGCCGGACCATGGCTGCCGCGTCGCACATCGCCTTCAGCTTTCCGAACGCCGTTGCGCGCGGCATGTACTTCATGCCGCAATCGGGCGCCGGGACCAGGCGGTCCGGCGACACGTATTTCAAACCGTTGCGGATACGGGCGGCCACGGTGTCGACGCTCTCGATCGCGGGATCTGCGAGGTCAAGCACGCCGAGCATGATCTTTTTCGACGACAGGTCCTTGAGCACGCCGAGGTCGAGCTTCGGCTGCGCGGCCTCTATCGAGATCTGGTCGGCAATGGTGTCGTCGAGCTCGGCGAGGAAGGAATAGCCGGCCGGCTTGTTCGTGCCCGGCACGACCGCCGCATAACCGAAGCAGAGATGCACGACGGTCGGCACCGTGATGCCCTGCAATGCGCGGTTGATCGCCTTGACGGCATAGCGTTTGGCGAGATCCGGATTGTTGCGCACCCAGGGCTCGTCGAGCTGGATCACATCCGCGCCGGCCTTTTGCAGATCGAGCGCCTCGGCATTGACGGCCTCGGCCAGCGCCATCGCAAGCTCCTCCTCATCCTTGTAAAACTCGTTCTTGGCCTGCTGGCTCATGGTGAACGGGCCCGGCAACGTGATCTTGGCGGCACGGTCGGTATTCTCACGCAGGAACTGCATGTCGTGCAGCTCGACCGGTCCCTTGCGCTTCACGGGACCCACGACGCGCGGCACCGGAGTCTGGGTGTTGCCGGTGCGCGCCACGATCATCGCGGGATTGTCGCCGTCGATGCCGTCGAGTGCGGTGGCGAAGCGGTTGGAGTAGCTCTCGCGGCGGATTTCGCCATCGGTCACGATGTCGATGCCGGCGCGCTCCATGTCGCGGATCGCGACGATGGTCGCATCGTCCTGCGCCTCCTCCAGATGCTCCGCCGGCAAGCGCCACATGTCGTGCAGGCGCGTGCGCGGCACCACCTTCGACAGCATCGCGCGGTTCACCAGCCATTCCGGCTGCGGGTAGCTGCCGACCACCGTGGTCGGCAGGAGATGCGTTGGCATGGGCATGGGATTCTCCTTCTTATTGTTATAGAGCGCGGCTCTCACGCCGCGCGCGTCGCCGTGGCCGATCCCTCGTCCGTGACGGGGTTGCGCAGGATGCCGATGCCGGAGATCTCGATCTCCACGAAGTCGCCGCCCTTCATCCACAGCGGCGGCGTGCGATAGGCACCGACACCGCCGGTCGTGCCTGTCACGATGACATCGCCGGGCGCAAGCTCGGTGAACGTCGAGCAGTAAGCAATCAAGGCCTGCACGTCGAAAACGAGGTCGGAGATCGGGGCCTTCTGCACCTCGACACCGTTGAGCCGGGTGATCAGCGTCTGCTTGGTCACATCGGTCAGCTCGTCGGTGGTCACCATCCAGGGCCCGAAGCCGCCGGTGCCGGCAAAGTTCTTACCCGGCGCGAATTGCGAGGTGTGGCGCTGCCAGTCGCGGATGCTGCCGTCGTTGTAGCAGGCATAGCCGGCGACATGGCTGAGCGCGGCATCGCGCGAGATGCGGCGACCGGCCTTGCCGATGATGACGGCCATCTCGCCCTCATAGTCGAACCGCTCGGATTCCAGCGGCCGGATCATCGGCTGGCCATGGCCGACCTGGCTGTTGGCGAAGCGGGTGAAGATCATCGGATGCGCCGGCGTCGGATGCCCGCTCTCGGCCAGATGCGTGGCATAGTTGACGCCGATGCAGAAGATCTTGTCGGGATCGGGTACCGTCGGCTGCAGCGCGACATCCTGCAGCGCGTAATCGGGCTTCTCGCCGGCAAGTTTCTTGAGCTCGTCAAGCGTTCCCTTCGCAAGCAGCGCCTTCAGCGTCGGATATGCCTTCAGGCGCTTGCCGGCATCGATGACGCCCCTGTCGGTGACGATGCCATAGCTCGCGGTGCCGGCGATCGTGAAGCTTGCAACTTTCATCAGTCAAACACTCTCTTCGATGGAGGACACATAGTCGTTGATCGGAAGCGCAATCTCGCCGCTGCGGATCGGAACACATTGCGGCGGAAAGTCCTGGCGAAAGCGGACGCCGGCCGCCTCGGCAGCGTCGAGGAACCGCTCGAGATGGTCCATGGCGCCGGTCGGAAGATCGTGCAGCACCATCAGCGTCCAGGGCTGCTGGCTGCACTGCTCGAGCGCGCGGTCGGTCCAGCCATCAGGGTCGTCCCAATCGCGCGGGATCGCATTCCAGAGCACGCAGCTGTGCTTGTTGCGGGCGAGATAGTCCACGACGGAGGGTTTCAACAGCCGCGCATCCAGATTTCCGCCGCCACCGAACGGCCGGAACCAGCGCTGGGGATGCGCGAGATCGGAGATCGCAGACTGCGTGCGGCCGATCTCGTTCTCTGCCGTCTTGCTGTCCTTCTGCTCACCGAGCGGAATGCTGTGCGTAAAGGTGTGATTTCCGATCCAGTGCCCCTCCCCGTGCGCACGCACCGCAAGGCTGCGCCGCTCGGGGTCACCGAGCTTCTCGCCGATGACGAAGAAGGTGGTCTTGATGCCGCGCTCGGCGAGAATGTCGAGCACACGTGGCGTCACCTCCGGATCGGGGCCGTTGTCGAATGTCAGGGTCAAATCGTACACGCCAGTACCTCAGGTCGCCGGCTGCATCGCGCCCGACGTGATCTCATCATTGGCTTGACCGGCCCGCGTGCCGGTCTGCCAGATCGCCGCCTTGCGCTCGATCCAGCGGATCGCGGCGTTGAAGGCGATGGCAAGGAACAGCACCAGCAGCACGCCCGCGAACACGTGCGGGCTGTCGAGGATCGTCCGATAGCGCGAGATCAGATAGCCGATGCCGGCCGATGAGATCAGCATCTCCGAGACCACGACGCCGACGATGACCAGCGCGCCGCCGACGCGCAAGCCCGACAGCACCGTCGGGATCGCCGCCGGGATGATGACGCGAACCAGCCGCTGGCTGAGCGTCGCGCCCATGCTGCGCGCGGCGAGCAGGAGCTGCGGGTCGATGGTCTGGATGCCGGCGGCGGTGGCGAGCATCGTCGGCAGGAAGCCATAGATCGAGGCGAACGCGATCTTGGACTCCGAGCCGATGCCGAGCCACACCGTGAAGACAGGATAGAGGATCACGAGCGGCACCGCATACAGGCTCGACACCATCGGCATGATCAGGACGCGCGGACGTGGCAGGCTGCCGACAATGGCGCCGAGCAGAATGCCGCCACCGCAGGCGAATGCCATGGAGACCACGACCTCGTAGAGCGTCACCGCGAGCGCATGCCCGTATTCCGCGGCATCGGTCCATCCGGCGATCAGCGTCGACGACAAGGACGGCAGGAACAGCTCGGGAATGAGACCGGTGCGCGGCAGCAGCTCCCACAGCGCAATCAGGCCGATCACGATCAGATATCGCAGCGTTTTCGCACTTATTCTGGCGCTCATGCCCGCCTCACGCCGATTTGCGGATGTGCCGCCAGATGCGGTCGCGCAACGCACCAAAGGCGTCCCCGCTCAGCATCTCGTAGGTGCGGGGCCGCGGCAGCTGGACCTGGAGATGATCGACGATGCGTCCGGGCCGCGCCGACATCACGATCACCTCGTCAGCGAGATAGACGGCTTCGGTGAGGCTGTGCGTGACGAAAACGACCGTCTTGCCGGTCGCAGCCCAGATCCGCAGCAGCTCGTCACCCATGGTCATGCGCGTCTGCTCGTCGAGCGCTGCGAACGGCTCGTCCATCAACAGCACCGGCGGGTCCTGCACCAGCCCGCGCGCGATCGAGACGCGCTGCTTCATGCCGCCGGAGAGTTCGTGCGGATGGCGTCCGCCGAAGCCGTCGAGGCCGACCAGCTTGAGCGCGTCCTGCGCCTTGGCGCGGCGCTCGGCCCTGGGCACGCCGCGCAGCGCCAGCGGAAACTCGACATTGTCCTCGGCCGTCAGCCACGGAAACAAGCTCGCCTCCTGGAACACCACGCCGACCCTGTCGGGGTCGGGCTGCGGGATCGGCGCGCCGCTGATGGTGATCGTGCCGGACGTTTGCTGGCGCAGACCCGCCATCATCATCAAAAGGGTCGACTTGCCGCAGCCGCTCGGGCCGACCAGCACGACGAAGCGGCCGGGCTTGACCTCGAGCGAGACGTCCTCCAGCGCGACGACGTCCTGCGACCTCGTCTTGAAGACCTGGCCGACGTTCTTCACCTCGATCGCGCCGGCCCGCGCGGCGGGCTTCAACGGGGTCACATTCGCCAATGGCTGCATCGCGTTTCCACCCATCTGACAAGCTCGTTGAAGGTCATGGCGATCGCGGCGACCATCACGACGCCGGCGAGGAGCTGCTTCATCTGGAAATTCTCGCCCCAGGTCGCGATCTGGTGGCCGATGCCGTCGCGCGAGGCGTACATCTCGGCCAAAATCACGCCGGTGAGGTTGAAGATCATGGAGATCCGCAACGCCTCGAGCAACACCGGCAGCATGCTCGGCAGATAAACCCGGAACGCCGTCTGCCATGGCGTTGCGCCATAAGAGCGCGCCACTGTGAGATGCTCGACCTTGACCGATTCCACCGCCGTCGTAGTCGACATGATCACGATGAAGATCGTCGAGAAGAAGCCGAAGCCCACCTTCTGGGCAAAGCCGACGCCGAACACCAGGATGAACATCGGCAGGAAGATCGACTTCGGGATGCTGAAGGCGAAGAACAAAAGCGGCTTGGCGACGTCCGCGAAGTAGCGGTTCTCCGCGACCAGGAAACCGATCACCGCACCGAACGGCACGGCCAGCGCGAACGCGGCCAGCACCTCGGTCGCGGTCACCATCAGATCTTTCTGCACCGCCGCGCGCTGCAGGAGATCGCCGAGCGTCACAAAGGTATCGGAGGCCGACGGCAGCAGTCGCGGATTGACGATGCCGGTGCGCGACAGCACCTCCCACAGCGCGAGGACCGCGATGATGATCGCGATCCGCGCAAGGTTGATGACGAACGTGCTTTGCATCGTTACGGCTTGGTCGGGACGGGCTTGAACTTGGCCGAGATGACGTCCTCGACCGGCACGATGTCCTTGAGCCCACCGAGCTTGGCGAGATCGAGCGACAGCTGCACGGCCGCATTGACGTTGGCCGCGCCCATGTCGCCGCTGGTCTCGAGCTTCATGATGGTGTTGTCGTATTCCAGGCCCGCGATCTCCGGCGGCATTTCATAGAGCTCGGCGATCAGCTTGACGGTGACGTCGCGGTTGGCGCGCATGAACGCGACCGCGCCGTAGAGGGCGTTCACCGCCTTCTGCACCATCTGGGGCTTGGCCTCGGCGAATTTGTCGAGCACGATCCAGCCCGCAGTGAGGTTCGGCGGAACCGCAGTCGCGTAATCGAGGATGGTCTTGGCCTCGCCGGACTTCGAGATCTGGAAACTCAGCGGCGAATAGACCACGGCCGCCTCGACATTGCCGGCCAGCAGGTTCGGCACCAAGCCACCGCCGCCGACGGGAACGCGCGTAAAATCGATCTTCTTGTCCTGGATGGTCCACAGCGCGAGCAAGTCGGAGCCGGAGTCGGCCGCGGTGATCGCCACCTTCTTGCCGTTGAGGTCCTTGAGGTCGAGTGTCGACTTGGTCGGGACCATCAATTGCCAGCCGAAATTGCCCATCGCGGCATTGGCGACGATCCGTGACATCACGCCCTTCTTGCGTCCGGCGGAGACCAGCGACGGCGGATCGAGAATGATGTCGGCCGCGCCCGCGGCCATGCCTTCGAACGTCTCGGCGCCGCTGCGGTAGATCGTCAACTCGGCCTGGATGCCTTCCTTCTCGAACAGTTTCTGCCGCACTGCCGTCTCGGCGATCGTCGTCGGCCAATAGGTTTTCGTGGGCAGGCCGACGCGGATGGTGTCGGCGGCGCTCGCAGGGCCCGCCAGAATTGTGGCGGCGATCAGCGACATCAGCGCGCGATTGATCTTCATTATTAGCTTCCTCCCGGTCTCTGTTTTTTGTGTGCCGGATTTTTCCGGATCGTCAGGTCGTACGGCTCACCTCCGCAATGCGGGAAGCGGCGAGCTCGACGAATTCTTTGGTGGTGCCGAAGTGCTTTGACAAGGCGCGAACTGCCGCATCCGCATCGCGCCTGATCACGGCGGCGACGATCGCCTTGTGTTCGGCTTCGACGTTGCGCGGCTTGCCTCCGGCCTCCCGGCGGATCGAGAGGCGGCGATATCGCTCGCTCTGCTCGTGCAGCACGTCGCGGAAGCCGAGCAGCCATGGCGAGCCGCACGCGTTGACCAGCGCACGATGGAAGATGCGGTGACGGACCACCCACTCCTCGTAGTGCACGGTCGGATCGTCGGGATAGCGATGGGGAACGGCCTTCAAATCCGCCCAGGCGGATTTCACCGATGCGAGCCAGGCCTCATCGCCCCGCTCGATCGAGCGACGGAGCGCAAGCCCCTCGATGTCGATCCGGGTCTGCGTCACGTCGGCGAGATCGGCGAGCGACACCGGGCTCACGCGAAAGCCGCGCTGGTCCGACGCCTGCACGAGCCCGTCAGCGACAAGTCGCGACAGCGCCTCGCGCACGGCGGCGAGGCTCACGGAAAACTGCTTGGCGAGCCCCGCGATATGCAGCTTCTGGCCCGGAGCCAGCCGCGTCGCCAGGATGTCGGCGCGCAGACGTTCGTGCAGCGCCGACGTCAGGCTGCGCGGACCATCCCCGGGGCTTCCGGACAACTGGAACTGAAGCGGACCCATGCTCGGATGATTGCAAGGCGGCGGCCGCGGGTCAACAAAAAATCGAAAATCGATTTTTTCTAGCCTAGGTTTACGCTGTGCCCTGCCCAACCTCCCGGGGATGCGCGGCCCTGGACGGCGCCACGTCGAGGCGAACCGCCACGCCCTTCAGATCCGGGCCTGGCGCCGGATAGAGCTTCATGACGAGCGGATCATGGCCGGGAACGATGTGGTCAGCATCCGGTGCGGCGGCTCGCAGCTTGTCGAAGCCCACCAGCATGTCACCGACATGAAATGCTGTCGTGAAAGGACGCTCGCTCGCCATGTTCTCGTAGAAATGACTGACGTCGGAGGCGAGCACGACCGGGCCGCGGCGCGTGTTGATGCGGACGAACTGAAGACCGGCTGAATGCCCGCCGGCTGCGTGGACCGTCAGTCCGGGCGCGATCTCGGCGTCGCCGTCGTAGAACAGCACCCGGCGCGCATAGTTCAGCCGCACGATCCCGCAGACGTCCTCGACCTCGAAGGAATGCGACAGCCTCGGATACTGCATGTAGCGCCCGGTGGCGTAGGCGAGCTCGCGTTCCTGGAGATGAAACCGCGCATTCGGAAACCGGTCGAAATTGCCGGCGTGATCATAGTGCAGATGCGTGAGGATCACATCCTTGACGTCGGCCACGTCGACATCGAACGCGGCAAGCGTCTCCACCGGGCAGCGCAGGAATGTTCGCCTGCGCTGCCTTGCGATTTCGGCGTTGAACCCGGTGTCGATGACGAAGGTGCGGTCGCCTCCCCTCGCCAGCCACATGAAATAGTCCATCGGCATCGGCCCGTCATGCGGGTCGCCGCCGATGAAGTGCTCGCTCCGCTGCGCATCCCGCGTTGCATAGCGGATGGCGAAGAGCTCGTATTCCGGGTCAGCCATAAGAGCTTCCATCAAGCGGTCTCAGGACCCCGCGTCGACCTCGTTGAAGGCCTCGCGCGCGTTACGGAAGGCGTCGATGCCGGCGGGCACGCCGCAATAGACCGCGACCTGGAGCAGGATCTCCTTGATCTCCTCCTTGGTCAGCCCGTTCTTCAGGGCACCCTTGACGTGCAGCTTCAGTTCGTGCGGACGGTTCAGCGCGCCCAGCATCGCCAGATTGACGATCGAGCGCGTGCGGCGGTCGACGCCCGGCCGCGTCCACAGCGCACCCCAGCAGAACTCGGTCGACCACTCGGCCATGGTGCGCGTGAACTCGTCGGCCCCCGCGATCGACTTGTTGACGTAGTCCTCGCCGAGCACCTCTTTACGAACTTTGAGGCCCTTTTCGAACAGTTCGGTCTTGCTCATGATCGTCCCTTTTCGGTCTTGAGAGATTCTAGTTGGAACTTGTCTGGAGCGACGCCAATGGTGGTCGCAGTGATTGCAGCAGCGTGGCGACGTCGTCCGCCGCATCGAGCCGCCAGACCGCATCGATGACGCGGTCCGCATCCCAGTCGCTTCGACCGGTCCTCACGCCTTCACGCAGCTTCTCTTCGATCTCGCGGTCTGAAAGCGGCGCAGCCTGGCTGCCGCGCGGCCAAGTCACGGTCTCTGTGAGAATTTCACCAGACGACAGGCGCAAGATGACGCGCGCAGCGCCATCGGGCATCTGAGCATCAAGCTCCGCCCTCACCTTCTGCCGCAGCCGCGCGATCTCGGGCCGGACCACGGTCTCCTGCGCGAACTCGACAACGCCGGCCGCGCCGAGCAGCAGTCCGCAAACTACGCAATGATGGATGCTGACGCGCGCATCGCGCTCGTTGTTCACGGGGCGATCACCGCGCGCGAGCAGCAGTGCCGAGCCCTGCACTGTCACCGACTCGATCTGGTCGACGCGCCGGCCAATTCGCTCGCGCAACAGCAGGCAGGCGTCGATGACCGAATGGAACACGATGCCGGCGGGATAGGGCTTGTAGGTGTTCTTCGCGATCTCCCAGGTCTTGCCGAGGCCGGCGAGCATGCGGGCGAGATCCGGCTCATCCCCCATGGTGCGCGCCCAGCCGAGCGGACCTTCGATGGCGCGGGGCGCGGCCTCATAGCCCTGCTGCGCGAGCAGCGCGGCGAACAACCCGTTACGTGCCGCATTGCCCACGCTCACGTTCTTGGCCGCGCTTGGCAGATTCTCGACATTGCCGGCCGACTGGCTCGCCGCAAGTCCGATCGCGTTCGCAATCCCTTCCGCGGGCAGCCCCAACAGCTTCGCACACGCCGCCGCAGCGCCAAAAATGCCGCAGGTCGAAGTGATGTGCCAGCCGCGGGCATAATGACGCGGCGAGACTGCATTGCCGATGCGGCACTCCACATCCACGCCAAGGATGAACGCGGTCAGCACCTCGCGCCCCGTCAGCTTGCGCGTCTCCGCCAGCGCCAAGATCGGCGCGGCGACCGGCGCGGCCGGATGGATGATCGTTTCAGGGTGCGTGTCGTCGAAGTCGAGCAGATTCGCCGAGACGGCATTGAGAAACGACGCGCACAGCGCGTCCATGGACTGCGAATAGCCGATGATCGTCGATGTCGCGGCGCCGCTGAACGGCGACAGCGTGCGCATTGCGGCCGTAACCACCGGATCGCGTGCGGAGCCGAGCGCGGTCGCAAAGAAATTGAGGATCGATCGCCGCGCCTCGAGGCTCTGCGCCTCCACGTCCGCCCATGACGAGGATGCGACAAAGTCAGCGAGAGTCCTGCTCACACCTGGAATTGGGTCTTGTTGAACCTGGTCTTGCGGCACGCGGGGCGTCTTCCTCGTTTTCCCGGACCTTATGACGATCCGCGGCAAACTGTCGACCCCAAATGTTATGCTTGACAGCTTGTCTGACAATCATAACAATCCGGCCCGTTGGCGCGGGATCCCGCAGCCACAACGACGGCGGCCGGCAACACCGGTCGAAGAAAGAGATCAAGAAGGCGCGCCCGTCACGGGATCGCGCGACAGGGAGTAGACGATGGCGGGAGAGATTCTCGGCGTAATCGGCACGGGCCGCATGGGCGGCCCCATGGCCGGGCGATTGATCGACGCGGGCTATTCGCTCGTGATCTATGACACGCAGACTGAAGCAACGCAGCCGCTGGTCAAGCGCGGCGCACAGCTCGGCAAATCGCCGGCCGACGTCGCCTCGCGCGCCGATATCCTGCTCGTCAGCCTGCCGACACCCGACATCGTCAAGGCCGTCACGCTCGGACAGGATGGCATCAGCAGCGGTAGCCGCGCGAAGATCGTCATCGATCTCTCGACCTCGGGTCCCGGCGCCGCGAAGATCGTTGCGGAAGGCCTGAAGGCCAAGGGCATGACGCTGGTCGATGCGCCCGTGAGCGGCGGCATCAAGGGCGCCGTCAACGGCACGCTGGCCGTGATGGTGTCCTGCCCGCAGGCGACCTACGAGATCGTGCAGCCGATCCTGAAGAATTTCGGCAAGCTGTTCTACACCGGCGACAAGCCCGGCGTGGCACAGACGGCCAAGCTCGCCAACAATCTGATGGCGGCGGCAGCGCTCGTCATCACGTCCGAAGCCGTCGCGATGGGCGTCAAGGGCGGCGTCAACGCAAAAGTGCTGATCGACATCATCAACGCCAGCAGCGGCCGCAACAGCGCCTCCGAAGACAAATTCCCCCGCGCGGTGCTGCCCGGCACGTTCGATTTCGGCTTCGCCACCGGCCTCTCCTACAAGGACGTCCGTCTCTGCGTCGACGAGGCCGAGGCGATGGGCGTGCCGATGGTCTGCGGCGCGGTGGTGCGGCAGATGCTCGCGATCACCAATGCCAAATATGGCGCCTCGTCCGACTTCACCTCGATCGCCAAAGTGCTCGAGGAGTGGGCCGGCGTCGAGATGCGCGGCTGATCACGCAAGCCTTCAGGGAGAGCGATTGCGATGACGATCGGCCCGACCGGATCAGGCAAGGTCTCGCTTGCGCGCCAGATGGCGCGCAGCGTGCTTGCGCTTGATCTTGGAGATTTCGGACCTGAAGTCATCGCGAAAGCAAAACTCTGTCTGCTCGACTTTTTGTCCTGCGCCTTCGAGGCCGGCCAGCATCCCTGGAGCCGTCAGGCGGTTGCGATCGCGCAGGCCGGCGGCAACACAACGATCATCGGGACCGCACAAACCTCATCAGCGGCCGACGCCGCCTTTGCGAATGCTGTGATGGGGCACGGCCTCGTCCGCGAGGACATGCATGCGGCCAGCATCGCGCACCACGGCGTCGTGATCTGGCCGACGCTGCTCGCGCTGTCGGAGCAGACGCCGCTGCACGGAGCCAGGCTGCTCTCAGCAGCCATCATCGGCTATGAGACCGGCGCGCGGATCGGCCGCGCGCTCCTGACCTCCGACCTCGCGCGCCTCTATCGCCCAACTGGCCTCGTGGCGCCGCCGGGCGCGGCGCTCGCGGGAAGCTTTGCGCTCGGCCTGTCCGAGGACCAGGCAACCAGCGCCATCGCGATCGCGGCCAATACATCCAGCGGGCTGAACGAGTGGCCGCATGCCGGCGGCTCCGACATGTATTTTCATCCCGGTTTTGCCGCCAGCAATGCGATCAAGGCGATCGGCCTTGCGGCAGCCGGCGCGTTCGGCTCGGAAACCATATTGGAGGGCGAAGCCGGCCTGTTCGCCGCCTATCGACGCCAGGCCGCGCCCGACAGCATCGCTCTGTTCCCGGATGGCGAGAGCGAGATCATGGCCGTCTACAACAAGCCGGTCCCGGCCTGCAATTTCGCGCAGACCGCGGCCCAAGCAGCGCTCCGCGTCTCGCACGAGCTCGCCAGCACTGAGGAGATCGACCGCGTCGTCATTCGCGCACCCGATGCCGCCGTTCGCTATCCCGGCTGCGACTCCATGGGCCCCTATCGCAATGCGCTCCAGGCCAAGATGAGCATTCCCTTCAGCGTCGCTGCCACGCTGGCGCGGGGCGAGATCGAGGAAGAGAACTATTCCGAACTCGATGATACCGACATCATCCGCCTGGTCGCGGTCACCGACCTCAAGGCAGATCCTGGCTTCACCGCCGCCTTCCCCGGCAAGCAGGGCGCGGAGGTGATCGTGCATCTGCGCGGCGGCCGGACGATCCGGCACGCTTTGCCGGACGTCATCGCCGCAACGCCTTCAGATATTCGCGCGCGCTTCCGCGCCGCCGCCATTCGCGCCCTCAGCGAGGACCGCGCGCACCGGCTCGAGCACCTCATCGACGGCTGCGAGCAGCTCGGCAATGCCGGCGACATCGCCGCGCAGTGTCGTCTGGATGCGCCGGAACGAGTTTTACGATCGGCATCATAAGAAATGCCAGACAATACGGGGGAAACATGGTCGACCGGGAGACCAGCCTAGCAGTGCCGACGGCACACAATCGCCAGCAAGCCGGCGCTCGCGCCGCGCGGAGGCAGGGCTGATGGAAGGCTTCTTTCAAGCGCTCGCTGCGGGCCTTTTGATCGGCGCCGTCTACGGCCTGATGTGCGTCGGGCTCGGCCTGATCTTCGGCGTCATGCGCGTCATCAACTTCGCCCATGGCGATTTCATGATGCTCGGCATGTATGCCGCCTTCTATCTCTTCACCGCCGCCGGCATCCAGGCGCTGTTCGGCAATACGGTCGGTCCCTTCGTCGCGATCCTGCTGGCCGGGCCTGTGCTCGCCGTATTCGGCTATTTCGTCCATCTCGCCCTGATCTCGCGCGTCTCGGGCACGCGCACCGCCTCACTGGAAGGCGAGGGCCATTACGCCCAGCTCATCCTGACGCTCGGCATCGCGCTGATCCTGCAGAACGGCGGCCTCATCGTTTTCGGATCGGTGCTGGCCTCGATCCGCACGCCGCTGTCGAGCTCGGCCTGGGAGCTCGTTCCCTTCTTCGACATCAGCATCTTCCTCAACAAGGCGCGCAGCATCGACGCGATCGTTTCGCTCGCGATCATGATTCTGCTTTCGCTGCTGATCACGCGAACCCGGATCGGCAAGTCGCTCCGCGCCGCCGCCGACAATCCGACCGCTGCGACCTATATGGGCATCGACGTCGACCGCGCGCACCGCATCGCCTTCGCGCTCGGCTGCGGCATCACCGCGATCGCCGGCGGCCTGCTCGCGACCAACTATCCGTTCCATCCCTTCGTCGGCCTCGAATACGTCATCGTCATGTATGCCGGCGTCGTGCTCGGCGGCATGGGCAGCATCATCGGCGCCTTCTGGGGCGGCATGACGATCGGCCTCGTGCAGCAGATGTCCACGCTGATCCTGCCGACGCAATTGCAGAACGCCGCGATCTTCGCCGTGTTCCTCCTCATCATCTTCTTCCGTCCGCAAGGTTTCTTCGGGCGCATGGTCGAGAGGACGTGACCATGCTCCGGATGCGTTCACTGCTGCCCCCCCTGCTCTTCACGCTCGCTTACGCCGGGATCTCACTCGGCGTCACCAACTCCTATTACCAGCTCATCCTGACGCTGGTGCCGGTGTGGGCGGTGTTCGGCCTGTCCTGGAATCTGCTGAGCGGCTACACCGGGCTGATCTCGTTCGGCCACGCCGCCTTCTTTGGGATCGGCGCCTATGCGACCGCGCTCGGGCAGATCTATTTCGATATCTCCCCCTGGCTGCTGATCCCGGTCGCCGCCATGCTCGGCGGCATCGCCGGGCTACTGATCGGATTTCCAACCTTCCGCCTCCAGGGCCACTACTTTGCGCTCGCGATGCTCGCCTACCCGCTCGCCATTCTCTACGTGTTCGAGTGGCTCGGCTTCCAGGAGGTGACGCTTCCGATCAAGCGCGACGCGCCGATCGCCTATATGCAGTTCTCCGATCCCCACATCTACACGCTGCTGGGGCTCGCCATTATGCTTGCCACCATCGTGCTGACGCAGGTGATCGAGCGATCGCGCTTCGGCATGGCACTGCTCGCGATCAAGCAGAACGAGGCTGCGGCAGAAGCGGCCGGAATCAACACGCTGGCCTGGAAGCTGCGCGCGATCACGCTGAGCGGCGCGATCGCCGCCGCCATCGGCGGATTCTATGTACAGGTGCTGCTGGTCGTGACCCCGCAATCGGTATTCGGCATGCTGGTGTCGGCACAGGCGCTCACGGTCGCGATGTTCGGCGGCGTCGGCACGGTGTGGGGGCCGGTCATCGGCTCCGTGATCCTGATCCCACTCGCCGAGATCCTGCACGCAGAGGCCGGTGCGCGCATCCCCGGCATTCAGGGCGTCATCTTCGGCCTGGCGATCGTCTGTGTCATCTTGCTCGCGCCGGAAGGCCTGTTCTGGAAGCTGCGCGATCTCCTGCGCAAGCGAAATGCATCCAAGGCCACGGCTAGCGTCACTCCGGAAACGGCCGTCGCCAACGTCACGGCGCTGAAGCCCGCCGCGCGGCAGCGTGCGGCCACCGGCGAAGTGGTGCTCGAGGTTCGCAACCTCTCGCGTTCCTTTGGCGGACTCAAAGCCGTTCAGGATGTCAGCTTCAAGCTGCAAAAGAACGAGATCCTCGGCATTATCGGTCCCAACGGCGCCGGCAAGACCACGCTGTTCAACCTCCTCAACGGCTTCCTGAAGCCGAGCCAGGGCGAGGTGCTGATCGACGGCCGCAACATGTCCGGCCAACGGCCGCACGTGATCTGCGAGGCCGGCATCGGCCGCACCTTCCAGGTGATGCGGCCATTCCTGCGCATGTCGATCCTCGACAACGTCGTGGTGGGCGCCTATGTGCGCGCGCGCTCCGACGCGGAGGCACGCAAGCTTGCCGCCGACGCGGTCGCCCGCGTCGGGCTCTCTGCGGTAGCCAACCGCGTCGCCGGCGAACTCTCGACCAAGGAGCTGCGGCTGATGGAGCTCGCCCGCGCAATCGCCGGCCAGCCCCGCATCCTGCTGCTCGACGAGACGCTCGCGGGCCTTGGCCACGGCGAGGCGGACGAGGTCGTCGCCGTGATCCAGCAGCTCGCACGCGACGGCATGACCATCGCCATCATCGAGCACACCATGCAGGCGATGGTCCGCTTGGTCGACAGATTCCTCGTGCTCGACCACGGCGCCGTCATCACCGAGGGCCTGCCCGAAGTGGTGACGCGCGACAACCGCGTGATCGAGGCCTATCTCGGCAAGAAGTGGGTGGGCCATGCTGCGAATTGAGGGGTTGAGCGCGGGCTATTCGGCCAAGCCCGTCCTGAACGATGTGTCGATCAACGTCGGCGCGGGCCAGTTCGTTGCGATCGTCGGGCCCAACGGCGCCGGCAAGACGACGCTATTCAAGACGATCTCCGGCATCGTGAAGCCGAGCGGCGGGGAAATTACGTTCGACGGCATCGATCTCCTCGCGGTGCCGCCTCCGCAGCGCGCCCATCTCGGCATCGCCCATGTCCCCGAGGGCCGCCAGGTCTTCCCGTCGCTGACGGTGATGGAGAACCTCGAAATGGGCGCGATGACCGAAAGCGGCCGGCGCGACTGGCAGGCCAACATCGAGCGCATCTTCGAATGGCTGCCGGTGCTGAAGGAACGCCGCAACCAATTCGCGGGTACAATGTCCGGCGGCCAGCAGCAGATGCTCGCGATCGGCCGCGGCCTGGCCTCCTCGCCGAAGCTGCTGATGCTGGACGAGCCCTCGATGGGGCTCGCGCCATCGACCGCGGACTTCATCTTCGAACGGCTGATCGATATCCGGCGTCAGTCCGGGCTGACCATGCTGCTGGTCGAGCAGCGCGTGGCGGAAGCCCTGGAGTCCGCCGACCACGGCTACGTCCTCGAAGCCGGACACGTCGTGCTCGAAGGCAACAACGATACGCTGCGCGCCGATGATCGCGTGCGCAAAGCCTATCTCGGCATGTGACGAACAAAGAACAAAGAGCAGGGAGACAACAAATGAACAAGACATCCAAGGGCGGGATATCAAAAGGACTGACGCGCCGGACCGTGCTGTCGGGCGCCGCCGCCGTCGGCCTCGCCGGCGTGGCACGTGCGCAGGCACCTAGCGAGATCAAGGTCGGACTGATCGTCCCGCTGTCGGGCATCTACACCCGCCCCGGCCAGGTGATGAAAATGGGCGCCGAGATGGGCATCGAGCACATCAACGCGCAAGGAGGCATCAAGGCGCTCGGTGGCGCCAAGCTGAAGCTGGTGGTGATTGACTGCGGCGACACCACCGAGAAGGCCAAGAACGCGGCGCAGCGCATGGTGGCGCAGGAACCCGACCTCGTCGCCGCCACCGGTTCTTATCTCTCCTCCTTCACCCTCGCCGTCACCGAGGTCACCGAGCGCGCCGAACTGCCGGTGCTGACACTGTCCTATTCGGACCTGCTGACCGACCGCGGCTTCAAATACATCTTCCAGACCGCCGCGACCGCGAGCCGTCAGTCCGAGCTCGGCCTGCCGACGCTGATGAAGCTCGCCGAGAACGCGTCGGGCAAGAAACCGAAGACCGTGGCGATGCTGATGGACAACACCGCGACGTCCGTCGCCACCGCGAAGGCGCTGAAGGAGAAATTGCTCGCGCAGGAAGGCCTGCAACTCGTCGTCGAGGAAGTCTGGACCCCGCCGCTGTCGGATGCCACGCCGCTGATCCAGAAGGTCCGCTCGGCCAAGCCCGATTTGCTCCTGTTCATGCCGAATGCAGTGTCGGACGCCAAGCTCGGGCTGGAGAAGATCAGCGAGTTCGGCCTCGGCCAGGGCAAGATCCCGACGGTGTCCTTCAGCATCACCATCGCCGAGCCCGACATGCTCCAGAGCGTGAGCCCGGAGACCGTGCAGGGCATCATGACCATCGTCGCCAACTGGGGCTCGAAGGGTCATGAGGCGCTGATCGCCGAACTCAAGGCCAAGTACAAGGAGCCCTGGATGACGCAGAACGTCATCTCGACCTATGGCGACATGTGGCTGATGAAGGAAGCGCTGGAGAAGGCCGGCAAGGCCGACCGTAATTCGGTCGCGCAGGCCTTCCGCACCATGGATGCCGGTCCGTCGAAATACTATCCGGGCGGTCAGCTCAAATTCGACGAGAAGGGCCGCCGCGTCGGCGCCGGCGTCGTCATCGTGCAATGGCAATCGGGCGTGCCTGTCACTGTCTATCCGCCCGAACTCGCGCAGGCGCAGCCGTTCTGGCCGAAGAAATCCTAAGCGCCGCGCAATTTTTCAGGGAGGAGAATTGTCATGACTGCAAAGAGCATAATCACGATCTCAAGGCGAACTCTACTGGCCGGCGCTTCCGGCACGCTGATCGCGTCCCGTGCCGCCTGGGCGCAGCAACCGGCGGAAGTGAAGGTCGGCCTGCTGGTGCCGATCTCTGGCCTCTATGCCCGCCCGGGAACGGTGATGCGTGAGGGCGCCGAGATGGCGGTCGACCACATCAATTCGCAAGGCGGCATCAAGGCGCTCGGCGGCGCCAAGCTGAAGCTGGTCGTGCTCGATTCCGGCGACACCACGGAAAAGGCCAAGAACGCCGCTCAGCGCATGGTCGCGCAGGAGACCGATCTGGTCGCGGCCAGCGGCGCATACCTGTCCTCATTCACGCTCGCGGTGACAGAAGTCACCGAGCGCGCCAGCCTGCCCGTCCTCACCCTCTCCTATTCCGACCTGATCACCGACCGCGGCTTCAAATACGTATTCCAGACCGCGGCCACCGCAGGTTCGCAGGCACGGCAGGCGTTGCCGCAGATCATCAAGTTGGCGGAGACCGCCTCCGGCAGGCGGCCGAAGACGGTCGCGATCCTGACCGACAACACGGGGGCCTCGATCGCTTCCGCAAAGGCGATGCGCGAAGGCCTGCTGGCGGAGAACCAGCTGCAGCTGATCGTCGACGAGACGTTCACGCCGCCGCTGGCCGATGCGACGTCGCTGGTGCAGAAAATCCGTTCGGCGAAACCCGATCTGCTGTTCTTCCTGCCGACGGTGATCTCGGACGCGAAGCTGCTGCTCGAGAAGATGAACGAGTTCGGCCTCGGCCAGGGCAAGATTCCGACCATCTCGTTCGGCATCGCGATCGCCGAGCCCGACATGCTGCAGACCGTGAGCCCCGAACTGCTCCAGGGCGTGTTGACCTGCGTCGCAAGCTGGGGCGCCAAGGGCCACGAGGCCCTGATCGCCGAATTGAAGACCCGCTACAAGGAGCCGTGGATGACGCAGAACGCGATCTCCACCTATGGCGACATGTGGGTGATCAAGGACGCGCTCGAGAAGGCCGGCAAGGCCGACCGCGTCGCCGTCGGCGAGGCGCTGCGCACCATGGATGCCGGCCCCTCGAAATACTATCCGCTGGGCGAGATCAAGTTCGACGAGAAGGGCCGCCGCGTCGGCGCCGGCGTGACCATCGTGCAGTGGCAGTCCGGCGTGCCGGTGACGGTGTTCCCACCCCAGCTCGCGCTGGCGCAGCCGTTCTGGCCCAAAACCTGAACTGAGAACTGACCTAGACAAGGTCCGAAGGAGAAACGGAGAACAACATGGACAAGGCGACCTACGACCGCGGGCTCGAAATCCGCAAGAGCGTGCTCGGCAACGAGTTCGTCGACAAGGCGATCGCATCCGCGGACGAGTTCAACCGTCCGATGCAGGACCTCACCACGGAGTATTGCTGGGGCTACGTCTGGGGCCGCGACGGCCTGACGCGCAAGACCCGCAGCTTCCTCAATCTGGCGATGCTCTGCGCGCTCAACCGTCCGCACGAGCTGAAGACCCATGTCCGCGGCGCGCTCGCCAACGGCGCCACCAAGGAGGAAATCCGCGAGGTCTTCATGCAGGTCGCGATCTATTGCGGCGTTCCGGCCGGCGTGGATGCGTTCCGGAACGCGAAGGAAGTCTTCGCCGAGCTCGACAAGAAATAACGGAGCGTGACGACGATGAAGGGCAAATGGGCACTCCTGACCGGTGCGACGGCGGGCCTTGGCCTCGCCGTCGCGGAAGGCGTTGCCGGCGCGGGCGCCAATATCGTCCTTCATGATCTCGTCGCGCCGAAACAGGCCGCGGAAGATCTCCGCGCCCGCTTCGGTGTCGAAGTCATCGCCGCCGGCGTCGATCTGTCCCGGCGCGAGGCGATCGAGGGCATGATGGCCGATCTGCTCGACCGCTGTGGCGCCATCGACATCCTCGTCAACAACGCCGTGGTCAGGCATTTCTCCGCCATCGAGCAATTTCCGCCCGATCGCTGGGAGCAGGCGCTGGCGGTCAATCTGTCGGCGCCGTTCCATCTGATCCGCCTGGCGCTGCCGGCCATGAAGCAGCGCGGCTGGGGCCGGATCATCAGCATGGGCTCGATCTATTCGAGCCGCGCGGTCGAGGACCGCATCGACTACGTCACCACCAAGACTGCGATTTCGGGCATGACCCGCGCGGTGGCGATCGAGACCGCGCGGAGCGGCATCACCTGCAACATGCTCTGCCCCGGCACGCTGCCGACGCCTGCGATCCTGAACAAGATCGCGACGATCGCGTCGAACAGCGGCCGTCCGGTCGACGACGTGACCAAGGAATATCTCGGCGAGCGCCAGCCGACGCAGCGTTTCATCGAAATGAATGCGGTCGCCGCCATGGTCGTCTTTCTCTGTGGGTCCGCGGCAAACGACATCACCGGCGCCAGCCTGCCGATCGACGGCGGCTGGTCGGTCGCATGAAAGCATTGGGAGTGTTGCGATGACTGAACAATCGGGCCAGAGCGTCGTGCTGACGGGTGCCGCCGGCGGCATGGGACGCGCCATCACCAAGGCCTTGCTGGAAAGCGGCCGCCGCGTCGTGCTGGTCGATCGCGACGCCAAGGCGCTTCAGGAACTCGCATCCACGGCGGGCAACGCGGTGTTTCCGATCCAGCTCGACATTAGCGATGGGCAGGCCGTGGATCGCCTGCCGGACGCCATTCCCGCGCAGTTCAAGCCGGTCGACGTCCTCATCAATAACGCCGGGCACGATATCGGCGGGCGGACGCGGTTCGATGCCGGCTCCGCCGACGATTGGTCCAACATCATCCAGACCAATCTGATCGGCCTGATGCGCGTCACCCGCGCGATCCTGCCCGACATGGTCAGGCGCAACGCCGGCCATGTCGTCAACATCAGCTCCATCAATGCGGTCCGGATCGTCCCGGATATGGCCGCCTACAGCACCAGCAAGGCGGGCGTGCACATGTTCACCGAGACGTTGCGGGGCGAGCTGGCGGAAACCGCGATCCGGGTCACCGAGCTCCAGCCAGGCCTGACCCGGACCAACATCATCCTGACCCGCTACCGCGGCGACAGGCAGAAGGAAAAGGACTATTTCGACCAGTTCAGGATGGCGCTCGAGCCTGCCGATATTGCCCGTTCGATCGTCTTCGCCCTGGACCAGCCCGCGCACGTTCAAATTGCCGAAATGATGATTCTGCCTGTAAACCGGTACTGACTTTTCCCAACCAGGGTCCGGACATGGAAAGACGTAGCGAATTGCAGTCGACACTCCGCATCGAGGACGTCCCGACCGTCCGGGCGATGGTCGCGCAAAAGCTTCGCGAGGCGATCATGTCCGGAACACTCAAACCGGGCCAGCGCCTGGTCGAGCGCGAGCTCTGCGAGATGATGGGCGTCAGCCGCCCCTCGATCCGTGAAGCACTGCGTGCCCTCGAAGCCGACGGCCTCGTCAACATCGTGCCGCACCGCGGCCCCGTGGTCTCCACGATCAGCCTCGAAGAAGCCCGGCAGCTCTACGCGGCGCGCGCGGTGCTCGAAGGTTTCGCCGGCCGCGAATGCGCCAGACTCCACGATCCGGAAGTGGCTCGGCGGATCGGGGAAGCCCTGACGCGACTGAAGGCGGCCGCAGCCAAGCAGGACCTCGTCGGGAGCCTCGAAGCCAAGACCGACTTCTACGCCGCGTTGATCGGTGGATGCCGTAACGCCTTCATCGAGCGCATGCTCAAGCCGCTGCACGACCGGATCCAGCTGTTGCGGATCACGTCGATGTCGCAGCCGAAACGGATCAACAAGAGCCTGCGCGAGGTCACCGCGATCTGGCGCGCGATCCAGAACGGCGATCCAGATCTCGCCGAGCGCTGCTGTGTCGATCACATCAATGCGGCTGCGGTGGCCGCGCTCGACATGATTGAACGAAACGCCGCCAAGGAGGCGGCGCCTTCCGACGACTAGAAAAACAAGAATTCAGGGAGTGTTCGATGTTGTCTCTGGTACGATCGCTGATCCTGTGTCTCCTGCTCTCGCCCTGCGGCGCGGCAATCGCAGACGACTACCCCACCCGCCCGGTCACGATGATCGTGCCCTTCTCCGCCGGCGGCCCCGGCGACGTCATCGCGCGAATTCTCGGCAACGCCATGAGCGCGACGCTGAAGCAGTCCATCGTCATCGAGAATGTCGTCGGCGCCGGCGGAACACTCGGCACCAACCGCGTCGCCAAGGCCGCGCCTGATGGCTACACGCTGCTCCTGATGCATGTCGGCCAGGCCACTGCGCCCGCGCTCTACGCAAAACTGCCGTTCGATCCCGTCGGCGACTTCGCCATGATCGGGCTCGTCACTGATGTCCCGATGATCCTGGTCGCCCGGCCGAATTTCCCGGCCAAGGATCTCGGCGAGATGATCGCGCGCATCCGCAGCGAGGGCGACAAGATGACCTTCGGCAATGTCGGTCTCGGCTCGGCCTCGCAGCTCTGCGGCCTGATGTTCATGAGCACCACCGATACGAAACTCTCGCAAATCTACTACAAGGGCGGCGGGCCCGCGCTAAACGACGTCATCGCCGGCCATATCGACGTCTATTGCGATCCCGCGACGGGACCGACGCCCTACATCCAGTCGAACACGATCAAGGGCTACGCGATCACCAGCAAGACGCGCGTCGCGACACTGCCTGGCGTGCCGACCTCGGCCGAGGCCGGCGTTCCCGAGTTCGATGTGACGACCTGGTATGGCCTCTACGCGCCGCGCGGCACGCCGAAGCTCGTGATCGACCAGCTCGTCGGCGCGCTGCAGACGGCGCTCAAAGACCCCGCGTTGATCAGCCGCTTTGCCGAGCTCAGCATGGCTCCGGTCGAGGCCGAGCGCGCGACGCCGCAAGCCCTCGAAGCCTTCCTGAAGGCGGAGATCGCCAAATGGGGCCGGATCATCAAGGCAGCCGGAATCGAGCCGCAGTAGGCCTGCCTCACTCGTCCAGAAGCTCCAGGAATTCCTCGATCCGGCCGAACGGGTCCGCGTGCCCGCGGGCGGCGCAGACGACACGATCGCCGTCGCGCTGGAGCGATCGCGCTCTGGATTTCCGCAGCCGCCCGGGGAGGAAAGTCGCGGCGACGGCCTCGGGCCCGACATCGAGCCTGACGATGCCGCGCCGCTTGCAATCGATCCTGAGCCTTGCGGCCGCAAAGAAATCGCGCGCCTCCGGCGGGAGCCTGCCGAAACGGCGCGAGGTCTCCTCCTCAAGGTCTTCCAGATCGTCGTCGCTCCGGCATCTGGCGGCGCGACCATAGATCTCGAGCCGCATTGCTTCCGATTGCACATAACCTTCAGGCAACATGTCGCCGACAGGCAGATTGAGATCGGGCACCCACAGAAAGGCGCCCGAGTCGTTCACTCTTTCCGAGGCGAGCTTCAGGAGATGACTGTAGAGCACCGGTCCGAACACCTGCACGTGCCCGGACTGCTGCTCGGAAAACAGATCGCCGGCGCCCCTGAGGTCCAGGTCGCGCTCGCTGATGGCGAAGCCGGCGCCGGGCTTGCTGAACTCCTCGAGGACGGCCAAGCGCTTCTCGGACTGTTCCGAGGTCGACTCCGTCAGCAGATAGGCGAAGGCGCGCGTTCCGCCGCGCCCCACCCGCCCCCTGAGCTGATGGAGCTGTGCGAGGCCGAACTTTTCGGGCCAGCACACCACGATGGTATTCGCGCGCGGGATATCGAGACCGCTTTCCACGATGTTGGTCGCCAGGAGGACGTCCGCCTCGCCATCGACGAAACTCATCATGCGGTCGTCGAGGTCGTCGACGGGCATCTTGCCATGAAGGCAGACGATGCGGAGGTCGGGCGCCAATGATTGCACGCGCGCCAGCATCGGCTCCAGATCCTGGATGCGCGGGCAGATCAGAAAACTCTGTCCATGCCGCCGCCGCTCGCGGAGCAATGCTCCGGCGATGGCCGCATCCGAAAGCGGAGCGATCTTGGTCACGATCGGAAGCCGGTGAACCGGCGGCGTTGCGATCACGCTGAGATCCCGGAAGCCCGCAAGACCAGCAGCGAGCGTGCGCGGGATGGGCGTCGCGCTCATCCAGAGCGTATGGGCATTCTTTGCCAGCCCTGAAAGCTTCGCCTTCTCCGCCGCTCCGAAGTGCTGCTCTTCGTCGATGATGACGAGGCCAAGATCGGCGAACTTCACATCCTTTGCAGAGAGCGCCTGCGTGCCGACAACGACTTTCAGCCTGCCGCTTCGCAAGCCCTCTTTGATCCCTCGCGTCTCCGGGCCGGAGGTCGCTCGCGACAGGCTTCCGACGTCGATACCGAGAGGACCGAAGCGCTTGCGGAAGGTTTCGACATGCTGCCGCGCCAGGACCGTGGTCGGCACCGCGATCGCCACCTGTTTCCCGGACAGCGCCACCGCGGCTGCCGCGCGCAACGCGACCTCGGTCTTTCCAAATCCGACGTCGCCGCACACCACCCTGTCCATGGGATGACCTGCCGCGAGATCATCGAGCACGTCCTGTATGGCCTTCGCCTGATCGACGGTCGGGAAATACGGAAAACGCGCAACGAACCTTTCATAGAGCGGCCCGGGTGCGACCAGTTTCGGCGCGCGGCGGCGGTGGCGCTGGCTGATGTGCTTTGCGAGCGCCCTGGCGGCGACCTGAATCTCCGCCTCGGCCTCGGTCCGCCGCGCCCACCATGTGCTTCCGTCCGCCTTGTCGCGTGCCAGCTTGCCGGGCTCGGCCGCATACGGCCAGATCAAGGCAAGATCGGCCGGCGGCACGAGAACGGCGTTGTCTCCCGCGAACGCAAGCCTGACCATCTCGCGCCGCGATCCCGTCCCCATGGCGAGGGTCTGCAAGCCGTCGAGCAGAGCGAGCCCACGCTGCAAATGCACCACCGCCGCGCCGCGCTCCGCGACGTCAGGATGATCGAACGCGGCCGTCCAGGCCCTCGCCATGGGCTGCGGATGATGGGCTCTGCTGCCGAGCACGTCGGACGCGGTGACGATGACGAGAGGCTTGCGGCCGGCTCCGACGAAGCCGGCATCGAAGTCGGCCAGGAACGCTGTTTCGCGATCGCGTCCCTCGGTCGCCTCGCTCCAATCGGCACAGCGCTCCGCCTTGATGCCGCTCATCCGCTCCATCGCGCGAAGGTCATCCTCGACGGCCGCGACGAACAGCACCCGCGACCCGGCGCGTTGCATGTCGTCAATAAATGCGCGGAGGATCTTTCTTGGCGAAGAGGCCTTCGAGAAATCGGGCGTCGGCGTGAAGGCCGATTTTTGCGGAAGCACGCTGATGCGCTTCTTCAGCCGCTTCCAGTCAGCCCGTCCGAGATACTCGCGCTCCGCATCCCTGCGGCCAGCGGCCTCCTCGATGGTGCCCAGCCAGATATCGGCATGGCCCAGCACGCCGGCATCCACGATCCACCGCGCGCGAGCGCAATAATCCGGCAGCGTCGCCCGCTGTCCGCGCTTGCCTCCGAGCGCAATCTGTTCGGACATCGGATCGATCAGCAATTCCCTGGTCTCGTAGACGACCTCATGCTCGACCGGATCGACGGCAACGATCTTACGGATCACGCCGCCGGAATGTTCGATCCTGAAAGGACCAAGTCCGCCCGCGGGAAACACCTCGAACGTCTTGCCGTGGAACAGGACGCCGCCCGGATATTCCGCCTCTTCATCGAGGTCGTAGCCGAGAGCTTCCAGACGGCTCTCCAGCTCGGCTTCCGAATAGGCCGCGCCCACTTTCAGGCTGAGGCTGGTCTTTGACCAGCTCGCCGGCAGCGGCAGCCGCTCCATGATGGCTTCTGCGGTCGATACGAGGAAGACCGGCTTCTTGGCCTTGGCGAGGCGCCGCAACACCGAGCTCCGCCTGCCCGCGATCTCGCGCGACGGCTCCAGACCATCGAATGGCAGATTGTTCAGTCGCGGGAACACCAGCACGTCGACCGAAGGGTCGAGCGCGTGGATCACGCCGCCCAACCGCTCCGCCCTGTTCTCATTGTCACAGAGGAACACGAGGCCGTCGCGGCCGGACTTCTCCCATTGCTCGCGCAGATGCAGCGCCAGCATGCCGAGCGGCGATGAAGACGAGACCGTAGAACGCGACGAGCTCTTGCTGTTAGAGCTCTTGCCTTTCGAGCCCTTGCTCTTTGAGCTCTGGTTTTTCGAGCTCTTGCTCTTAGAGCTGGCCTTTGTCTTTGTCGCGCCGGTCGCGGTCCGGGCTTTCCTGGTAGGCGCCAATTTGTATCCAACTTTGTTTCGCAAATAGAGGCGTGCGCCGACGAGCCCTCCCGTGAGCTCGGTCGATAACGCACATCGGGCCTAAGCGCCCAATGACGTCATTACAATTTCGCGATTGCGTTGAAAAGCAGAGACGCAAGCCCGGACGACCGGCCTGCACGCCAAAATAAGGCCTATTGCAGGACTTTCGGCAGCACCACGACCACGTCGACGCTCTGTCCGAGAACCTGAGTCGCAACCACCGCGAGATGGTGCGAGAATTCGTCTTCGATCTCGCTCGCGCAGTCTTCGTCCCTGGCAATGGCGAACAGCAGATTGCCGTCGATCTCGTCGAATCGGATGCCGGCGAAGATGCGATCGAACGTCTCGGCGCCCGCGATGCCCGCGATTCGCGCCTGGATGGCCTGGTCTTCGATGAGGGACAGTTTCATCATAATCGGGAACATGGGGGCGCACCTCCCAAATGCAAGAGCGGAAGCGTGCTGGCGCGACCCCGCGGGCGAACTATATTAATCGCATCGCCCTGCCTGACCGTGTCCGCCCTTGAGGAAACTCTTGATTCTCTTCCTGCTGCTGATCCTCGTGCCGATCGGGCTGTCGACCGGGCGCTATTATCTGTTCGGCGATGGCCGGGGCAATTGGCAGACGGCGGATCGCTCGAGCGCCGGCTTGCTGCCGCCGGCATCCGCCAATCCGGACGCGCTGATCCGGGTCTTTGCCGCGCGGACGGTGCGGTGGCGCAGCATTTTCGCCGTCCACAGCTGGATCGTCGTCAAGGAGAAAGGTGCCAGCACCTACAGCCGGTACGACTACACGGCGTGGGGCGACCCGATCCGGAGCAACGGATTTGCACCCGACGGCCGCTGGTTCGGCGCCATGCCCGAAACCGTCGTGGCGGTCGACGGCGCGCGGGCCGAAGCGCTGATCCCCAAGATCCGCCACGTCGTCGAGACCTACAAGTTCCGCGCCTACGGCGATTACAGCGCCTGGCCCGGGCCGAATTCCAACACCTTCGTGCAGGCGGCGCTGGACGCCGTTCCCGAGCTTCGTGCCATCCTTCCACCCACCGCGGTCGGCAAGGACTATCCGTACAGTGGACGCTGGGCCGGCATCACCCCTTCCCGCACCGGCGCCTACGCCTCGCTGTCGGGTTACCTCGGCATGACGATCGGCTGGGTCGAAGGGTTCGAGATCAATTTCTTCGGCGCGGTGCTGGGCATCGACATCCGGCGGCCGGCGCTCAAGCTCCCCGGGATCGGCCGCCTGGGCGTCGCGGCTGGCCTGTAGAGCGCCCGCCGGCGCCTCGCCAAACAAAAAACTGAAAAACAACCCCATGCACAGTAGAACCGCCATTGGCCGGTTGGTCGCGGTGGCACGGCTTAAGTCGAGACGATGTTTGGTTGAATCGTCCCGCGGGCGCAGAGCGCGCGGCCTCCCTCCTGAAACGCAAATTGAGCCGCCGGACGAGCCCAGATTTCACCAGGCTGCGGCCGTTTGACTCGTCGGGCAAAACACTGGCAGAATTGCATCGTGGCGATCATGCCAGCCGATATGATCCAGAGCGATCATGGCTCGTTGATACGCCGCTAGCCCCCAAGCGCCGGAATATTTTCGCGAAAGATGATCTCGCTGCGCGGCGCCTCGATGCCGTGCATGGCGCTGCGGCCGGCGCGCAGATTGTCGAAGATGCCGACACAGCTCATCATCGTGTTGAGCTGATTTTGAGTGATGACGGCATCCATCGTCCCATCGAGCAGAAAGCTGCGCGTATCCGAGGTCAGACCATGACCAATGAAGATCACGTCGCGTGCCCGGTTCATTTCCTTCAGGGCGCGAGCGACACCGTCGGCGGCGCCGCCGATGTTGTAGATTCCGGCAAGATCCGGATGCTGGCCTAGCAGCATGCGCGTCTGGCGATAGTTGCGGTCGGCGTCATCGTGACCTTCGCGCAGGCCTACGACCTTGATCGCCGGGAACAGTTCTTCGAAGACGTGCAGAAAGCCCATTTCGCGTTCTTCGTGCGCGCGGTAGCTGCGGCTGCCCGCGATCATCGCGACCTTGGCCGGACGCTCGCCCAGAAAGCGCGCGATCAGATAGCCGGCGGTGCGTCCGATCGAGCGATTGTCCAGTCCGATATAGGCCGCGCGGCGTGCGTTCAGGATATCCGAGATCAGCGTCACCGTCGGCACGCCGTGCTCCGCAAGCCTATCGACGGCCTCCCGCACGACCGGGTGTTCGAGCGCCATGAAAGCGATGCCGTCGGCCTTGTCGCGGGCGCGCCAGAGCTGGCGTGCCAGCAGGTCGGGATTGAAGCTCTTGATGGTGTCGACCTGACAATGGACGTTGAACGGCGCGAGCCGGCCGTCGGAATGCGCGATCAGCTGCCCGAGCGTCGACAGGAAGCGGTTGGTGCCCGACGGCAGCAGGAACAGCAGCCGCATCGGCTTGGGCCGCATCGCCGCGAGGAGGTTCTCGGCCGGCATGTAGTCGAGCTCGGACGCGGCGGCGAGCACCCGCTGCTGCGTCATCGCCCGCACACCGGGCCGGCGATTGAGCACGCGGTCGACCGTCGCCGTGGAGACGCCGGCCCGGCGCGCCACGTCAACGATGCGGCTCAGCGAACGAGCGAATGGCTTGTCCATCTCAGGGCCCAAACGTCAAATACATCAAAAACCATCACCATTACCGTTTGACATGGTAGCTCTAAGCCGCAATTTTCGCATCAACATTGTCGCAGAAACATCAAATAACATCAAATCGCTGTTGGAGGAGAAGCCCATGTCCCTGACCCGTCGGCGCGCCCTGCAAGCCCTGTCCGCCCTTCCCGCCGCGGGCCTGATCGGCGGTCTCTCGCGCCCGGCCCGGGCGGCCGAGTTTTCGCTGAAATACGGCAACAACCTGCCGCTGACGCATCCCCTCAACATCCGCGCCCAGGAAGCCGCCGACCGCGTCGCCAAGGAGAGCAATGGCCGGGTCGAGATCGTCATCTTCCCGAACAACCAGCTCGGCGGCGACACCGACATGCTCGCCCAGGTGCGCAGCGGCGCGCTGAACTTCTTCACGCCCTCCGCGCTCGTGGTCGCGACCCTGGTACCGGTCGCCGCGATCAACGCGGTCGGCTTTGCCTTTGCCGATTACGATCAGGTCTGGAAAGCGATGGACGGCGGGCTTGGCGCGCATATCCGTGCCGCCATGGCCAAGGTCGGCCTCCATACGTTCGAGAAGATGTGGGACAACGGCTTCCGCCAGATCACCAGCGGCGCCAAGCCGATCGAGAGCGCCAAGGACATGGACGGACTCAAGATCCGCGTGCCCGTGTCTCCGCTCAGCATCTCCATGTTCAAGGCGCTGTCGTCCTCGCCGACCAGCCTGCAATTCAGCGAGGTCTATTCGTCGCTGCAGACACGCATTGTCGACGCGCAGGAAAATCCGCTGCCGATCATCCAGGTGGCGAAGCTCTACGAGGTGCAGAAGTACTGCGCGATCAGCAACCACATCTGGGACGGCTTCTGGTTCATCGCCAACGCCCGCGCCTTCAACGCCCTTCCCGCCGACCTCAGGACCATCGTCAGCAACGCCATCAACGATGCCGGCTTGAAGCAGCGCGAGGACATCAAGGCCTTCAACGCGACCGTGCAGACCGACCTCCAGAGCAAGGGAATGAACTTCACCAAGCCTTCGCCGGACTCGTTCCGCGCCAAGCTGCGCGACGGCGGCTTCTACAGCGAATGGAAAGGCCGCTTCGGCGACGAAGTCTGGGCGCTGCTCGAAGGCGCCGTCGGCAAGCTGGCCTGAGCGCGATGACGATCGCAGAGCATCAGATGACGGACTATCTGGCGGCGACCGCTCACCCTGCTTCCGATGCGGGCACGCGCAGGCTTGCGAGCGCCTTGGGCACCGTCGACCGCTGGCTCGGTGCGGTGGTCGAGACCGCCGCGGCCGGTGTCGTGCTGGTCGAGATCGGCATCATGCTCGCCGGCGTCATCATGCGATACGTCTTCCACAGCCCGCTGATCTGGTCGGACGAACTGGCCTCGATCCTGTTTCTCTGGCTCTCGATGCTGGGCGCGGTGATCGCGCTGCGCCGGGGCGAGCACATGCGCATGACAGGCCTCGTCAGCCATGTCGGCCCGGGCGCGCGCACCTTTCTCGACACGATCGCGGCGGTGGCGCCCCTAGCCCTGCTGGCGCTGATCCTGCATCCCGCCTTCGATTATGCGAGCGAGGAACAGGTCATCGTCACCCCGGCGCTGGAGATCAGCAATGCCTGGCGCGCAGCCGCAATTCCCGTCGGGATGACCCTGATGGCCGTCGTCGCCGCGATCCGGCTCGCGACGCATCACCGCCCCGCGTTGATCGTCGCGGCCCTCATCACCACCGCCGTCCTGATTGCCGCATTCTGGCTTGCCGGACCGCTGCTCGCCCCGCTCGGACGCTACAACCTCATCATTTTCTTCGTCGGCGTGGTCGCAGCCAACGTGTTCGCCGGCGTACCGATCGCATTCTCCTTTGCGCTCGCGACCTTCGGCTATCTGGCGCTGACAACCAGCGTACCGATGATGGTGATGGTCGGCCGTCTCGATGAAGGCATGTCGCACCTGATCCTGCTCGCGGTGCCGCTGTTCATTTTCCTCGGCGCGTTGATCGAAATGACCGGCATGGCGCGGGCCATGATCCAGTTTCTGGCAAGCCTGCTCGGACATGTCAGGGGCGGACTGTCCTACGTGCTGATCGGGGCCATGTATCTGGTCTCCGGCATCTCCGGCTCGAAGATCGCCGACATGGCCGCGATCGCGCCCGTGCTGCTGCCGGAAATGCAGCGGCGTGGCGCCAAGCCCGGCGACCTCGTCGCGCTGCTGTCGGCCACCGGCGCGCAGACCGAGACCATACCGCCGAGCATCGTGCTGATCACCATCGGCTCGGTGACCGGCGTCTCGATCGCGGCGCTGTTCACGGGCGGGCTGCTGCCGGCCCTGGTCGTGGGCACCGCGCTCTGCGTGGTGGTGTGGCGGCGCTACCGGCATGAGGATCTGAGCCATGTGCGGCGCGCCTCCAAGCGCGAGATCGCAAAACTCACAATGGTCGCTCTGCCCGCCATCCTGCTGCCCTTCGTGATCCGCACTGCCGTGGTCGAAGGCGTTGCCACTGCCACGGAGGTCTCGACCATCGGCATCGCCTACGCCGTGCTGATGGGCCTTGTGGTCTACCGCCAGTTTCCCTGGCGGCGGCTGAAATCCATGCTGGTCGAGACGGCCTCGCTGACCGGCGCGATCATCTTCATCATCGGCTGCGCCACGGCGATGGCCTGGGGACTGACGCAATCCGGCTTCTCGCAACAGCTGGCGAAGGCGATGGCGGCGATCCCCGGCGGCGCCTACGGCTTCCTCGCGATCTCGATTGTGGCCTTCGTCGTGCTCGGCAGCGTGCTCGAAGGCATTCCGGCCATCGTGCTGTTCGGTCCCCTGCTGTTTCCGATCGCCAAGCAGGCCGGGGTGCATGAAGTGCACTATGCGATGGTCGTGATTCTCGCGATGGGCATCGGCCTGTTCGCGCCGCCGTTCGGCGTCGGCTATTACGGCGCCTGCGCGATCAGCAAGATATCGCCGGACGAAGGCCTCAAGCACATCTGGGGCTATGTCGCAGCCCTCTTCATCGGCCTCGCCATCGTCGCAGCCGTGCCGTGGCTGTCGATCGGCTTCCTCAAATTCTGAAGATCATGGGAATCATGCAATGAGCCGTTTTTTTGGTGAGATCCGGCAAGCCGGCTACGTCGTTGACGACATCGAGAAGGCCATGGATTATTGGAGCCGCGAGCTCGGCATCGGGCCGTGGTTCTATAATCCGCGGGTTCCAATCGTGAACTACCACTATCGCGGCAAGGCCTATGAGCCGCACAATTCGGTGGCGCTGGCCAATTCCGGTCCGCTGCAGATGGAGCTGATCCAGATCCGCAACGATGCGCCGTCGATGTATGCCGACTTCCTGAAAGCCGGACATAAGGGTCTGCAGCACGTCGCCTACTGGACCGAAGACTACGACGCCGATCTCTCCCGTCTCGAAGCCGAGGGTTTCAAGCCGGTCATGAGCGGCGAAGTCGGCGCGCGCGGACGCTTCGTCTATTTCGACACGGAATATCATCCGGGAACGGTGATCGAACTGTCTGAAGTCGCGGGACCAAAGGGCAAGATGTTCGATCTCATCCGCGCAGCCG
This sequence comes from Bradyrhizobium sp. Unk1, assembly GCF_059512345.1. Classification (NCBI taxonomy): domain Bacteria; kingdom Pseudomonadati; phylum Pseudomonadota; class Alphaproteobacteria; order Hyphomicrobiales; family Nitrobacteraceae; genus Bradyrhizobium; species Bradyrhizobium sp. Unk1. The sequence continues at coordinate 198,075 of NZ_JCAMOP010000001.1, forward strand.
CCAAAGGCTGGGACGGGCGCGACCCCGTGCGCCCGTTCCCCGATCTTACCAAGCTCTAGATTGTCTGCGCTCCCGTGACGCAAAATCCCGTTCGCATCGAAGCCGACTATCTGATCGAAACGCCTGAAGATCCGCGTCTTGCCGCGGAAACCATGGCGGGCGAGCAGTCGAGCGGCACGTTCGTTGCGGTGCCCGGCGAAACGCCGGAGCTGAAAGCGCGTGCAGCCGCCCGAGTCGAGAGCATCGAGTTGCTTGATGCGATTTCCGCGCCGTCGCTCCCGGTCGCCCGCCCGATCAACCCCGATGGCCCCTGGAATCGCGCGCGGGTGACGTTGTCATGGCCGCTCGACAATATCGGCGCGTCACTGCCCAATCTCGTCACGGCGATCGCCGGCAATCTGTGGGAGTTGCGCCAGCTGACCGGCCTGCGCCTGCTCGACCTGCGCCTGCCGCTCGCGTTTGCCGCCGCCTATCCCGGACCGAAGTTCGGCGTCGCCGGCACGCGCGAGCTGACCGGCGTCAGCGACCGTCCTCTGATCGGCACCATCATCAAGCCGAGCATCGGGCTCAGCCCCACCGAGACGGCCAATCTGGTCGCCACGCTGTGCGCGGCCGGCATCGACTTCATCAAGGACGACGAGCTGCAATCGGACGGCGCCTATTGCCCGTTCAACGAACGCGTGCGCGCCGTGATGCGCGTCGTCAACGACCACGCTGATCGAACCGGCAAGAAGGTCATGATCGCCTTCAACCTCACCGGCGAGATCGACCAGATGCGCCGCCGGCATGATCTGGTGCTCAGCGAGGGCGGCACCTGCGTGATGGCGAGCATCAACTCGGTCGGGCTCGCCGGCATGGTCGAGCTCGGCCGCCACACGCAGCTTCCCGTTCATGCACATCGCAACGGCTGGGGCGCGCTGAACCGTCATCCCGCGCTCGGCTGGGATTATACGGCGTGGCACAAGATCTGGCGGCTGGCCGGCGCCGATCACATGCACGTCAACGGCATCGGCAACAAGTTCAGCGAGACCGATGACAGCGTGGTCGTCTCCGCAAAGGCGGCGCTGACGCCGATGTTCGCGCACAAGCCATGCATCGCGATGCCCGTGTTCTCCTCGGGCCAGACGCCGGCTCAGGCGCTACCTACCTGGCGCGCACTCGGCTCGACAGATCTGATCTTCGCCGCAGGCGGCGGCATTCTCGCCCATCCCGATGGACCGGCCGCCGGCGTTGCCGATTTGCGCGCAGCATGGGACGCCGCGACGGCGAGTCCGCAGCCGTGAGCGGCGCGTCTGCCCTGCCCGACGGTCCACTCGTTGCTTTCTACGGCGATGATTACACCGGCTCGTCCGCGGCGATGGAGGCCCTCACCTTCGCGGGCCTGCCGACAATCCTTTTTCTGGAGACTCCGACGCCCGAGCGTCTCACGTCCGCCAGGCATTACCGCGGCATCGGCATCGCCGGCACGGCGCGCGCGAAGGATCCGGCCTGGATGGAGCAAAACCTTCCGCCGGTTTTCGCGGTGCTCGCAGGGATCGGCGCGCCGATCGCGCACTACAAGGTGTGCTCGACCTTCGACTCCTCGCCGCAGATCGGCTCGATCGGGCGTGCGATCGACCTCGCGGTGCCGCAGCTCGGCGGCGCTTGGCATCCGCTCCTCGTGGGATCGCCGGCGATGGGCCGCTATCAGATGTTCGGCCATTTGTTCGCGGCCGTGAATGGCGTCGGCCATCGTCTCGACCGGCACCCGACCATGTCGCGTCATCCGGTGACGCCGATGGACGAGTCCGATCTCGGCCGGCACCTTGCAAGACAGACGGCACGATCGATCGGACTGATCGACTTCGTCACCATGGTCAATGGCGGCGCGGATCTGGCGCTCATGCGCGCGAGGAGCGCCGGCACCGAGATCATCTCGCTCGACGTGCTCGACCAGGCATCGCTGATCGAAGCCGGCCGCCTGATCTGGGAACATCGCGGCGAGCGGCTCTTCGTCGCCGGTTCGCAAGGTGTCGAGCAGGCCCTGGTCGCCTATTGGCGGTCGGCGGGCCTGATTCCCGACAGCAAACCCGATCTGCGCCTTGCCGGCGTCGAGCGCATCGCCTGCGTCTCCGGCTCCTGCTCACCCGTCACCGCCGCGCAGATCGCGCATGCCGCGGACAACGGCTTCGACGTCGAGCGGCTTGATGCGGCGCGCGCCGTCGACGCGGCTGAATGGACCAGGGAGATAGGCCGCGCCGCTGAACGCGCGCTCACTGCACTCTCGTCGGGACGCGATGCGCTCCTGATCACAGCAAGCGGCCCCGACGATCCCGCCATCGGTGCGCTCAACGCGGCCATCAAGGCGAGCGGCGCAACGGCGAGCGCCGTGAACGAGCGCATCGGCGCGGGGCTCGGCGAGGCGCTGGACTCGATTCTGGAAACCGCGCGGCTCCCTCGCACCGTGGTCGCCGGCGGCGACACGTCCGGCCATGCGCTGCAGGCAATGGGCATTTATGCGCTGACCGCGATCGCCCCTCTCGCGGAAGGCGCGCCACTCAATCGCGCATCATCGGATCGCGCGCATGCGAACATCGAGATCGCGCTCAAGGGCGGACAGGTCGGCGGGATCGATCTGTTCTGCCGGGCCAGAGACGGCGGTTAGCCGTCACCGCAAGGCGATCGCGATCAGACCGATATTGGCCGTGAACTGCTGCTTCAACGGGCCGGCGGGATCAGGGCGCGCAGGATGTCGGGCTTCCAGGCCTGACGGGCGCTGTCAAAGGCCGCGAAATCATGGTCGAACTGCCAATAGGCCCAGGCCCAGCCACGTCTGTCGGCGCTTCGCGCCACGAACGACAGGTATCTCTGGCGGCTCTCGGATGGAGCCCTTTCGTACACCCCGAACTCGCCGAGATAAATCGGGCGCTTCTCTCGCTCCGACCACCGGCTGACCTTGTCGAAATCGGCGGCCGCCTTGGCTTCGTCGTCCGGACTGCCCCAATCCAGCGGCCCGATGCGCGCGAACGTCTCGGACCATGGCGCACCCTGATGCGTGAAGCGTATCGGCGCGTAATAATGAAAGGTGACGACGAGATTCCTGTCGTCGGCGGGGAGAGCCAGATCGTCGATGGGAATCTCGTCTGTGTTGAGAACGGCAGCAATGACCCGCCGCTCGGAGTTGGTGCGGCGGATGATGCCGATACATTCGTTGAGGAGCGAATTCCAGCTGGCGGACGTCATCTGCCCCCCCGGCTCGTTCAAGACCTCGAAGACGAGCCTGGGATATCTTCCGGCATAGCGCTCGGCGATCTGCCGCCAGAATGCCCTGAGCTTCTCGCCGCATTCGGATACATCACGCTGACAGACATGCGTGTCATGTTCGTCGACGATGGGAACGAGGTTCCTGGCGAGGATTTCCTCGATGACGGCATCAAGCCTTCTCAGCACGACCTCATCCAGCACATTCGCGCGATCCATGAACTTGAAGCCGAAGAAATTGATCCTGACGTGCGAGAATCCGGCCTTTCTGATCGCCGTCAAATTGTCCAGACGGAACGGCGCGTTCTGACCGCCCTCCCAGATTCCGTCGTAACCGAGAATGTTGATCCCGCGCCCCAACCTTGCCGCATCACGAGGCGCGACCTGCCCGGCGCCATGGGCGTCGGAGAAGAATGATGCGACGACAAAAGCCGCTGCGGCAAGATTGAAGCTTCTCGACCAGCGAGCGCGGGGGGCGGTCATCTTGCTTCCATTCGGTAAGGGTTAGAAATCGGTCTCCGGCACCGGCCTGCACGTTGCAAGGAGGAAGGCCACCAGGAGCACCGACGTGAACATGGTCGAGCGAAGGAACGTCGTCTCGGTGAAATTGGTCTGAAAGCTGAGGGCGACAAATCCGATGATGAGGGCACAGTGCGCCCGGTGGATCGATCGTGCGGAAATCAAATAGAGAACCTTGTTCGAGAACAGAAGAACGCTCGCGGCGAAAAGCACGTAGCCCAGGAATCCTGTTTCCATCAGAATCGCGATATAGCCGCTATGATAGTTGTCGAGCACCCAACCATGGTTCTGCTCGAAATAATCGTAGATCGACGGGATCGTCCAGAAGCCGTTGATTCCGAAGCCGAGCAGCGGCGCATCGTCGAAATGGCTTATCGCGTAGTGCCAGATGAAGGTCCGCTCGGTGAAATTGACGGTCGCATCGCCGATGTGGATGGCGTCGTAGCCCGTCGCGTAAAAATAGACGATCAGGAGGCCGGCCAGAATGCACATGACGAACGGCAGGATCGCATAGAGCCTCATGCAGCCGACCGACCACATCGACGTCACGAGCAGCGCACAAGCCGCCAGGGCGACAGCACCGGCGCCGCGCGATTCCGACGCGAGGACGCAGGTCGACGCCAGCAGGAACGCGACGAGGAACGCCAGCCACCCCTGCCCCGTCATCTTCCGGTAGCAAGAGAAGAACATCAGATACGCGCCGACAAAGCCCAGCGTCTGCTTCGATTCATAGACGCCCTGCCATTGACCATTGTGCATCCAGCTATGATCTACCCCGATATCGGGCACGGCGAGTGCGCAAAGCGCCGATGCGGCGACCAATATGAAGAGCCCGGAGGACGTCGCCTTCACGACATCGTCGATATCGATCCGCGTGATCATACAGAACGCGCCAAACGTCGTCATTGCAAGAGCGGCGCTCTTCATGATGGCTGCGGCATTCAGAGTGGTCCACAACACGGAGACGACCGCGAACGTGTAGAATGCGAGGAGCGCGATCAGATCGGGGTTGAACGCCAGCTGCAGGCGCGGGCGCACGAACGCGCTTGCGTAGATCAGGACGCTCCACATCAACAGAGCGACCGCCTGTTGCAGATAAGTCAGTCCCGCCGGCAGTATCGCCGTATTGAATGTCCCCATCGACGCGACGACATTGACGGTGATCGATACGCAGATGACGAGCCTGGCGATCTTCTCGACGCCGGCACTGCGCGTCTTCCAGATCGCGCTCGTGAGTGCCTCGGAGGCTCTCTCGGTCTGCAGGATGGCCATGAGGTGACTTTCCCTTAAGCTTGGTTAATTATCTGCTACTGCGGGTTGATCTCCCGAGCCCCGGCACCACGAAATCTCGAAACTTCGGGGGATCGATAACGATACGGCCCCTGCTCGATGCGTTAATGCAAATCGCACCCCGCTGGTGCCTCGGCCGTCACGACCCTGCTATACAGGCGCGGGATCCGGCTCGATCGACTTCTCCGGGTTATCTGGTTTCCGTGGTCACGCATGAATAAGCCGAGCAATACATTCGATATCGCCATCGAGCAGGCGTTCGACTTCCTGTCTCCGGAATACGCGGCGCTGTTCGACAGCTCTGCCGCGACCGCGTTTCAGCATCCGCTCTGGCTGGACAGCCTCTACGCCAGGCTCGCATCCCATGCAGGCGCGACGCCGCTGGTCGTCGTGGTCCGCCGCCGTACGACGGGGGCGCTGGTGATGGTGCTGCCCCTGCTCCGAATCCGCCGCGGCCCGATCCGCACCATCGAATTCGCCGATTTGCGCGTATCCGACTATCTGGCGCCGGTCTGCAGTCCCGAGGTGTTTGCCAGCCTGCTGGAGGACGAAGTGGCCTGCGCGGAGATAAGGCGCCTCGTCCGCCCGTTCGACCTGCTCCGCATGACCAAGCTGCCCGACGGACGGCTTCCGATCGAAAGCCTCCTGGGCGCGCCACGCCGGGTCTCGATGGAGACGAACGCCTACGCGACCGTTCTCGTCGCCCCGTTCGAGCAATGGCGTGCCAGCGCGCTGGATCGCTCCTATCAGAAGGAGCTCGCCAAGAAATATCGCCAGCTCCAGAAGAAGGGAGCATTGAGCTTCTCGTGCTGCGACGACAGCGCCTCGATCTCCGAGGCGATGGACGCGATGAAGCAATATCGTGGTCCGCGCTTTCAGGCCCAGGGCGACGGCGATCTGCTCCAGCGCCCCGAATATTACAGCTTCTATGCCGACGTGGCGGCCCGTGGTCTCGGCTCGTTCGTCCGGCTCTACGCCATGAAGATGGACGGCGGCGTGATCGCCGCCGTGCTCGGACTGTGCCATCGCGGCAGCTTCCTCGTCATCATGAGCGCCTTCGATATCGACGGGTACAAAAGCCAGTCCCTGGGTTCTCTGATGTTCGAGCAAGTGGCGAGGGATTGCATCGAGCGCGGCGATCAGATGCTCGACTTCACGATTGGCGACGAGCCGTACAAGAAATTGTTCGGCGCCCAGCCCTCGCCGATGTGGATGGTCACGCAGGCCGGCAGCACCGCGGGCGCCATCAGCCTGTTCGCGCTGAAGCAGGCTCCCTGGCTCAAACTGGCGGCCAAGCGGCTGTCGGATTTCAGGCTCCCGCCGGCCCGCACCCCGACGCCCACGCGCTAACCGAAGCGCAAGCGAGGGAGCTCAGGCGCGGAGCGCGCCGCGGACGCGTCCGAGCCAGCCCGGGCGCATCTGATCGACACGATGCGTGAGACTGCGCCGCAGGAAGTGAAACCGGCGCCGCACATCCCATTCGATATCGTTGCGGGACGTAAGGGCCTGACGGAAGCGCGCCATTTTCAGCGACCGCTGGTCGGCCGCGAGCTTGTCGGGATCGGAATAGAACTGCGAGATCTTCTCCGTGCCCATGCCGGCGCTTGCGAGCCAGCGCGGCGCGTAATCCGTGCAAAGGCGATCGACGTCCACCAAGAGGCGGGCGACGCCCGTGCCGGCGGCGGGACAATTGGTCTGGAACGCATCGCCGATGAGGACGATTCCGGGCTGGAGGTGTCCCTCCACCACGGTCAGATCCATCACCCAGTTCTGCACCTTGTCGGTCACGTGGAAGTCGCCGAGGTAAGGCCGCAGTCCCGGCAGCAGCCGCAGGACGGTCGCTTCCGGTTCGCGGCGCAGCTCGCGCATGATCGGATCGGTCGGGTCGCGGAACATAAACAGATTGGCCCGCATGCCCGCAGGCGCCGGAAACAGGCTGAGATAGTCGATGCCGTCAGCGGTGCGCTCGCCGTAACAGGTCAGCGCCTCGAAATCGAACGGCGTGCCGTCGCGGCGGGCGATCGTGAAGCCGAACGACACCGAATGGCGCTCGGCCAGCACGCGCCGCTTGATGCCGAGCTTGTAGCCGAGAGCGCCCGCCATGCCTGTGGCGAGCACGACGAGCCGCGCGTCAAGGCGTCGTCCGGACGCAAGCTCGATATGCTGGACATCATCGCCGGGGCTGATTGCGGTGACTTCGTCGACGATCAGATTGGACGGATCAGGCAGCTGGCTGCGCGCCATGGCAACGAGGCCGGCATAGGAAAACCCGTAAGCCTGGCCGATGCTGATATCGACGACCTTGCCTTCCCGGATATTGAGCACCCGGTCATACCGGCAGGCGACGTTCTCGAGCGCATGGAGGAAACCCAGCTTGCGGAACATCTCCAGCTGCTGGCCACCGAGCTTCTCAACCCGGAATTCGTCCGGATGTACCGCGCGCTTGTCGACGAGTGCGACGCGATGCCCCGCCCGCGCAAGCACGGATGCGGCGAGCGATCCCGCAAGGCCGCCACCGACGATCGCGATGTCTGCGACGATGGCCGCAGTCGCAGCTGCATCGCTCGGCTCGGTCACGGGTCTATCCGTCGTCATGGTTCAGGGCTCCACGGTTAACGGTGGTTCCATGTGCAATTCCCTCGCCTGATGTCGTATCGCAGAGCCAAACGCGATCATTTCCGGCGATTGAGGTTAACGGGTCGCAGGATACATCCGTCGCGGCATGCGCCTTGCTCGGAACGACATCGAAGTACTCTGTCTCGTCAGACCAAGCTGCCGAATTCATTCCAGAGAGGCCATTCCAATGCTCGAACCGCCGCAGGCCGGCCGGCTTCGCCCCGCATCGTGCACCGGCATGACATCACGCCGCTTTTCGACCGAGCCGGTGCCTGCTCAATCTGGCACATCAGGGACGCGGCTGTTTCGCCGTGAAGCAGCGGCGCACGACCTTCGTCGACCATGGACGACGGGACCTGAAGACCGGGCATTAACACTCGCAATTTTCCGGCATGCTAGGCTCTCGCCATCCTTGCAACGCCCATCTTCGGGGAACGCTGCGCATCTTCGATGATCGATTCCATTGTTCAATTTCTGCGGCGTGACGTCACGCGCGGTGTCGTCGGGACCATCCTCCTGAAGGTTGGCAGCGGCGCGCTCGCGTTTGCGTTGTTCTCGCTCGCCGCGCGAACGATGACACCCGACGGATTCGGTATCTTTGCGACCTGGCTTTCGGTTGCCCAGATCGCCGCAGTCGTAGGACTGGTCGGTCAGGAAGCGTTGCTGGTGCGGTTCCTGAACGAATATGAGGTCGGCGACAGGCCCGACCTCACCAAGGGCCTCCTGCTCTCCAGCTTCAGGATCTCCGCCGTCGCGATGCTGATCGCGATCGCCGCAGTTGCGTTGGTTGCGCACTTCAGAGGGGATTTGTGGCTGCTGATCCTCGCCGTCTCGGCCTACACCGCCGTGAGTGCCGGATTGATGCTCGGCAGCCAGATCGCGCGCTCGCTGGTCAGCATTATCATGGGCGAAGGCAACCGCGAGTTCTTCTGGCGGGTCATCGTCGTCCTGTTTCTGCTCGCCACGCTGTTCGGGCATCGGCAGCTCGATCCCGCCGAGCTGATCGCCGCAATGACGATCGCGATGTCGGTGGGCCTCGTCGCGCAGATCATTGCGATCGTACGGGTGCTGCCGGATTTGCGCGCGACAACAGCGAGTTCCGAAGCAACGCGCTGGCGATCGAGCGCGCTGCATTTCTGGCTTGCGTCCATCCTTGAAGTCGCGAACCAGTATTTCGACGTCATTCTGGTCTACTGGATGCTGGATCCGGCGACCGCCGGCATCTACTTCGCGGCGTCACGCCTCGCCAATATCTTCGCCATGCTTTCCGCCGCGCTGTACTCGTTCGGCGCGCGCCGGCTTCCTTCGCTGTACTTCAGCAAAAATCACCGGGAATTCGAGCGGACGTTGCAGCTCATGGCGGAAGTGACCGCGCTTTGCGTGGTCGCAGGCCTCGCCCTGATCTGGGTCGGCGGCCCCTATCTCCTCAACCTGTTCGGGCCGCATTTCACCGAGCAGCACTCGGTGCTGATCGTGCTCGCGATCGGAACGGCCATTCAGGCCGCGGGCGGTCCGTCGGCGGCGATCCTGCAGTTGACCGGCCATGAACGCATCTACGTTCCCGTCGTCGCCGCAAATGTCGCATTGAGACTGGGCGGATTCCTCGTCCTGATCCCCTGGCTCGGCGTGCTTGGCGCGGCAATTGCGGCCACCGTGTCGCTGGCGCTCACGACGATCGCACTCAATGTCTTGTGTCGGCGGCGAACCGGGGTCGATCCTTCGGTTCTCGTGCTGTTGCGCTTCTCGGCGTGGCGACGCGGCCGCTATGCGGTTCGCGGCGCCGACTCCGCCGAATAGGCGTCAATCGTACGATCGGCCTGGTTGATCCGCGACGGCGCGCGCAGGTTCCGTTGGTTAACGCGCTCGCTGCGCACCATCCGGGAATCAGCAGAATTCCCGCGAGAACGCGGCAATCGGCGGCTCGCGCATTAACTCCGTTTGTTGCTAGTCGGTGTCTGCCCGATGCCTGCATGATAGGTACGGGGTTAAGAAGGTGAAGATTTCGTTTCTTTAGCGGGTCGGGATCCGTGCTCCACTACCAGCCGAACAATTTGGGCGAGACGACCGCGACAGAACTCGCGCGGCTGAACGGCAGCGAACGAAAGCTGCACGTCCTTCTCGTACAGACCCAGGCCGAGAACGCGGGCGCGCAGGAGATCTCCAGGCTTCTCGGCGCCGGCCTCTCCGCGCGCGGCCATCGCGTCTCCAACCTGTTTTTCTTCCGCAAATCGGATTCGTTCGACGAGCCGCCCGAGACGTTCTATTGCGCATCGCGCCGGCCGGGCAATCCGGTTGCGCTGCTGCGGATGCTGTGGACGCTTGGCGGACATATCAGAGCCACGCGGCCTGACGCCGTCCTGACCTTCCAGCATTTCGGCAACGTCATCGGCGCGGGCGTGACGCGCCTCGTCAGCCGCGCCCCTGTCGTCGCCAATCAGGTTTCATCCGCGCTGTCGATGAGCTGGCCCGTCCGCACGGCCGACATCGTCATGGGCAGCGTCGGCTTCTTCGACCGCATCACGCTGAACTCGAAGGACATGGAGCGCGAGTATTCGCGCTACCCGCAGGCCTACCGGTCGCGCATGGTGCATGTCCCGCACGGCTTCGAGGACAAGGCCCTCATCCTGCCGAAGAGCGCCGCACGACAGAAATTCAACCTGCCGCCGGACCGCGTCCTGCTCGGCTGCGCGGCGAGGCTGCATCCGCACAAGCGGCTCGATGCGGCGATACGCCTGCTGCCGGATGAGCCGTCGTGGCACCTTGCACTCGCCGGCCAGGGCGCCGACGAGGCACGACTGCGGCAGCTCGCGGACGAGCTGAACGTCTCGGACCGACTGCATCTGCTCGGCGAAATAGCGCCACGCCAGATCGCGGATTTTCTCGCCTGTCTCGACATATTCGTGTTTCCGACGCAGGCCGAGACCTTCGGCCTTGCCGCCGTCGAAGCCGCCAACGCCGGCGTTCCCTCGGTTGTCACCGATCTTCCCGTGCTGCGCGAGGTGCTGTCCTTCGAAGGAAAGCCCACTGCCCTCTTTGTCGATGCTTCAGATCAAGCGAAGCTGTCGGCTGCCGTCTCCAGACTTCTGACCGACCAAGCACTGAGCGACGAACTGCAACAAAACGCCAAAGGCCTGAGGCTGCGCTATTCGGTCGATGCGATGGTTGAGGAATACGTTCAAATCCTCAACCAGCTCATCTGAGCCGATGCGTTGGAATAGGTTGGCTCGACATGATCATCGAGTTTCGCTGCGAACGTGACCATGCGCGGCGGTGGATGCACCGCCAGTCGCTGTCGATCGACGGCCGGGACGTTCCGGTTCAAATCGCGTGGACCGCAACGGCGGAGCCACGGCCCGCGGGGCTCAACGCCCTGTTCGGGCTGGAGCGCGTGGTGCTGCACAAGGGCAGGCATAGCGGCGCCGACGAGCTGAAAATCGATCCCGAACGGACGCAGGCTCGCACCGGCACGGCCGACGTGATCGTCGATTTCACGAGCACCGCGCGCGATCCGAACAGCTCGGCCCGGCTGTATCTCCGCCCGTTGTTCAACGGGACTGCGGGCGAAAACGCGGCACTCGCGGCAATTCTCGCCGGCGACCTGCCCGTCATCGAGATCGTCGACGAGGTCGACGGTGCAGTGCTCGACCGCGGCCATCCCTCCGCAGAAATCGCGGCCGGTTTGAGCGGTGGGCTCGAAACGGTCATGGCGCGAACCCTGACCATGGTGGCGGCCATCCTGTCGGGACGGCCGCGTATCGTGCCGCAGCTGGCACGCCCGGCCCAAGCCGGCAACGGCCGGCCGCTGGCGGCCTACGTCGTGCGCGGCCTCGCCGTGTCGATCGCCAAGGAGATCTACCGCCTCTGCTGCTATGCCCCGCATTGGCATGTCGGATGGCGCTTCAATGATGGCGCGGGCGTCTGGCAGACGGGAGATCTCTCCGGGCCTGGCTGGAACGTTCTTGCCGATCCCGGAAACCATTTCTACGCCGATCCCTTCCCCATCACCTGGCAGGGACGAACATTCGTCTACTTCGAAGACCTCGATCACCGGGTTGGAAAAGGCATCATTTCGGCAATCGAATTCGGCGACGCCGGCCCGGTCGGCGAGGTCGTACCCGTGCTGGAGGAGCCCTGGCACCTGTCCTATCCGTTCCTGATCGAGGACGATGGCGAGTTGTGGATGATCCCGGAGAGCTCGCTCCACGGGGACGTCGCGCTCTACAAATGCATTCGGTTTCCGGACAAATGGGAGCGGCACGCCACGCTGCTCTCAGGTCTCGAACTGGCTGATGTGACCATCACGCAGCACAACGGTCTGAACTATTTGTTCGGAGCCTGGCGAGACGGAACCGGCGGCTATTCGGATTCTCTTGCGATCTATTACGCCGAGCACCTGCTCGGCCCCTGGTTGCCCCATGCCAGCAACCCGGTCCTGATCGATCGCGCAAGCGCGCGACCCGCGGGGAATTTCGTCACCATCGATGGCAAATTGTGGCGGCCGGTGCAGGATTGCGCCGACGGATATGGCGCAGCGCTCGGCCTCGCGGAAGTGGTCGAACTGTCTCCGACGACGTTCAAGCAGGTCGTGCGCCACTCCCTCAGACCCGGACCGGCATGGCCCGGTAGAAAGCTGCACACGCTGAACCGCTGCGGCCGGCTCGAGGTGATCGACGGATCGCGTGTTCAACCCAAGACCCGCGCCTTCGCGAGCAAATTTCCATCGGTCGTCTTGTCCCCGCGAACCAGTCCCCACACCGCCTGCTAACGCGTGGCACGACGGACGGCGTGGATCACAACGCCTCCCGTCATCTCGTGTTTCGACCGCTCCCGCGGGAGGCGGCGTTCTACTGAGAACGATCCGAGGTCCAGCCCTTGTACTCGGCGACGTTGTCCCTGGTCACGAGCTTCGAGGGCAGGAGCTCGACGGTCGAGGCCGGCTTCTGGCCGTTGAGAATGCCGACACCCACCTGCACCGCACGCCGCGCCATGAAGAACGGATCCTGCGAAGCGGACGCCTGGACCTGCGGCGCCGCCGGATCCTTCAGCGCGGCCTCGATGTCGGGCGCGCCATCGACCGCGGTGATGACGATGCCGCTGCGGTTTTGCTGGCGCGCCGCGAGATCGGTGCCGATCGCCTGCGGATCGTTGATGGCGAAGATGGCGTCGATCTTGGAAAAGCGCGTCAGATAGCCCTGCGCGATGGTGAGACCGCCTTCACGCGAGCCTTTGCCGTCCTGGTCGCTGGACAATACCTTGATGCCGGGATTCTTCGAGAGAACGTTCTTGCAGCCGACGACGCGGTCGATCACGGCCGAGACCTGCGGCCCGTTCTCGATGATGACGTCGCCCTTGCCCCCTAACTTGTCAACGATGTACTGGCATGAGATTTCGCCGGCCTGCACGTTGTTCGTGGTTATGGTGGCGTCGGCGCCTTCGGCCGCGGTGTCGACCGCGACGACCACGATGCCCGCCGCCTGCGCCTTCTTGATCGCCGGCCCGATCGCCTTGGGATCGCCGGGGTTCAACAGGATCAGGTCGACGCCGGCGGCAATGAAATTGTCGATCTGGGTGACCTGCTTGCCGAGGTCGTATTCGAAGCCGACCGTCGTGATCTTCACATTGGGATTGGTCTTCCTGGCCTCGAACTCGGCGCCCTTCGACAGCGCGACGAAGAACGGGTTGCCCATCGAACCCAGCGAGACGCCGATCGATTTGAGTTCCTTGGCGAAGGATGGCGCTGTGCTTAGGGCAAGCGCCATCGCGGCGCCGGCGAGCGTGATCGTCTTCAACATTGGCTTCCTCCCTGGTCTGTATTCTTATCCGGCACGGCAGACCAGTTGCCGCAACGGAACCTCGCATCACACCATGCGCACTCAGGTGCGCGCCGAACCCTTTCAGGTTCTGGCAGAGCCTTTCACGTTCTGGCGGAGCCTTGCAGCCGGTAGCGGTCCAGCGCCACGGCGCCGATGATCACCAGGCCCTTGATGACATATTGCCAGATGTCCGAGACGCCGACGAGGATCAGGCCGTTCGACAGGACGGCGATGATCAGCGCGCCGACCAGCGTGCCCCAGATCGAGCCGATGCCGCCGACGAACGAGGTGCCGCCCAGGATCACGGCGGTGATCGCATCGAGCTCGTAGGACTGACCGAGCTGGAGACCGTTGGCCGCATAGAGCCGCGCCGCCTGCATGGCGCCGCCGAGCCCGGCGAAGAGTCCCGAGACGCCGTAAACGAAGGTCAACACGGCCCAGACCTTGATGCCGGCAAGCCGCGCCGCGCTTTCATTGCCGCCCACCGCATAGATGTGCACGCCGAGCACCGTCCGCCGTAGCACCAGCCACGAGACCAGGATCACGAGCAAGGCGATCACCGAGAGCCACGGGATCGACGCGACGCCGGGAACGAGCGTCAGCGAGCCGTTGCCGATGAAGGCATAGGGAATGGAGGGATTGAAGACGGTGGTGTCGGCGCCGAGCAGTCGCGCCAGGCCGCGTACGGCGGTGAGAGAGCCGAGCGTGACGATGAAAGGCGGCAGGCGCAGGAGCGCAATGAGGGCGCCGTTGATGACGCCGAAGCCGAGGCCCGTGAGCAGCGCGGCCGGCAGCCACAGCATCCCGAGCTCCGGCAGCTTGGAGAGCGTCAACCCGGCCATCGCGGACGCCGCCAGGATCGAGCCGACCGAGAGGTCGATGCCGCCGGTGAGGATGACGAAGGTCATGCCTGCGGCGAGCACGGTGTTCACTGCGGCCTGCTGCAACACGATGCCGAGGTTTTGTCCGGTGAAGAAACGGCCCTCCGACAGCACGTGGAAGCCGATGCAGAGGATCAGCAGCACCGGCAGCATGCCGAGCGCGCTGATCAGCACCCTCATCCGCTGGCGCCTTGTCTCTGCGGCAGCGCCGTTGGTCGTCGTCACAGCGGGCTTGGCCTCCGAAGCAGCATTGTCAGGCATCGAGATGCTCCATCCCCGTGGCAAGCGCCATAATGTCTTCCTGGTTCAACGGCGCCGTCTCGGTTCGCCTGACCTCGCCGGCGATATGCCCCGCCCGCATGACGACGACGCGGTCGCAGATGCCGATGATCTCGGGCAGATCGGACGAGATGACGAGGATCGCGGTGCCGGATTTGGCAAGATTGTCGATGATCGAATAGATCTCGGACTTGGCGCCGACATCAACGCCGCGCGTCGGCTCATCGAGGATCAGGACCTTTGGCGTGGTCGCAAGCAGGCGCGACAGCAGCACCTTCTGCTGGTTGCCGCCGGACAGCGCGCCGACGGTGACGTTGATGTCGGCGGCACGAATGCCGAGCGCCGCGAACGCCCTGTTGGCGCGGTCGCGGGCCTTGTCGCGATCGAGGATGTAACCGATCCGGGCATCCCGGCCGAGCACCGCGAGGTTGATGTTGTCCAGGCACGACATGTCCAGGAACAGGCCGAGCGCCTTGCGGTCCTCGGTCAGATAGGCGACGCCGATGTCGAGCGCCTCACCCGGCGTGCGGATGTCGACCGGGCGTCCCTCCAGCTCGAGACGGCCGGAGGTCCTGGGCGCCGCGCCAATGATGAGATGCGCAAGCTCGGTGCGACCCGCGCCGATCAGGCCGGCGAGACCGACCACCTCGCCCGCATGCACGGTCAGCGAGCAGCCCTTGACGCGCCGGCCGTCGGCCATGTCGATCGCTGCGAGCACGGGATGCCCCCGCCCCGCCTCCGGATCGTGATCCTTCTTGTAGAACGAGGAGACGTCGCGCCCGACCATCAGCCGAACGATGGTGTCGGCGCGGATGTCCTGCTTGTCGAGCGCCCCGACCAGCCGGCCGTCGCGTAGCACGGTGACGCGGTTGCCGAGCGCGTAGACCTCGTCCATGCGGTGCGAGATGTAGATGATGGCAAGCCCCTCGGCGCGAAGCTGGCGGATCAGCGCGAACAGCCGTGCGCTCTCGCCGGCCGACAACGCGGTGGTCGGCTCATCCATGATCAGGATTTTTGATCTCGCGTGCAGCGCACGCGCGATCTCCACCAGTTGCCGCTGGCCCATGGAAAGGTGCGCCACCAGCGTCGACGGCAGGAAGTCTGCGCCCAGCCGTTTCAGGATGGGGCCGACGCCCTCGCGCATGGTGCCGCGCGCCAGCAAACCTGCACGCGATAGCTCCCGGCCGAGATAGATATTCTCGGCAACACTGAGATTGGGAGCCAACGACAGCTCCTGGTAGATGATGGAGATGCCCGCCGCGCGGCCGCCGAGCGGACCTTCGATCCGCACCGGGCTTCCTTCAATGCGGATCTCGCCGCCGGGATCGGGCCTGTAGGCGCCGGACAAGATCTTCATCAAGGTCGACTTTCCGGCGCCGTTCTCACCCATCAGGGCATGAATTTCGCCGGCATAGACGGTGAGATCAACGGAACGCAGCGCCTTGATGCCAAAGAAGGATTTTGAGACCCCACGCATCTCGAGGATCGGATCGTTCATCGTGCCTCCCGACGCACAATGCGTTTCCTACCCGCGTCTCAATGATTTTGTCAGCGCGGTTCACGCATTAAACAAAAGCCCGCGGCACAGAGCAATACCGAAGACACGGGAATACAACGTCGAGGCGATGCTAGTGGCGCGGCCGATACAGTTCGCGCCACGCGGGAAGCCGCTCGGCATAGGCATCGACCAGTCTTGCGTCGGGTTCGAACGTCTCGATGCGCTGCGGCCGCGTGCACACGGCGGCGATCGCCTCACCGGTGACAGCAAGCCGCCCCAATCTCGCCGCACCGAACGCCGCGCCGGTCTCGCCTCCGGCAAAGCGATGGACCGGAACATTCAGCACGTTTGCCAGCACCGAGAGCCAGAACCGGGACCGTGAACCACCGCCAATGGCGTCGGCTTCCGTGATCGCAATGCCGGCATCCGCGAGCGCATCGCGGCAATCGGCGAGCGCGAAGGCAACGCCCTCAAGCACCGCCTGCACGATCGTCCCGCGATCGGTGCCATGGCTCAAACCATCCAGCATGCCGCGCACGGCGGGATCATCGTGCGGCGTCCGCTCACCCGCCAGATAAGGCAGGAAGCTCACAGGCGACGGCGCCTGCGGGCGCAATCCAAGCGGCGCCAGCAACTCGGCCTCGGTGGCGCCGAACAGGCGCGCGATCCAGGCCAGGCAGGAGGCGGCCGAGAGGATCGCGCCGGCCTGAATCCACATGTCGGGAATGGCGTGGCAGAACGTATGCACCGCGCGGTCCGGGTTGGCGGCGATTCTGCTGGTCGGTGCCAGCAAGGCACCCGAGGTTCCCAGAGACACGAACGCGGTTCCCGGCCGGATCGCGCCGATGCCGACGGCGCCCGCCGGATTGTCGCCGGCACCGCCCGCGATCACCGGCTGTCCGGTCATGCCCCAGCGCCGCGCCAGCTCGCCGCGCAGCGTGGTCGCGGGCGCACATCCCTCGACCAGACGCGGCATGTGATCGCGCGACAGGCCGGTCGCCGCCAGTGCTGCGTCCGACCAGTCCCGGCGCGCGGCGTCGAGCCACAGCGATCCCGATGCATCCGAGACGTCCTCGATGGCCTCGCCGCTCAGCACCAGGCGCAGATAGGCCTTCGGCAGCAGCACGAGTTTCGTCGCCGCAAAGATTTCAGGCTCGTGCGTCGCGATCCAGAGCAGTTTTGGCGCGGTGAATCCCGGCATCGCCTTGTTGCCCGTCACCGCACGCAAGGCGGGCCAGCGTCGTTCCAGGACACGACACTCGGCGGCGGAGCGGCCGTCGTTCCAGAGGATGCAGGGCCGCAAGGGTCTCCAGCTCGCATCGAGCAGCATGGCGCCATGCATCTGGCCGGACAGCCCGATGCCTTCGACGGCCGCCAACTCGCCGGCATGCGTCGCCTTGAGGACATCCAGTGTGGCAAAGGCCGCATCGATCCACTGTGCGGGGTCCTGCTCGTAATAGCCTGATTGCGGCGAGGCGGTCGCGAGCGGCCGGCTCTCGCTCGCAATCACGCGCTGGGCACCGTCGACGAGAACGGTCTTGACCGCCGAGGTGCCGAGATCGATGCCGAGATACATGGCTGCTACCCGCTCACTTGGTCGCGTCCATCCAGATGCCCGGCTCCGAATGCTCGCGGATGTGGGTGACGAGGAAGTCGGAAAAAGCCCTGATCTTGGCGGGCAGCCCGGCACGGTTCTGGTAGGCGATGTTCATGGTGAGCAGCGGCAGCTCCCAATCCACCAGCACCGGGACGAGACGGCCCGCCGCGATGTCGCTTTGAACGATATAGAGCGGCTGGATGAGGATGCCGAGCCCTGCCAGCGCCGCACCGCGAATGACCTGGCCGTCATTGCTGTCGAGCGTCGGCGTGATGCGGACGGTCTGCGCGCCATGGCTCTTGCGCAGGCGCAGCGAATAGGGATCGTTCGCGAGATTGTAGACCAGCATGTTGTGGCGCGCGAGATCGGCGGGCTGCTCCGGCTCGCCGGCGCTTGCGAGATAGGAAGGCGCGGCGGCAAGCACGCGCCGCATCTGGCCGATGCGGCGGACGATGATGTTCGAATCCGGCTCCTGCTCGCGCGTCCGGATCGCCACGTCGATGCCGGCCTCGATGAAATCGGGATAGCGGTTGGCGGTCGTGATCTGCATGTTGAGCTTCGGATAGCGCGCGCGGAAGGAAGGCAGCATCGGCGCCAGATAGATCACCGCGAAAGACAGCGAGCTCGTGACCCGCAGCGTGCCCTGCGGCGACAGCGCGCGATCGCTGACGATGTCCTCGGCCTCCGCCAGTTCGCTCAGCACCCGGCTGGAGCGCTCCAGCAGCTCCTGCCCCGCCTCCGTCAACCACAGCCGGCGTGTATTGCGTTCGATCAGCCTGACCGCAAGGCGCTCTTCGAGCGCGCTGAGATGGCGGCTCGCCGCCGCATTCGACATGCGCAAGGCCTCGGCGGCTTTTGACAGGCTGCCGAGCTCGGCCGTCTTGGAGAACACCTCCAATTGCAGCAGGCGATCCATTTTTCCACTTTTAGAAAAAGAGACTTACAAATATTGACCTTTATTTCCACATCCCGCAAGTCAAAATGGCCAGAACACAAGCAAGATAGCAGGCGAGGAAACTGGGAAATGTCGGGCCCGATCAGGCACATCGTGATGTGGCGGCTGCGCGGGGAGACGCCCGCGGAGCGTTCCGCGGCCCGTTCCAAGGTCAAGACCCTGTTCGAGGGCCTGCGCGGCCGGATCGACGGCCTCACCCACATCGAGGTCGGCGTTGACGTCAGCGATGTCGACTACGCCTGCGACGTGGTGCTGTTCTCCGAATTCACCGACCAGGCCGCACTCGCCGCCTATGCCACCCACCCGGAACATTTGCGCGTCCGCGAGGCGCTGGGCGACTTGCGGATCGGACGCTTCCAGGTCGATTATCCCATCAAAGAGACCGGCGCATGATCGGTTCGTTCACCTTTGAAAACCTGCCCTGCCGCGTCGTATTCGGCAGCGGAACGCTGGCCTCGGCCAAAGCCGAGATCGAGCGGCTCGGCGGCAAGCGCGCGCTGGTGCTGACGACGCCCCAGCAGGAGGCGCAAGGCAAGAGATTAGGCGCAGCGCTCGGCCCGCTCTATGCCGGCATCTTTCCCGGCGCCACGATGCATACGCCGGTCGAGGTCACCGAGCGCGCGCTCGCGGCGATGAAAGCATGCGAGGCCGACTGCGTCGTTTCACTCGGCGGCGGCTCGACCACCGGCCTCGGCAAGGCGCTGGCCTTGCGCACCGGAATCAACCAGCTCTGCATTCCCACCACCTATGCCGGATCGGAAATGACGCCGATCGTCGGCCAGACCGAGAACGGCCTGAAGACCACGGTGCGCGACGCAGCCGTGCTGCCGGAGACCGTGATCTACGATGTCGACCTCACCCTGACGCTGCCGGCGAGCCTCGCTGCGACATCCGGCATCAACGCGATCGCGCATGCCGTTGAAGCGCTCTATGCCCGCGACACCAATCCCGTGACGTCGCTGATGGCGGAGGAAGGCATCCGCGCGATCGCGCGCGCCCTCCCCGCCATTGCGGCCAAAAGCGATGACCGCGAGGCTCGCACCGAAGCACTCTATGGCGCCTGGCTCTGCGGCGTCTGCCTCGGCACGGTCGGCATGGCGCTGCATCACAAGCTCTGCCACACGCTCGGCGGCACCTTCGATCTGCCGCATGCCGAAACCCACACCATCGTGCTGCCGCATGCGCTGGCCTACAACGCACCGGCGGTGCCCGATGCGATGGCGCGGATATCGCGCGCGATCGGCGCGGCCGATGCGTCCCAGGGGCTCTACGAGCTCGCGAAGCGGCTGGGTGCGAAGCTGGCGTTGCGCGACATCGGCATGCCCGAAAGCGGCATCGACAAGGCGGCCGATCTCGCCGTCACCAACGCCTACTGGAACCCGCGCCCGCTCGAGCGCAATGCCATCCGCGAGCTGATCGCTCGCGCCTGGGCCGGCGAGCCGCCTGTTACCATCAAAGCGGCGGCCTGAAGCGATGCGGCGCACGCTGATCAAATCCGCTGTCATCATCAGCATGGATGACGCGATTGGCGACCTCAACACCGGCGATGTGCTGGTCGAGGGCAGCCGCATCGTCGACGTGCGTCCATCGATCGACCTCGGCAGCGGCGCTTCCGAAACCGAGATCGTGGACGGCACCGGGCGCATCGTCATCCCCGGCCTCATCAACGCGCACATGCACACCTGGCAAACCGCGTTGCGCGGCTATGCCGCCAACTGGACGCTGCTGGAATATTTCCGTCGCATGCATGCCGGGCTCGCGACCGTGTTCCGGCCCGACGACATCCACATTGCGACCCTCGTCGGTGCGTTGAACCAGATCAATTGCGGCACCACCACGCTGGTCGACTGGTGCCACAACAATCCGACGCCTGATCATACCGATGCCGCCGTGCGTGGCCTGATCGAGAGCGGCATCCGCGCCGCCTTCTTCCACGGCTCGCCCAAGCCAGAGCCGAAGCCCGGCGAGCCGCATTTCTCCGAGATTCCGCATCCGCGCCGCGAAGTCGAGCGGCTGCTGGCCGGTCCCCTCGCCGACCGCGATGGCCTCGTCACGCTCGGGCTTGCGATTCTGGGTCCGCATTATTCGACGCTCGACGTCGCCATGCACGATTTCCGCCTCGCGCGCGAACTCAACCTGATCGCATCCATGCATCAGGGCGGCGGCCCGGCCAAGACGCCCGGCGGCTGGGAGAAGCTGATCGAAGCCGGCCTCGTCGGCGCCGGCACCAACATCGTCCATGGCAACGACCTGCCCGACGATCTCCTCGACAAGATGGTCGGCCTCGGCGTGTCCTTCTCGGTGACGCCGGAGAATGAGATGATCCAGGGCCACGGTTTTCCGATCACCGGACGGCTGCTCAAGCGCGGCGTTCGCCCGACCATCGGGACCGACCTGGAATCCGTGCTGGCCGGCGATCTCTTCTCCGTCGCCCGCGTCGCGTTGTCGATGCAGCGGGCGCTCGACAATGCGGAGTCGCGTCAAGTGAACGGCACCATTCCGGCGACGACCACGATCCCCGTCCGCGAGGCGCTGCGCTGGATCACGACCGAAGGCGCCCGCATGCTCGGCCGCGAGGGCCAGATCGGCTCGCTGACACCGGGCAAGCTCGCCGACCTCGTCGTCATCAACGCATCCGATCTCAACCTTGTCCCGGTGCACGATCCCGTCGCGACCGTCGTGATGCAGACGAGCCTCGCCAATATCGAGGCCGTCATGATCGGCGGCGCCTGGAAGAAGCGGGACGGCCGGCTTTTGGTTGACGGGCTGGACGCGAAGAAAGAGTTGCTGGCCCAATCTGGCCGGCGGCTGGTGCAGGATATCGAACGACAGGGACTCCCCGCCTGAAGGCGCCAATGGATGAGATCAATGACCGACGCTTCAAGGAATGTCGCTTTCATCGGGATCGGCAAGATGGGCCTGCCGATGTCGGCGCTCGTCGCCAAGGCCGGCTACGCCGTGACCGCATTCGATCAGAGCGCCGCCCGGATCAACGAGGCGCGTGCGCAAGGCATTTCGATCGCCGCTTCGCCGGCGCAGGCCGTGAGCGGCAAGGCCGCAATTATCACATCCCTGCCCGATGACGCCGCCTTGCGCGGTGCGTTGCTCGGCCCCGCTGGCCTGATCGCCGCAATGGCTGCTGGATCTGTTCTGATCGAGACCAGCACCGTGAGCGTCGAGGCCTCCACCGAAGTTGCGGCCGCGGCTCAAGCCCGTGGCATCGCCTATCTGCGTTCGCCGGTCTCCGGCAATGCCAGCATCGTTTATACCGGTGCCCTGACCTGCTTCGTCTCCGGGCCGAAGGATGCCTTCGAGAACGCAAAGCCGCTGTTCGCCGCCTTCACCCGCGCCCAGACCTATCTCGGGCCGGCCGAGGAAGCGCGCTACGCAAAGCTCTCGGTCAATCTGATGATCGCGGTGTCAGCCGCGATGATGGCCGAGAGCCTTGCGCTGGCGCGCAAGGGCGGCATCGCCTGGCAGGACATTTTGAAGGTGCTCGATGATAGCGCGGTGGCCTCGCCAATGGTGAAGTACAAGACCGCGCCGCTGCGTACGCGCGATTTCGAGTCCACCTTCTCCTGCAAGCAGATGGCCAAGGATCTCGATCTCATCCTCGGCGCAGGCCACGCCGTCGGCGTGCCGCTGCAACTCGCAGCGCAGGTGCGCGAGACCTATGGCTCGCTGGTCGCGCAGGGCGACGGCGACACCGACTTCATCGCGACCGTCAAGCACCTGGAACGTCTGTCCGGGCTTGGCGAACCCAAGCTCTGATCGCGGAGACACCTATGCGTAACTTCAACGAGACCACGATCACGGACGCGGTGCTGGAGCGGATCAAGGACGCGACCGATCCGCGCATCAAACAGGTCAGCGAGGCGCTGGTACGCCACCTGCATGCCTTCGTCCGCGAGATCCGTCCGACCCAGAAGGAATGGGAATACGGCATCGACTTCCTGACCCGCACCGGGCACATGTGCGACGACAAGCGCCAGGAATTTATCCTGCTGTCCGACACGCTCGGCGTCTCCATGCTGGTCGACGCGATCAACCATCCGGTGCCGGAAGGGGCGACCGAGACGACGGTGCTCGGCCCCTTCTTCGTCCAGGCCGCGCCGGAGAAGGACAGCGGCGCCGATATCTCCGGCCCGATGGAAGGCGATCCGATGCTGGTCACCGGCTCGGTCTCGACCGTCGACGGACAACCGCTTGCCGGGGCCATCGTGGATGTCTGGCATTCCGACGACGACGGCTATTACGACGTGCAGCAGCTCGACGACATCGGCGATCTCGCGATGCGCGCGCGCTTCCATACCGACGCCAACGGCCGTTTCCATTTCTGGTCGATCAAGCCGGCGGCGTATCCGATCCCGCATGACGGCCCGGTCGGCGAGATGCTGGAGGTGCAGGGCCGCCATCCCTGGCGTCCCGCGCATGTCCATTTCATGATCTCCGCGCCCGGTTTCGAGCAGCTCGTGACCCATGTCTTCGTCGCTGGCGACAAATATCTCGACAGCGACGTGGTGTTCGGCGTCAAGGACAGCCTGATCCGCGAATTCACTGGCCATCCTGCCGGCCGTGCGCCCGATGGTCGCATGGTGGAGCGCGACTATTTCCACCTCAATTACGATTTCGGCCTGAAGCAGGTCGCGAGCAACGCAAGGGCCGCCTAGGCTAAACGAAGGACCAACAAGAGTCCGACAAGGGAGCAGACGGGAGCTAGGGATGGGACCGCGGGTCAGCACGAGCATATTGGCCGATCGCCTCACCGGCATGATCGGCCCGCGCGCGAGCGTTGCGCGCGGCGTGCTCGATCAGCACGGGCAGAGCGAATCGCATTATCGCAATTTGCCGCCCGACATCGTCGTCTTCCCTGAAACCACGCAGGAAGTCGCGGAGATCGTGAAGCTCTGCGCCAGCGCTAGTATGCCGCTCGTTCCGTTCGGCGCGGGCACCTCGCTCGAAGGCAATGCGGCCGCGGTCGCCGGCGGCGTCTGCTTCGACTTCGCCCGGATGAACAAAGTGCTGACAGTGCACGACAGCGACATGGATGTCGTGGTGCAGCCCGGCATTACGCGAAAGCAGCTCAATGCGGAGCTGCGCGGCACCGGACTTTTCTTCCCGATCGACCCCGGCGCCGACGCCTCGATCGGCGGCATGACGTCCACGCGTGCCTCCGGCACCATGGCGGTGCGCTACGGCACCATGAAGGACAACGTCATGGCGTTGGAGGTGGTACTGGCCGACGGGCGCGTGATCCGCACCGCCAGGCGCGCGCGCAAGTCGGCCGCCGGTTACGACCTGACGCGGATGTTCGTCGGCGCCGAAGGCACGCTCGGCGTCATCACCGAGGTCACATTGAAGGTGCATCCCGTGCCGCAGGCGATCTCGGCCGCGGTCTGCAGCTTCGACACCCTGCACGATGCTGTCGACACTGCGATCTCCGTGATCCAGTCTGCGATCCCCGTCGCCCGCATCGAGCTGCTCGACGACGTCATGATGCGCGGCATCAACGCCTACGCCAAGCTCGGCTATCGCGAAGCCCCGACCCTGTTCTTCGAATTCCACGGCTCCGAGAGCTCCGTCGCCGAGCAGGCCGAAGCCGCGCAGGCGATCGCCGCCGACCATGGCGGCCATGGTTTTGCCTGGGCCAAGGCGCAAGAAGACCGCAGCCGGCTCTGGCACGCCCGCGACAACACGCTTTATGCGGGCCTGGGCTTGCGGCCCGGCGCACGCGCCGTGATCACCGATGTCTGCGTGCCGATCTCTCGGCTGGCCGAATGCCTGACCGAGACGCGGCGCGACGCGGACGAGCACGGTTTTACCGCCCCGATCGTCGGCCATGTCGGCGACGGCAATTTCCATATGCTGATCCTGATCGACCCGGCCAAGCCGGATGAGGCCAATGGCGCCAAAGCGCTGCAGGCCCGCATGGTCGCCCGCGCCATCGCCATGGACGGCACCTGCACCGGCGAGCACGGCATCGGGCTCGGCAAGATCGAATATCTCACCGATGAGCTCGGCGAGGCCGTCGACGTGATGCGATCGATCAAGACCGCGCTCGATCCTGATGGACTGATGAATCCCGGAAAGATCTTTGCGAGCGGAGTGCACGCATGAGCAGCGCCGCATTGGCCATCGAGCCCGCCTCACCCACGCCGCTGCTGGAGCTGCGCGGCATCAGCAAGGAGTTTCCCGGCGTCAAGGCGCTGGATGATGTGTCCTTTGCCGTCTTCCCCGGCGAAGTCCACATGCTGCTCGGCGAGAACGGCGCCGGCAAGTCGAGCCTGATGAAGGTGCTGTGCGGCGCCTACCGCGCCGATGCCGGCGAGTTCTACTACAAGGGCGACAAGGTCGCGATCTCTTCGACCGCGGATGCGCAGAAGCTCGGCATCGCCGTGATCTTCCAGGAATTCTCGCTGGTCCCCCATCTCGATATCGCCCAGAACATCTTCCTCGGCCGCGAGCCGAAGGGCCGCATTCCCGGCACCATCGACCGCCGCAAGATCCTGGCCGACGCCAGGCGCGTGCTCGGCACGATCGGGTTCGAGATCGACCCCTCCACCACCGTCGACAAGTTGGGGGTGGCGCAGCAGCAGATGGTCGAGATCGCCAAGGCGATCAGCCAGAACGCGCGCATCCTGGTCATGGACGAGCCGACGGCGGCGCTGTCCGACCGCGAGACCGAGCTGCTGTTCGCCCTGATCGCGCGGCTGAAGGCCGACGGCGTGTCGATCGTCTATATCTCGCATCGCATGGCCGAGGTGTTCGCACTCGGCGATCGCATCACGGTGATGCGCGACGGCCGCCGCATCGACGGCGTTCGCCCGCCCGACGTCACGCCGGACCAGCTCGTCCGCATGATGGTCGGCCGCAACGTGGACATGACCTATCCGCGCAACTTCGCCGACCAGCCCGGCGAGCTGTTGCTCGAGGTCAAGGGCTTGAGCTCGTCGACCGGCATCTCCGATATCAACATCGAGGTGCGCCGGGGCGAGATCGTCGGCCTGTGCGGCCTGGTCGGCTCCGGCCGCAGCGAGGTCGCCCGCGCCATCTTCGGCGCCGATGCCGTGACGTCAGGCGAGATCATTTTCGACGGCAAGGCTATCTCAGGCGAGCCTGACCTTGCCGCCCGCCGCGGCATCGCGCTGATCCCGGAGAGCCGCAAGAGCGAGGGCCTCGCGCTACTGCGCTCGGTGAGCGACAATCTGGTGGTGTCGGCGCTGCGAAAACTGTTCCCGAGCGGCCTGTTCGACCAACGCAGCGCGCAGCGCACCTCCGATGGCCTGATCCGGCAGTTGCGCATTGCCACACCAAGCGCGCGCCAGACCGTCGGCCTGCTCTCGGGCGGCAACCAGCAGAAGGTCGTGATCGGCAAGTGGCTGGCGGCCGGCTCAAAGCTCTTCATCTTCGACGAGCCGACGCGCGGCATCGACATCGGCGCCAAGTCCGAGATCTTTGCGCTGATCGACCGGCTGGTCGCCGAAGGCGCGGCGGCCTTGATGATCTCGTCCGAGCAGGTCGAGATCTGCCATGTCTGCGACCGCGCCTATGTGATGCGCGAGGGTCGCATCGCCGGACACCTGACCCGCAGCGAACTGACCGAGGAGAACATCGTGCGACTGGGGATGCATCATGCGTGAAGCCGCGGTCGTCTCACAACCCAATCCGCTGCAGCGCATTCCCGGCGTTGCGATCGTCTTGGTGCTCCTGATCGCGCTGTTCAGCGCGATCGCGCCCGGCTTCCTCTCGGTCGCCAACCTCTCCAATGTGCTGGTGCAGTCGACCATCCTGACCATGCTGGCGCTACCGATGACCTTGATCATCATGACCGAGGGGCTGGATTTGTCGATGGGCGCGGTGCTGACGCTGACCTCGCTCTGCGTCGCCATCGTGTCGCTTGCGACCAAGTCGATGCTGCTGGGCCTCGGCGCCGGGCTTCTCGTCGGCGCGGCCTTCGGCTTCGCCAACGGCTGGCTGGTCGCCATCGTCGGCATTCCGCCCTTCGTCGCGACGTTGGGCACGCTCGGCATGGCGCAGGGCCTGTCGCTGATCGTCAGCGACGGCCAGAGCGTGGTCGGTATCCCCCACAGCGTGCGCGACATCTATTCGGCGACGCTTCTGGGCGTGCCAGTGCCCATCGTGATGGCGCTGGTGACCTATGCGGCCTTCCACGGACTGCTCTACCACACCCGCTTTGGCACCTACATCTTCGCGCTCGGCGGCAACCGCGAGGCGCTGCGCTATGCCGGCCTCTCGCCGAACAAGCTGCTGATCGCGGTCTATGCGATCGGCGGCGCCATGGCCGGTATCGCGGGCCTGCTGATGACCGCGCGGATGAATTCCGGCCACCCGACTGCGGGCCTCGGTCTCGAATTCGACGCCATCGCCGCTGTCGCGGTCGGCGGCACCTCGTTCGAGCGCGGCAATGGCTGGCTGCTTGGCACGTTGCTCGGCGTGATCGCGGTCGGCGTGCTGCGCAATGGGCTCAACCTGATCTCGATGCCCTCCTCGGTGCAGGTCGCAAGCGTCGGCGTCCTCGTCATCGTCGCTCTGTTCCTCGACGGCCTCAGGAGCCGCGCATGACCGACATCTCCAAAGAGGCGATGATGCCGTCCCGCTCATTCCTGTCGCAGGACGCGATCCAGGTGTTTTACCGCCTGCTCGCAGCGCTGCTGATCTGCGCGGTGCTCGCCGTGCTCAGCGATTCCTTCCTGAGCCTCGGCAATATCCTCAACGTGCTCCGACAAGCGAGCCTGACCTTCTTCATTGCGTCGGGACTGACGCTGGTGGTGCTCACCGCCGGTCTGGATCTCTCCGTCGGCGCCAATGTCGCGCTGTCCGCCTGTATCGCCGGCACCGTGATCCACAAGACCGGTTCGCCGGCGCTCGGCATCCTCACCGGGCTCGCCTGCGGCGGCATCGTTGGTCTGCTCAACGGCATCATGGTCACCGCGCTGCGCATCCCCTCTTTCATCGCCACCTATGGCATGCTCTGGGTGCTGAACGGCCTCACCTACTGGTACATGGCGGGCGAAACCCTGCACGGTTTCCCGGCAGGATTCCGCCAGATCGGCAGCGGCTATCTGTTCGGCCTGCCTATCCCGGTCTATCTACTGCTGGTGTTCCTCGGGATCGGGACGCTGTTTGCGCAACGCACGATCTGGGGCCAGGAGATCTATGCGATCGGCGCCAATCCGGTCGCCGCCCGCCTCTCCGGCATTCCGGTCGCGCGGCGATTGCTGCTGGTCTATGCGGTATCAGGCACCATGGCAGGGCTGGCCTCGATCATCTTCCTGTCGCGCCTCAATTCGGCCGAAGCCGACATCGGCGAAAGCCTGACGCTGCCGGCGATCGCGGCCGTGCTGATCGGCGGCACCTCGCTGTTCGGAGGTGTCGGCACCGTGTTCGGCACCTTCATCGGCGCGCTGATCCTGACGCTGGTGCTGAACGGCATGAACCTGTTGTCGGTCAGCGCCAACTGGCAGCCGCTCGTCACCGGCATCATCGTCATTCTCGCGGTCTGGCTCGACATGAAGACCCGCCGCCGCGCGCAATGAGCTCTTAGAAATCCAACAAGCAAAATGAGGGATGGAGGCTACATGAAACAGACACTGGGCTATCTGGCGCTGCCGCTGCTGATGGCGGCCGCGTTCAATACGCAAGCGCGCGCCGACGGCGAGACCATCGCCGTGTTCACCAAGAACCAGACCAATCCGTTCTTCCAGACGGTGCGGGTCGGTGCCGACAACATGGCGAAAGCGCTGAACGCGAAGACGCTGCAGTACATCCCGACCAAGCCGGACTCGATCCCCGAGCAGCTCAGCCAGATCGAGGACGTCGTGGTGAAGAAGCCGAGCGCGATCGTCTTCACGCCGGTCGACTACAAGGCGATGGTGCCGGGCGTCGAGAAGGTCAACGAGGCAAAAATCCCCGTCGTCAACATCACCGACCGTTCCGCCGGCGGCAAGTTCCTCTCCTTCGTCGGCGCCGACGATTACAGCCTTGGCCTCGAAACCGCGCGCTTCCTGCTCAAGACTTTGGGCGGCAAGGGCAACATCGTCATCATCGAGGGCGTCAAGGGCTCGCTGACCAACGTCGACCGCGTCCGCGGCTTCAACGACGCGCTGAAGGAGAATTCGGGCGCCAAGCTGCTGGCCTCGCAGCCCGGCAACTACCAGCGGCTGCAGGCGCTCCAGGTCATGGAAAACCTGATGCAGTCGAACGCGCAGATCGACGGCGTGCTGGCGGCCAACGACGCCATGGCGGTCGGCGCGATCGAGGCGCTCGACGGTGCCAATCGCAAGGCCCAGGTGATCGGCATCAACGGCACCAAGGAAGCGATCGACGCGATCAAGTCCGGCAAGCTGCTTGCGAGCGGCGACTACAACGGATTTGCGCAAGGCTGTCTCGGCACCATGATGGCGATCCGCAGCTTGCGCAACCAGCCTGTCATTTCCGAGATCGTGCTGAAGCCGACCGTCATCACCAAGGACAATTACCAGCCGTTCGACGTGCCGCTGGAGCAGCGGACCTGCCCGACCTTCGAGGACGCCGGCAAGCTCGGCGCCAAGTAGCCCAACCGCTGATCACAAGCACGGACGGCCGCCTCCGCGGCCGTCCCAACAACACCAACACGTCAACGGAGACATCATGCTGTTCGCCATTCACGCCCTCGACCGCGCCGGCGCGCTGCCGACCCGGCTCGCCAATTACGACGCCCACAAGGCCTTCCTGAGCGACACATCGCGCTTCGGCGTCAAGATCGTGATGTCGGGGCCGCTGGTCTCCGACGACGGCGCCAACATGATCGGCAGCCTGTTCCTGATCGAGGCACCCGGCCGCGCCGAGGTCGAAGCTTTCAACCGCGCCGATCCCTTCGCCGCAGCCGGGATTTGGGAAAAGGTCACGATCACAGGCTTCCTGCGCCGCCAGGGCTGAGGGGCCTACGGCGCCTCTTCGAGGTGACAGGCCACCCATTGCTCGGGTCCGGTCGAACGCAGCGTCGGCTCCTCCGTCCGGCAGCGATCGAAGACGTATGGGCAACGGGTGTGGAAGCGGCACCCGCTCGGCGGATTGATGGGGCTCGGCACGTCCCCCTTGAGGATGATGGGATTGCGCTGGGCTCCGGGCTCGGGCAGCGGGACCGCGGAGAGCAGCGCCTTGGTGTAGGGATGCCTTGGCACGGCAAAAATCTCGCGGCGCGGCGCCACCTCGACGATCTTGCCCAGATACATCACCGCGACCCGATGGGTCATGTGCTCGACGATGGCGAGGTCATGGCTGATGAACAACAGCGCAAGGCCGAACTCGCGCTGGAGATCCTGCAATAGATTGACGATCTGCGCCTTGACCGAGACGTCGAGCGCGGAGACCGCCTCGTCGCAGACGATCAGCTCGGGCTCGGCTGCCAGCGCCCGCGCGATGCCGATGCGCTGACGCTGGCCGCCGGAGAATTCGTGCGGCCGGCGGTTCAGCGCCTCGCGCGGCAGCCGCACGGTGTCCATCAGCGCCGTGACGCGCGTTTCGAGATCGATGGCTGACTTGGCGAGGCCGAAATTGCGGATCGGCTCGGCCAGGATGTCGCGCACGCGCATGCGCGGGTTGAGGCTGGAGAACGGATCCTGGAACACCACCTGCACGCGGCGGCGCATCTGGCGCATCGTGCTTGGATGGGCGTCGTCGATGCGCTGGCCGTCGAGGATCACCTGGCCCGAGGTGATGTCGAACAGCCGCAGGATGGCGCGGCCGACCGTCGACTTGCCGCAACCGGACTCGCCGACCAGCGACAGCGTCTCGCCACGCGCGATCTCGAAGGATACACCGTCGACCGCATAGACCCATTCGGACTTGCGGCCGAACAGGCCGGTCTTGACCGGAAAGTGCTTCTTGAGGTCGTTGACCTGGAGCAACGGAGGGCTCATGCCGCGATGGCCCCCTTGGCGGCGTAGTGGCATGCGGCGACGTGGCGAGGCGCCTTCTCCTCAAGGCCCGGCGCGTATTGGCGGCAGAGATCGGTCGCGAGCGCGCAGCGGCCGGCGAAGACGCAGCCAATGATGGGCTTGCGCAGATCGGGCACCTGCCCCGGGATTTCGGCCAGCCGCCGCGCGGTGCCTGTTAGTGACGAGCCGAGCCGCGGCACTGCGCCAAGCAGGCCCTGCGTATAGGGATGACGCGGCGAGCGGAACAGCTCGGCCACCGGCGCCTCCTCGACCTTGCGGCCGGCATACATCACCATGACGCGCTCGGCGATCTCGGCGACGACGCCGAGATCGTGGGTGATCAGGATGATCGCCGCACCGACCCGGCGCTTGAGATCGAGCATCAGCTTCAGGATCTGTGCCTGGATGGTCACGTCGAGCGCGGTGGTCGGCTCGTCCGCGATCAGGAGCTTTGGATTGCAGGCCAGCGCGATCGCAATCATCACCCGCTGGCGCATGCCGCCGGAAAGCTGATGCGGATATTCGCGCACACGCCGCTTCGGCT
Source organism: Bradyrhizobium sp. Unk1 (assembly GCF_059512345.1). Classification (NCBI taxonomy): domain Bacteria; kingdom Pseudomonadati; phylum Pseudomonadota; class Alphaproteobacteria; order Hyphomicrobiales; family Nitrobacteraceae; genus Bradyrhizobium; species Bradyrhizobium sp. Unk1. The sequence goes on from NZ_JCAMOP010000001.1 coordinate 229,246, forward strand.
CGGGAATGCCGACCAGCGTCAGCATCTCGATCGCATGCGCCTCGGCCGCCTGCTTGTCGAGGCCCTGATGGATCATCAGCGTTTCGCGGATCTGGCGCCCGACCGTCAGAACCGGGTTGAGGCTCGTCATCGGCTCCTGAAAGATCATCGAGATGTCGTTGCCGCGGATGGCGCGCATCTCGCGGTCGGACAGTTGCAGCAGGTCCCTGCCCGCGAAGCGGACGGCGCCTGCGATCCTGCCCGGCGGCTCCGGAATCAGCCGCATCAGCGACATCGAGGTCACCGACTTGCCGCAGCCGGATTCGCCAACAATGGCGAGCGTCTCGCCTTCGTTGACATGAAAGGACACGCCGTCGACCGCACGGTTGATGCCGCCGGGCGTGCGAAAGTGGGTCTGGAGGTTCTCGACTTCGAGCAAAGCCATCTCGATCAACCCCTCGACATCAGAGGCTCTTGGCCATGCGCGGATCGAGCGCATCGCGAAGGCCGTCGCCGAGCAGGTTCACGGCGAGCACGGTGACGGAGAGGAATGCCGCCGGGAAGAACACGATGTAGGGCTTGACCTGCCACAGCGCGCGGCCTTCGGCCATGATGTTGCCCCAGGACGGAATGGTCGGCGGCGTGCCCGCCCCGATGAAGGACAGGATCGCCTCCGTGATCATGGCGCTGGCGCAGATGTAGGTTGCCTGAACCAGCATCGGCGCCAGCGTGTTGGGCAGAATGTGGCGCAGGATGATCATCGGCGTGCGCGTGCCGCAGGCGACCGCCGCGTCCACATAGGGCTGCTCGCGCAGCGACAGCACCACACTCCGGACAAGACGGGAAACCCGCGGGATCTCGGCGATGGTGATGGCCAGGATGACGTTGCCGACACTGCCGCGCGTCAGCGCCATCAGCGCAATCGCAAGCAGGATTGGCGGGATCGACATCAATCCGTCCATGAAGCGCATCAAGATGCCGTCGGCCCAGCGGACGAAGCCGGAGACCATGCCTATGGCGAGACCCGCCACGGAGGCGAAGATCGCAACTGACAGGCCGACCGTGAGCGAGACCCGCGCACCGAACAGCACGCGCGAATAGATGTCGCGGCCAAGCACGTCGGTGCCGAACCAGTAGAGTGCCGACGGAGCCCGCGTACGCTTGGCGGGCGCGAGCGCAGTCGGGTCGACTGTCCAGAGGTACGGCGCGAAGATCGCAATGAAGACGAGTGCCAGCAGCAGTGCGCCGCCGATCGCGACGGTGGGATGGCCGCGCAAGAATCCCAGGAAACCACGCCTGATCGTGACCGGCCGCAGGATTTCGGGCAGTTGCGGCGCGAGAACGAAGCCGGCCGGCAGCGATTGCGGATTGACGGTCGTATCGGTCAATAGCGGATCCTCGGGTCAACGAGCGTATAGACGACGTCGATCATCAGATTGACGAGGACGTAGACGAAGCTGAAGAGAAGCACGATGCCCTGGATGACGGGATAGTCGCGGCGCAGGATCGCGTCGATCGTGAGCCGGCCGAGGCCGGGAATCGCGAACACGCTTTCCGTGACGACCGCTCCGCCGATCAGGAGCGCGATGCCGATCCCGATCACGGTCACGATCGGGACCGCGGCATTCTTCAGCGCGTGAACGAAGAGGATGCCGCCCTGCCCGAGGCCCTTGGCTCGCGCGGTGCGGATATAGTCCTGCTGCAAGACCTCGAGCATGGTGGCACGCGTGATGCGCGCGATCAGCGCGATGTAGACGCAGCCGAGCGCGATCGACGGCAGGATCAGGTTTTGCAGCCACGGCCAGAAGCCCTCCGTGAGCGGCGTGTACCCCTGCACGGGCAGCCATTCGAGCTCCAGCGCGAAGATGTAGGCAAGGACATAGCCGACGACGAAGACGGGCAGCGAGAAGCCGAACACGGCGAACGCCATGATGGCGCGGTCGATGAAGCTGCCGGCCTTCCACGCCGCCACCACGCCGAGCGGCACGGCGACGACGATCGTGAGCAGCAAAGTGACGGTCATCAGCGACAGCGTCGGTCCGAGACGCTGTCCGATCATCGCGGAGACCGGAAGGCTGGTGAAGATCGAGGTGCCGAGATCGCCGTGCAGGATGCGCCAGACCCAGCTTCCGAACTGGATCAGGAAGGGACGGTCGAGACCGAGGCCCTGGCGAATGCGCTCCACATCCTCCGGGCTCGCCTGATCGCCCGCGATCACCACGGCGGGATCACCCGGCGCGATGTAGAGCAGGCTGAACACGAACAGCGCGACGATTGCCATTACCGGCAAGGTCGAGACGATGCGACGGAGGATGTAAGAGAGCATCTGGCTTCAGCGTACCATCATGCGGATTTCGACACGTCCCAGAAGAACGGCAGCGGCCCCTTGGTGATGCCGGAGACGTTCTTGCGCCATGCCGTGTAGGTCAGGAAGAAGCCGGTCGGCGCGTAGACGACATCCTCGAGCGCCGCCTTGTTGACCTGCCCGATCGCGGCCTTCTCTTCCTCGAGATTCTTGGCGTCGAACCAGGCCGTGATCTCCTTCTCGGTGTTCGGGCTGTTGGGCCAGCCGAACCAGGCCTTGTCGCCATTGGCGCGGATGGCGGTGTAGGCGGCCGGATTGATGCAATCGGCGCCGGCGTGCCAGCTGTGGAACATGTTCCAGCCGCCCTGCCCCGGCGGTGTCTTCATCGCGCGGCGCGCGCCCACCGTGCCCCAATCGGTCGCGACGAAATCGACATTCATGCCGAGCTTCTTGAGCAGATCCGCGGTGACGTCGCCCTGCGCCTTCGTGATCGACTGGTCCTGCGCGACCACGCATGTGACCGGCTGGCCGGAATAGCCGCTCTCGGCGAGCAGCTTCTTGGCCGCATCGAAATCGCGCTTTCCTTTCAGGATCTCGCCGCCCAACTCGGTGTAGAGCGGCGTGTCCGGCGTAAAAAAGCCGGGCAGCGGTTTCCACAACGTATCGTCGTCGCCGACCAGCGCACGCATATAGTCTTCCTGGCTCAACGCCATCAGCACCGCGCGCCTCGCCTTCACATTGTTGAAGGGTGGGTGCAGATGGTTCATGCGGAAGGAGCCGATATTGCCGAGGGGATCGCCGATATCGACGCTGATGTTCTTGTTCTTCTTCAGCACGGGCACGAGATCGGAGATCGGGTTCTCCCACCAGTCGACCTCACCGTTCTGCAAGGCGGCCGCAGCGGTGGCCGGATCCGGCATCACCAGCCACTCGACGCGATCGACCAGGATGTTCTTGCCGCCGGCAAGCCACGACGCCTTCTCCTGTCGCGGCACGTAATCGGTGAACTTCTCGAACACCGACTTGGCGCCGGGCACCCATTCGCTCTTGGCGAACTTCATCGGACCCGAGCCGACATATTCGGTGATCTGCTTGAACGGATCGGTCTTCGCGATGCGCTCGGGCATGATGAAGGAGCACGGCGCGTTGTTCTTGGCCAGCGCGTACAGCATTTTCGGGAAAGGCTGCTTCAACACCCATTTGAAGGTGCGGTCGTCGACCGCTGTCAATTCCTGTTGGATAGCGAGGATCATCAGGCCCATTGGGTCGCGCGCGGCCCAGCGCGACAGGCTCGCGACGACGTCCTTGCTCAGCACGGGCTCGCCGTCATGGAACTTGAGACCCGGGCGCAGCTTGAAGGTCCAGGTCTTGCCGTCGTCGGTGGTCTCCTCGGATTCGACCATCTGACGCTGCGGCTGGAGCTTGGCATCGACGCCGTAGAGCGTGTCCCAGACCAGCGCCGCCGCGTTGCGCACGACATATTGCGTGCCCCAGATCGGATCGAAATTGGCGAGGTTGGCTTGCGGCACGAAGCGCAGGGTGCGCGCAGAGGCGCCTTGTGCGATCGCCGGGGCCGAGAGGCCGGTCAACGCCAGACCGCCCGCGCCGGCCAGTCCCTTCAATACGGTCCTGCGATCCATGAAATCCTCCCAGTAGTGCCGTGATGCCGGCCATCGTTGGCCAAAGGCAGGTGAAACCAGAACCCGTTGGCGTGCAAATGGTATGCCACTAACCGGGCCTTCGCCAGCGCGATCTCATCGGGATTTCGACCGGTCCAAGCATCAAAGCGCGGCCGCCAGCGCCGGTCCGGTCTCGATATGAGGGATCGCTTCGACCAGCTTGCGCGTGTAGTCGGTCTTGGGATTATCGAACAGCGCCCGGCTCTCCCCCTGCTCCACGATGCCGCCGTTGCGCAGCACGATGGTGCGGTCGCAGAGCATGCGCACGACATTGAGATCGTGGCTGACGAACAGCAGCGCGATGTCGTTCTCGCGGCGCAAACGGTCGAGCAGTTGCAGCACCACCGCCTGCACCGAAACGTCGAGCGCGGCGGTCGGCTCGTCCAGCACCAGGAGCCGCGGCCGGCAGGCGATGGCGCGGGCAATGCCGACGCGGGCCTTCTGGCCGCCGGAGAGCTGGTGCGGAAAGCGCGGCAGCAGATCGAGCGGCAAGCCCACCCGCTCCGCACACTCTTCCACACGCTTGCGCAGCGCATCGGCCGCACGCATGCCGTCGAGCCGCATCAGGGGATGGGCGATGCAGTCGAACGCCGTGAAGCGCGGGTTGAGGCTCTCGTTCGGGTCCTGGAAGACCATCTGGATGTCTTTGCGCAGCGGCGAGCGATGGAAGTCGCGCGAGGCGACATGGCCGATCGACTGCCCGTCGAACACGATATCGCCTTCGCTCGGGTCGATCAGACGGCAGATCATCCGCGACGTCGTGCTCTTGCCGGAGCCGGACTCGCCAACGAGCCCGACGCTCTCGCCGCCGGCCATCGTCATCGAGAAATCCGCGACCGCCGCGGAGCCCTGGTCAAAACGCTTGGCGAGCTTCCGCACCTCGAGGAGCGGCGGCGTCCCGTGCGGGAGCTGTTGCCTTGGCTTGCTGACGATCGTCGCGTGCCGCTCCCGCTCCTCCTCCGTCACGAGGTCCTCGATCCGCGACGTCGCGGTCGGCGATGCCGCAACGAGGCGGCGGGTATAGGCGTGCTGCGGTGCGCTGAAGAGCTTTTTGGGGCTCGCTTCCTCGACGATGCGTCCGCGCTCCATCACGGCGATGCGGCGGCAATAGCGCGCGGCGAGACCGAGATCGTGCGTGATCAGGATCGTCGCCATGCCACGCGCGGCGGCAATATCTGCGAGCAGATCCATCACCACCTTCTGGGTGGTGACGTCGAGGCCGGTGGTCGGCTCGTCGGCGATCAGCAGCGCAGGATTGCACGAGATCGCGATCGCGATCATCACGCGCTGGCACATGCCGCCGGACAGCTCGTGCGGATAGGCGTTCATCCGCGTCTCGGGGTCGCGGATCTGGACCGCGCGCAACAGCTCCAGCGTCTCGGCGCGCGCAGCGTCCTTCGATATCTTCTTATGCGTGAGGATCGCATCCGCGATCTGCAGGCCGATCGCGCGGATCGGGTTGAGCGCCGCCCGCGGATTCTGGAAGATCATGGACATCGCGGCGCCCTGGAGCTGACGGAGGTCATCGCCCCTGAGTTTTGTGACGTCCTGCCCGCGAAACAGGATCTTGCCGCCGGTGACGCGCCCGGCCGCATCGAGCAGCCGCGTCGTCGCAAAGCCGGTGACCGACTTGCCCGAGCCGCTCTCGCCGACGAGGCCGAGCATCTCGCCCTTCTCGACCGAGAGCGTCACGCCGCGCACGGCCTCGACCATGCCGCGCCGCGTCGAGAACGAAACGTGGAGGTCGTTGATTCCTAGCAGCTCCTCGCTCATGTGCGCATCCGCGGATCGAGAATGTCCCGCATCCCGTCGCCGAGGAGATTGAAGCACAGCACGGCCATCATCAGCGCAAGGCCCGGAAAGGCCACCAGCCACCATCGCCCGGTCGAGATGAAGCGCGCGCCCTCCGCGACCATGATGCCCCATTCCGGCGTCGGCGGCTTAACGCCGAGACCGATGAAGGACAGGCCGGCCGCATTGAGAATGGCCCAGCCGAGATTGAGCGAGATCTGCACCGCCATCGCCGGCAGGATATTCGGCAGCAGGAAGCGCAGCACCACCGAGAAATGGCTCTCGCCGCAGGCGCGCGCGGCCTCCACCCAGCCGACATTGCGGCGGACGTTCACCTCGGCGCGCGCGAAGCGGATGTAGAAAGGAAGATTGATGATCGCGGTCGCGATCACGATGTTCTCGATCCGGTTGCCCAGGGCGGCAACCATCGCCATCGCCAGCACGAACAGCGGAAAGGCCATCATCACATCGACGAAGCGGCCGACGCCGCGATCGAGCTTGCCGCCGGCATAGCCGCAGAACGCGCCGACGACGGCGCCGATCACGAAGGAGATGCCGACCGCAGAGACCGCAATGGCAAGATCGAGCCGCGTTGCGACGATGAGGCGGCTGAAGACGTCGCGTCCGAGCTGGTCGGTGCCGGCGAGATGCGCCGCGCTCGGCGGCAAAAGAGCCTCCGAGACATTCGAAACCACGGGATCATAGGGCACGATCCACGGCCCGAAGATCGCAATCAGGACGAACAGCGCAACGCCGGCCGCGGCGACGCCGGTGAGCGGATTGCCGCGCAGGATCCAGACCGAATGACGGAGAGTTGCGCTGGTCATGCGATCGACACCCTGGGATCGGCGATGCCGTAGCAGATGTCGACCACGAGATTCACCAGCACGAACAGGCTGGCCATCAGCAGCACGAAACCCTGCACCGGCGCATAGTCGGAGGATAGGAGCGCATCAAGCGCGTAGGAAGCGACGCCCGGCCAGGAGAACACCTTCTCCACCAGGACATTGGCGCCCAGCATGGTCGAGAACACGATGCCGGCGATGGTGATGACGGGCAGGATCGCGTTCCTCAACGCATAAGTGACGACCACCTTGCGCCAGGACAATCCGACCGAGCGCGCGGTGCGCACGAAATCGCTGCCGAGCGAGACCAGCATCGAGGCGCGCGTGATCCGCGCCAGCGGCGCGATCACGAACAGGGCCATGCTCACCGCCGGCAGGATCAGCTGCTTGCAGGCGGCCCACCAGCCCTCGATATCACCCGCAAGCAGGAAATCGATCGACAGGAAGCCGGTGCGCTGCGGCGGCAGCGAAGTGAAGACGTCGACCCGCCCGGTCGGATCAGGCGCCAGCCCGAGCAGGTAGTAGAAGACGTAAATCAGCAGCAGGCCCGAGACGAAGGTCGGCACGCAGACGCCAAGCGCGCAGAACAGCCGCACACCGTGATCGACGATCGAGCCGGGCTTCAGGGCCGCGACTACGCCGAGCGGCACAGCCGCGATCAGCGCGATCAGGAGCGCCGTGAAGGTGAGCTCCAGCGAGGCCGGCAGCCGCTCGCGCAGGTCCTTCAGCACCGGCTGCCCCGTCATCATGGAGCGGCCGAGATTGCCGTGGCCGATGTCGGAGAGATAGAATACGAGCTGCTCCGGCACCGACCTGTCGAGCCCCATCTGCTTGCGGATCTGCTCGATCTCCTCCTTGCCGGCATTGGGGCCCGAGGCGAAGAACACCGCGGGGTCGCCGGGCAGCACGCGCATCAGGAGAAAGGTGAACACCAGCACCCCGAACAGCGCCGGCAGCGACGACAGAAGCCGCCTGCCCGCCCGCACCATGGTTGCACCAAGACCGGTCGTCACCTCTGAGAGCTCCTCTCGTTGTCCGCCATCACTTGCGGCTGACGTCGCGATAGTCGACCTGGCGGTGGAACTCGTAAGTGTAGCCTTCGACCGACGACGCCATCACCGCATCCTGGTTCGGCTGCCACAGCATGATCTGCGGCATCAGATCGGCATGCATCGCGTTGAGCTTGCGGCCGGCTTCCTCATACTTGGCCTTGTCCGGCTCGAAGCGCGCCTCCTGCGCGATTGCGGCAAGATCCGGGTTGTTGATCGAGCTGTAATTCCAGCGCTGATTGCCGGTGTAGAAGTTGCGGTAGAAGTAATCGGTCGACGGCAGCCAGGCTACGATGCCCTCGGTGTAGAAGGGAAGCTTCTTCTCGTTGATCTGCGTCGACATCTGCGCATCCGGCAGCTTCTGGATGTCGACCTTGATCCCGATCTTGCCGAGCGATTCCTTCACCAGCGCCGCCATCGGCTCTGCGGTCGAGGACTGGCCGACGTTGAAGCTGAAGGTGGTCGAGAAACCCTCGGGGAGCCCGGCCGCCTTGAGATATTCCCTGGCCTTGTCGAGGTCGAGCTTCACCGGCTGCTGGAACGGATAGATGCCGTTCAGCGGCTTGCCGTCCGGCCAGGTCGCGCCGAACAGCGGCGCACCGCGGCCGAACAGAGCGGCCTTGAACATGTCGTCATAGGGCAACGCGTAAGCGATGGCGCGGCGGACATTGACGTTGTCGAAGGGCGGCATCTGGTTGTTCATCGAGACATAGGTGATCGCATTGTACTGCGGGGTCGAGACCACCTTGAGCTTGCCCTTGGCCTCGAGCGACTGCACGTCGCTGGCCTGGAGATCGACGACGAGGTCGGCATCGCCGCGCTCGACGAGATTGGCGCGGGTGGCCGGCTCCGGCACCGACTGAATGATCACACGCTTGAAGAACGCGGGCTTGTTGGCCGTGCCTCGATTCCAGGCCTCATCTCGCTTGATGATGACCTGCTCGCCCGGCTTGAAGGTCTCGACCACATAGGCGCCACTGCCGGCTGTGTGCTCCTTCAGCCACGCGGTCGCCCAGGGATCATCCGCCGTCGCGTGCTCTTTCGCGACCTTCGAGTTGATGATCATGGGATAGACAGTCGCGAGATTGGGCAGCGCGAGCTTGTCGGGTTTCGGCAGCGTCACCTCGATGGTGAGGGGATCGATCACCTTGAACTGGTCGGCCGAGGTCAACGATCCCGTCAGCAGCTGCGCCTTGCCGAGGATCGGCGCGGTGACGCAGCGATCGAGCGACCATTTCACGTCCTCGGCCGTGACAGGCGAGCCGTCCTGGAACTTGGCGTCCTTGCGCAGGCGGAAGGTCAGCTTCAGTCCATCGGGGCTGACGTCGTAGGATTCGGCGAGCTCGCCGGTAATCGTGTCGAGATCGAACACCCATTTGCCGTTGAGCTGCTTGCGGCCGAACGCTACCAGCCGATCGTATGTGCTCATGCTCAACGCGAAGGATTCGCGCGTCGATCCGGGAATGTTGGGATCGAGCGTGTTGACGGCAGAGCCCGTGACATAGCGCAACGTCTCCGCTCTCGTCTGTGCCTGCGAAGGCGCGGTGGCAATGAGCAACAGCGCAGTGGTGGCGAGGACTGAGGCCGCGGGCCTGAAAGACACAAAACGCATTCGTTTTCCCCAAAATTTCGGCAAGAACGCCAGCAAGGCAGGTCAAGAAGGAAGCAAGTTGCGCGCCAATCCCGCAGAGGCGCTTCGTCGCGGCGGTGCATGGATGATCATCGCTGCTCCTCCATTTTTCGCGCGGGCCGCGCAACCACGGCCTGCGGCACGTCATAGGCGCTGAGCGAAGCCCAGTGACGTTCAACATCGGCGCGAAATAGGCCGCGCGTCAGGCCGTCGATCAGCTTGGGAACGGCTGTCGTCATCGCGTTGATCGACGATCCCGACGGACCGAAGCTCATGGTGGAGGCGATGGCGAAAAGATGGATGTCGGAGATCCACGGCGTCTCGCCCGGCACGCGCTCGGTGAAGGCGTAATCGTCGGCCAGATAGGGAAAGCGACCGAGCCGTGCGTTGCGCTCGCTCGAAGGCGGCTGGTAGCGATCGGCCCAGGTCGCGATATTGCCGGCAAAGCGGCGCAGCTCGCCGCGGCCGGCAAAGTTCATGTCGATGCCGGTGCCGCAAATGACGAAATCCGCAGGTATCGTGCCACGCGGCGTCTGCAATTCAAGACCGATTTCGATCTGTCTGACGCTCTCGATAGGCGCGCCCTCGTGCAATGTGAAATTGGTATGACGCGCACAGCGGTCAAAGGTCGGCTGCGGAAAGCCTTCGCGCATCTCAAGGATCTTGCGCATGAAGCGCCAGCGCCAGGCATCGTCGAGATCGCTGAGATGGCGCAGGAAGCCGCGAAAGGTCAGCCAGCGATAGGGCTGGATCACCTGGATCTGCGCACGGCGGCACAGCAGATGCACTTCGGCTGCGCCCGCCTCCAGCGCTGTTGCCGCATTGTCAAAGGCGGAGGCGCCGGCGCCGATCACGGCCACGCGCTTGCCGCGCAGGCTTTCGAAGTCGATATCGCCGACAACGGTTGCGACTGAGCCGGCCGGCAGATCGCGCAGCGGCTCCGGAATCATCCAGTCGCCCATACCCTCCTGCCCCGTCGCCAGCACGATCTTGCGGGCGTACAGCGTCTCAATCGCGTCTGCACGCTTCACGCGCGCGACGAGCAGGCCGTCGGCCGCTGGCGCAATCTCCAGAAGCTCGCAGCTATTGCGCACAGGCAAGCGGATCGTGCGTCGCAGCCACAGCAGATAGTCCGCCCAATGGCCACGCTGGATCAGGTCGAGTGTCTGCCAGCTCTCTCGTCCAAAACGGGCCTCGTGCCAGGACTGATAGGTCAGGCTCGGAATATCAAGGTCCGGACCGGTGTAATCCTTTGGACTGCGCAGCGTCGGCATGCGGGCATAGGTGAGCCACGGGCCCTCCTTCCCCTCCTCGGCCTTGTCGAGCAACAGGATGTTGCTGACGCGCGAGCGCATCAGGCCGAAGCCGATCGCGATCCCGGACTGGCCGGCACCGACGATAAGAACATCCAGCGCAGGCTTGCCGTCCGGTCCGGTCTTCGGTTCGAGCCATGCCGCGCCGGGATGCGCGATCCTGGCTAGATCGGCGCGAATATCAGCTTCGAGCTCTGTCAGCGCGTCGCTCATGCCGCGAGCCAGCCTCCGTCAACCACCATCACGGTGCCGGTCGTGAAAGAAGATGCGTCGCTGGCGAGATGCAGCGCGCTCTGTGCGATCTCCTCCGCCTGGCCGAACCGCTTCATGGCATGACGGTTGCGGGAGGCTTCGCGCACCTCGTCCGAATTGGCGTGACGGGCAAAGCTGCGGCGCAGCATCGGCGTGTCGATCGCGCCGGGCGCAATCGCGTTGACGCGGATGCCGTCGGTTGCGAAATCCACCGCCATCGTCCGGGTCAAGCTGACGATCGCGCCCTTGGCGGCGATGTAGGCGCTGTTGCCCTTGCCGCCGGCAATGGCGAGTTGCGATGCCAGTGTGATGATCGAGCCGCTCTTCTGCCGCTGCATCTGAGGCACCGCCGCCCGCGCCCACAACCAGGTGCCGCCGACATTGGCGCGGAACACCGCGTCCCAGTCGTCCGGGCTCGTCGTCAGCACCGTGCCGCCGCAGGAGAAGCCGGCGGCCGTCATCAGGATGTCGAGCCGGCCGTGTCGCGCCACGACATCGTGCACAACGATTTCGGCGAAATCGGCGTCGCCGACGTCGCCGACATGCGTTGTCGCTTCATCGACCAAGCTCAGCGTCTCCTGAAGGCCGGCCGCATCGCGATCGACCAGGGCCAGACGCGCGCCCTCCTCCGCGAACAGTTTTGCACTCGCACGACCGATGCCCGAAGCTGCTCCCGTGATGATGGCCGTGCGCCCCTGCAGCCGCATTTCAGATCCACTCCTTGTGATGGGACAACCACGCGCTCATCGCGGCGGCGGATTCAGCGCAGCCGAACTGCGCGCGCCAGCCGAACTCATCCGCCATCCGCGTCACCGACAGCGGCGCGCGATAGGATCCATGCAGCTTGATGGCCGTCTGCTCGCCGGACACCGCAAGCCGGCATTGCAGGCCGGGATGCAGCGCCGCAAAGGCCTCGCCCCATTGCAGCGCTGGCCATAGCTCGCGGCGGGAGATGTTGTAGAGCCGATGGCGCGGCCGCTCCGCTTCGATGAGCAGTGCGACGGCTTCGGCCACATCCGGCGCGTAGATCCAGTCCCTCATGCCTGCTTCAGGCATGACCGCCGGCTCGCCGCGCGCGAATGCAGCCAGGATCTGGTACTGGAGACTTGGCGTGTCGCGTACCGAGCCGGGCCGCTCCCATGGACCGAACACGGCGCTCAGACGCACGTTCAGGAAATCACCGCCAAAGAGCTCGGCATGGCGCGCCACCGATCGCTCCGAGGTGAACTTGCTGATGGCGTAGAACGAGACCGGATCGCAAGGCGTTTCCTCGTCGAGAACCTCGACCCGCGCGCCAGCGGCGCCATAGGCCGACGCCGATGAGAGATTGACAACGCGGCGCACGCCATGACGGATCGCGGAGAGCAGGACCGGGATCTGCGCCATCACGTTGATCTCGAGGACGCGCGCGGTTGACGCACGCTCCAGCTCGTCACCCGCCGTGATGGCAGTACCCAGCACGATCGCATCGCAGCCCGAGGCGATGAGGGCGTCGATGGCATCTGCGTCCGTGATATCGCCCTGCACGGCCTTGAGCCGTGCGCCGTAATCCGCAAGAGTTCGCCGCGCTGATGGCGGCAACTCTGCGCGGTCATACAGCGTCACATCGTGGCCGCGCGCGAGCAGCGCCTCCGCAACATTGAGGCCGACAAAGCCGGTGCCGCCGAAGATGACGATCTTCATCGCGCGCGATCCACCATCACAGCAGTTTTGCCCCGAAATTCCGCTCGGGATCCATGTCGGCGACGAGCCGCCCCGTCGGCTTTGCCGCCTCACCGCCGCTGCGCGCCAGGAATTTTCCGCTGCCGGCGTCCGCGAGGCACTTGTTGCCGTCGATGATCACCCGGCCGCGCGAGAGAACGCTAACCGGCCAGCCCTTCAGCTTGCGGCCTGCGAACGGCGTGTAGCCGGCGAGATCATGCATCATCTCGTCGGCGATCGTCGTCTCGCGATTGGGATCCCAGATCGCGATATCGGCATCGGCGCCGACGGCGATCGAGCCCTTGCGCGGATGCAGATTGTAGATCTTTGCCGGCGCCGTCGCGGTCAGCTCAACGAACTTTTCAAGGCCGAGCCGGCCCTTCGACACCATCGCATCGAACAGCAGCGGCAGCCGCAGTTCCAGCCCGGGCAGTCCGTTCGCTACCTGCTTGAAGTTCGGATTGGGGCCGGCGCGCAGCTTGCCCGTCTCGTCGTAGCGATACGGCGCATGATCCGACGAGATGGTCTGGAGATCGCCGAGCGACAGCGCCTGCCACAGCGCCTCCTGGTCGGAATGCGTGCGCGGCGGCGGGCTGCACATCCACTTGGCGCCCTCGACGCCGGGCTTGTCGAGATCGTTTGCCGTGAGGAACAGATATTGCGGACAGGTCTCGGCGAACACCTTCAACCCCTGCCCGCGCGAGTCGCGGATGACCTTGGCGCCTTCGGCCGTGGACACATGGAAGATCATGATCGGCTGGTCGATCAGCGCCGCCATACCGATCAGCCGGGTGAAGGCTTCCGCCTCCGAGACGCGGGCGTGGCTGACGGCGTGGTATTTCGGCATCGTGTAGCCGCGCGCAAGCAGACGCTTCACCATCCAGGCGATGATGCCGTGATTTTCGGCATGGGCGCACAGCATCGCGCCGGACTGGCGTGCGGCCAAGAGGATGTCGAGCAACGGCTCGTCGTCGACCTTGAGCCGGTCATAGGTCATGAAGATCTTGATCGAGCCATGGCCCTGCTTCACCAGCGCCGGAATGTGCTCCTCGACCGTCTCCCAGGTCGCGTCCGCGATGATCATGTGAAAGGCGTAGTCGATCACGGCGCCTTTCTTGGCGAGCGCGTGATAGTCCTCGACCACCTGCGGCAGCTTCATGCCGACATGCTGCGCGGCGAACGGGATCACCGTCGTCGTGCCGCCGAAAGCGGCAGAGACGGTCGCGCTCTCGAAGGTGTCGGCGTTCATGATGCCGGCCGCGGACAGCTGCTCGATATGGGCGTGACTGTCGACGCCGCCGGGCAGCACCAGCTTGCCGCGCGCATCGATCTCGCGTTTCGCCGCCGGAAGCCCGCGGCCGATCGCCGCGATGGTCTCGCCGGAGATCGCGACATCGGCCTCGAACACATCGGTCGTGGTGGCGACGCGGCCGCCGCGGATGATCAGGTCGTAGGTGGGTTCAGTCATGAGGCACTCCATGATATGCCTGAGCTAGATGATCGCCATTTCAAGGGAAGACCAACATGCCCCGGCCGCGCATTCTCGTCATCAATCCGAACTCCAACCCCGCGGTCACGCAAGGGCTGGAGGAAGCCCTGAAGCCGCTCGGTTTCGAGGGTGGGCCTGAAGTGGTCTGCCAGTCGCTGGCCGAGGGGCCGTTCGGCATCGAGAGCCAGGCCGATGTCGACAACGTCGCCATGCCGCTGCGAAAACTGGTCGAGGGCGACAACAGCTCGGCCGCCTTCGTCATCGCCTGCTACAGCGATCCCGGTCTTCAGGTTTGCCGCGAGGGCACCGACCGGCCCGTGTTCGGTATCGCCGAGTGCGGCGTGCTGACGGCGCTGGCCCGCGCCGAAACCTTCGGCGTCATCGCCATTGCCCAGCGCTCGATCCCGCGTCACATGCGCTATCTCAGGCAGATGGGATTGACCGACCGCCTCGCCGGCGAGCGGCCGCTCAACATGAGCGTTGCCGAAACCGCGTCGGGCGAAGGAACGCTGGCCAGGATGATCGAAATCGGCCGCGCGCTGCGCGACGAGGACGGTGCCCGCGCCATCGTGATGGGCTGCGCCGGCATGGCGCGCCATCGCCGTCCGCTGGAAGACGCGCTTGGTATTCCCGTGATCGATCCGACGCAGGCGGCCGTCACCATGGCATTGGGTACGGTGCAGTTCTCGGCTCACTAGGCGTCCTTCAGCTCTTTGCCGTCCTGGCGCGCGAGCCATTGCGAATGGCTCTCGCGCGCAAGCGCGAACGTATCCCGCTGCGTCGTATAGAGATTGCCGAACATGCGGCCGATCGGCCGGTAGGCGTCGAGATCCACATACATGTTGGTCTCGTCGACGAGACCCTCCCGAGCATGAACCCTGAGCACCTCGCCGACCAATAGCTCGCGATCGGGCGAAAAATTCAGCACCACGTGGCGCCGGCATTCCAGCGCAAAGGGTGCCGCGGCCAAGCGCGGCACTTTCACATCGATCGAGGGAAGCGTGGCGAGCCCGGTCGCCGCGACCTCGCTGTCGCCGGAGGGAAAATCGACCGCGCAATCATTCATCGCGGCAGACAGCGCTTCATCCACCATGTGAACTACGAACTCGCCGTCGCGATGGATGTTGCGGGTGGTGTCCTTCGGGCTGTGATCCGGCTTGTGTTGGAGCCCGAGCACGATCAGTGCGGGGCTTTCGGAGAAGACGTTGAAAAAGCTGAACGGCGCGGCATTGACCGCTCCGTTCGCGTCCAGCGTCGTCACCAGCGCGATCGGCCGCGGCACGACCACCCCGCAAAGCAGCTTGTAGCGGTCGCGCGGATCGAGCTCGCACAAGGAAATGCCGGATGCGCTGTTGCCTGCCATCGGCGTCACTTCTCCGGCGGCGGCACTGCGCCGGTCTGGCTGGCGATCAGCCCGTAATGCTCGATGCGGCGGTGCTGGGCAAAATTGAAGATCGTGGTCTTGCCGAACGTGGTGGCGTCGAGGTCGCAAGCGTGAACCAGAACCTCGTCGTCTTCCGTCTTGGCCTCGGCGACGATCTCGCCATTGGGATCGACGATCAGGCTGCCGCCGAACAGCGGATGGCCGTCCTCGACACCCGCCTTGGCCACCGCGACCACCCAGGTCGCGTTCTGATAGGCGCCGGCCTGCACCGAGAGACGATTGTGGAACAGGCGCTTCTCGATGCCCTCGTCGCTGCTCTCCGCATTCACCGACGGCGTGTTGTAGCCGATCAGCACCATCTCGACGCCCTGAAGGCCCATGACGCGATAGGTCTCGGGCCAGCGCCGGTCGTTGCAGATGGCCATGCCGATGATGCCGCCCAGCTCGCGCCAGACGTTGAAGCCGAGATCGCCCGGCTCGAAATAGCGCTTCTCCAGATGCTGGTGCGACCGCTTGGTATCGTATTCAACATGGCCTGGCAGATGGACCTTGCGGTATTTGCCGACGATCTTGCCGGATTTGTCAGTGAGGATAGCGGTGTTGAAATGATGGCCGTCGGGCGTCAGCTCGGCATAGCCGAAGTTCATGGCCATCTGATGCTGCGCCGCACGCTCGAACAGCGGCTTGGTTGCCGCGTTCGGCATCTCGCGCTCGAACCAGGTGTCGAACTCCGCCCGGTCCTCCGCGTACCAGCGCGGGAAGAACGTGGTCAGCGCCAGCTCCGGATAGACGATCAGGTCGGCGCCTTTTGCCTTGGCTTCGTCCATCAGCGCAATCATGCGCTTGACCACGGCCTCGCGGCTGTCGGCCTTCTGGATCGGGCCCATCTGGGCGGCGGCAACGTTGATGATACGCATCAGCGGGTTCCTGATTTCTTGGTGAGGCTGGGGATCGCAGCTTGAGGGGCGTGCCGGCGCGCGCAGCATAACGCGGTCTTGCACCGTTTTTCCAGCCAAGCAGCTTTCATGCCGTCCGCCCCCATTCGGCATCCTGCAAAAGCCGCCAGTTGATCTTGTTGCTGGCGGTGCGCGGCAGCTGCTCGACGAAGACGACGGCGCGCGGCGCCTTGTAGCTTGCCATCGCGCCGCGGGCCCAACCGACGATGTCGTCCGGCGACGTCGTCGCGCGCGCGGCTTCATCGAGCACCACCAGCGCCTTGACGGTCTCGCCGCGGTAGTCGTCGGGAGCCGAGACGATGCAGCATTCCCGGATGGCGCGGTTCTGGTACATCGCGGCTTCGACCTCGGCCGGCCACACCTTGAAGCCGCTGACATTGATCATCCGCTTCAGGCGGTCGACCGCAAAAAAGTAGCCCTCGGCATCGCGATAGCCGAGATCGCCCGTGCGCAGGAACCGCTTTCCCGAGAGCTCGATGAAGGAGTCAGCGTCGGCCTGTGGCCTGTTCCAGTAGCCTTGCAGCACCTGCGGCCCGTGCACGACAATCTCGCCGACGACATTGTCGTCGAGCTCGATCAAGGTCTCGGGATCGACGACCCTCGCATCGGTCTCCTGCACGGCAATGCCGAGACACTGGCGCTTCGGCGCAGCCATCGGATTGAGATGGGTCGGCGACATGGTCTCAGTCATGCCATAGCCTTCGACGAAATCGAGGCCGAAGCGGCCCTTCAACCGCTCGGCCACTGCGGTCGGCATCGCCGCACCGCCGCCGGTCAGCACTTTCAGCTTGGCAAAGCAGCGGTCACGAAACCTGGCGCTGGCGAGCACGTCGACGATCATGGTCGGCGCCGCGTTCCAGAACGTCACGCCATAGGTCTCGAACAGGTCCGGCAGCAGATCCTTGTCCCAGCGCGCCATCAACACCAGCGTAGCGCCTGTCACCATCGTCGCATTCATCGAGCCCTGCATGCCCGCGACATGGAACAGCGGCATGAAGCCGGTCATCACGTCGCTGCCGTCGAGTCCGTACCAGCGTGCCTGCAAGACGGCCGTGAACAGCGCGCTGTGATGCGTATGCATGCAGGCCTTGGGTTTGCCTGTTGTCCCCGACGTGTAGGGCAGGATCATCAGATCGTCCGGGCCCGCCCTCATCGGATCAGGCTGCAAGCCTTTCGTGATCGCGGACGACCAGGAATGCCAGCCCGATGACGACGGCACGTCCGACTGCGCCTCGGTGACGCATGATGGCAGCGTATAGGGCGTGGCGGCCGGCACCTCGTCGCGATAATGCGCAACGATCACATGCGCGATAGCTTCACCCACCAGCGGCGCAAAGACATCGCTCAGCTCGCTTCCGATGATCGCGACCCTGGCGCCGCTGTCTTCGGCGAGATACGCGAGCTCCGCGGTCTTGTTCATGGGATTGACCGGCACGATCACGGCGTCTGCCCGCATCACCGCGTAGTAGGCGATGACATATTGCGGCGAGTTTTGCAGCGCGATCATGACGCGGTCGCCGCACTTCACGCCGCAAGCGCTTTGCAGGAAGCCGGCCAAGGCATCGACCCGCTCGCGTAGCTCGGCATAGCTCAGGCTCGCACCATAAAACACCGTCGCCGGGTGCGACGGCCGATCCTTCGCCGCACGTGCCAGCGCGTCGTACAGCGTCCCCTCCGGCATCGCGAGATGCCAGGGCTCGTCCGCCGGCCAGGCCGGCGAGCGTGTTGCGGGGCCTGCGTTCACCCGTGCTCCTCGTCTGCGATATCGAGGCCGTGATCGAGTGCATCCAGAAGCAATTCGGCCTCATGCTCGGAGATGACCAGCGGCGGCGCCAGGAACAGCGAAGTCTGCTCACCGCTGGTGCCGATCACCGCGCCCGCCTCCAGCGCGCGCTCCGCCACGCGCGAGGCGATCGGGACCTCCGTTGTGTCGGCATGCCAGGCGCGCCAATCCGGCCCGTGCAACTCCACCGTCCAGTGCAGTCCCTGTCCCGCCACGCGCTGCACGCTCGGATGCTTTTGCGCGATCGCGAGCAGGCGGCGGATGAACAGCTTTTCCAGGCTCGCTACGTGCTCCAGGATCTTCTCTTCGCTGACGACCTTCAGATAGGCGCTAACCGCGGCCATGCTGATCGGATGGCCGCGCAGCGTGCCGTAATTCTGCCAGCTCGTGCCCTTGAGCCGCTCGACAATGTCCTTCGACACCACGACGGCAGCAACGGCTGCCGCACCGCCACCGAGCGATTTCCCGAGCGTCACGATATCGGGGCGACTCTGCGCTCCCTGGAACGCGAACCAGCGCCCAGCGCGGCCCGCACCGGTGACGACCTCGTCCGCGATCCAGTACGAGCCCGCCTGCCGCGCGCAGCGCGCCACCTCGTCCTGATAGGCGCCGTCGTAATAGATGCCGCCCTGAGTGTAGTCGATGATCGTCGCGGCCGTGTCCGAGAGCAGGCGCGTGGCATCCGCCAGATATTCGCTGGGCGAGGTGTTGTTCGCCGATCCGCCATAGATCGCACCATCCGGCGCCGGGAGGATCCGCACCGGTGCCATCGGCGCCGGCAGCTTCGAGCCGCCTGCGTGCACCGCGAGGCCGCCGTGCCATTGCGGCTGCACCGTCATGGCGCGGGAGAGGCCGGTGATGCCGTGATAAGCGCGCTCGCGCGTCGCCAGAGCCGACCGCTGCGTCAGCGCCTGGCAAAGCGACAGCGCCATGTCGTTGGCCTCGCTGCCGCTGATGCAGAACCGCACTGCGCCGACCCAGTCGTCTTCGCCCTTGAATGCGGTGGCCATCAGATCGTCGGCGGCCTGCTCGCGGCCGACCCAGGACCAGCCTTCGTTCACGACCGGCGTATCCGCCGCGCGGCGGATCGCCTCCACCATCGCGGGATGGCGGTGGCCGAGGCCGCCGCCGGTGTTGCTGCCGTCGATCAGCTTGCGGCCATCGGACAAGTGAAAATAGACGCCCTCGCCGCCAACGACGGCCATCGGCGCGGCTTCGCCCGCATTCAGCCCGGTTCGCAACAATCTGCTCATCGCAATCCCCTCACTCCGCAGCCACGGCGCCATAGCCGCCGCCGCCGCACATCTCGATCGTGACGAGATCGTCTTGCTGCAACACCAGGTTCGATTTGCCGTCGATGGCGACGTTCGCGCCCTGCCTGATCAGCGAGATGCGGCAGGCCTTGCCGGGATAGCCGCCCTGCATGCCGAATGGCGCGATCACCATGCGCTCGATGCAGGTGGTCAGATGCATCGAGGGTGCCAGGATGCGATAAGTGCGGACGGAGCCGTCACCGCCGCGATGGGCGCCCGCGCCGCCGGACTGCCGGCGAATGGCCTGCTGCTCCAGGCGGATCGCGTAGTTCGCCTCGATCACCTCGACCGGTGTATTCGACGTGTTGGACAGATGCACGCGCGTCGCCGACATGCCGGCCCGATCATACCGCGCGCCTTCGCCGCCGCCGTGGACCTCGTAGAGCATTTTCCACGAGCCGTTTTGCCGCGGCTCGGCGAAGAACAGAACGCCCGCGGTGGTCGCGCCACCGGCCGACAGTCGTTCGGGGATGGTGTCCTGCATCGCGCGAAAAATCGCATCGACGATGCGCATGGACGTCTCATGGTTGCCGGCGGCAACGGACGCCATCCAGCCCGGCTCCAGAATCGAGCCCGGGCGCGTAACGATGGTCAGAGGCCGGAGCGCACCCGCATTCTGGTGCATGTCGCGTCCGCTCATGATGCGCGCGGCATAGGCGACCGCCGAGCGCGCCATGAACGGCGTCGTGTTGCAGAAATTCGAGACGCGATCGCAACTGCCGGAGAGGTCGAAGGTCGCCTCGTCGCCGCGAATGGTGATTTTCACATGGATGCGCGCAGGTGCATTGTTGACGCTGCCGTCGTCGAGATAGTCTTCGCCCTCGTAGACGCCGTCCGGCAGGTCGCGAAGCGCTTCCCGCATCTCGATTTCGGAGAGATCGTGCAGGCGCGACTGCGTCGCCGTGAACACCGCCTTGCCATGCTCGCGGCAGAGCTCGAGGATGCGCTTCTCGCCGGCCTTGGTCGCGGCGATCTGGGCGAGCAGATCGCCCTCGCAGGACTCGGGATCGCGGACGTTGGCCTTGAGCAGCTGCACGATCGGCGTATTGACGCCGGCTGAGGTTGCGATCAGCACCGGCGGAATCCGCATCGCCTCCTGGAAAGTGTCGATGGCTTTCGCGAAATAACTGCCGGGCCAGGTGCCGCCGATGTCGGGCCAGTGCGCGAGGCTGACTGCGAAGGCGACGATCTCGCCGTCGACGAAGACGGGACGCACGACCTTGACGTCGTTGAGGTGATTGCCTCCGAGCGCGCCGACATTATAGATCACGACGTCACCGTCGTTCAGGCTGTCGCGCGGCATCACCTTCAGCAACTCGGGGATGGTGTAGGCCATCGCGCCGAGATGGATCGGGATGTCGCGGCCCTGCCCGACCAGGCCGCCGCGGCCATCCGTGATTGCGGATGACAGGTCGCCGGCCTCGCGCAGCAGCGGCGAGCGCGCCGAGCGCGTCATCACCAGGCTCATTTCCTCGGCCGCGGCCGAGAGCCCGTGCCTGATAACCTCGACGACGAACGGATCGAGCTTCATGCCGCCCTCCGCGTCAGGGACAGGTTGCCGGCGGAATCGGGTTTGGCTTGCCAGCCGGGCGGGACCACCACCGTTGACCATGCGTCTTCGATGATCGCGGGGCCGCTGACGACATCGGTCAATTTGGCGCGATCGATGATGGCGGTCGGGATATCGTGGAGACCGTCGAATGAGCAGGCCCGCTTGCCTGACGACACCGCCCTCACCGCCGTCGCCGGCCGGCTCACCACCGTCGTCGACGGGCGCCGCGCCTGCACGCGCACGGATTCGATGACGCAGGGCTCGCTGGTCGCGTAGCCGAACAGTTCGTGATGCCGCGCCAGAAAGTCCTTCTTCAGCTTGGTCACGTCGAGCGGCAACGTGAACGGCACCGGGATGGCATCGTTCTGCGCCGCGTAGCGCATCAGCGCCACCAGCTCGACCTGAATCTCCGCCTGCGCAACGCCGTTGGCGATCAGCGGCGCCGAAGCATCCTCAATCAACGTCCCGATCCGTTCCGACACGCGCGCGAGATCGATGCCATCCAGGGCCGCGCGTAGCGTCTGCTGCTGAAGGAAGCTGAAATCGGCGGTGAGACAGCCAAGCGCCGAGAACGCGCTCGAGGCGCTGGGCACCACGACCCCTGCAATCCCGTAGAGATCGGCAAGGCCTGCGGCATGCATCGGGCCGCCGCCACCGAAGGCGAGCAGCGTGCAGTCGCGGCCGTCGATGCCGCGCTCGACCGTGACGCGGCGGAGCGCGCGCGCCATCGTCGCGTTCGCGACCTTGATGATGCCGAGTGCGGTTTCAGTCAGGCTCAGCCCCAAGGCGCGCGCAATCGGCGCGATGACGCGTTCCGCGGCCTTGATGTCGATGCCGATGCGGTCGCCAAGCTTGGTCTCGGGATTGAGATAGCCGAGCACGGCGTTCGCGTCGGTAATGGTCGGCTCGGTGCCGCCGCGGCCATAGCAGGCCGGCCCCGGCTGGGAGCCGGCGCTCTCCGGCCCGACCGTCAGGCCGCCCGGACCGTTTCGCACGATCGATCCGCCGCCGGCCCCGATCGAATGGACCGCAAGCATCGGCTGACGCAGCGGCTTGTCGCCGAGCATGCGGCCGTCGGTCATCTCGGCCTGACCGTCGACGATCAGGCAGACGTCGGTCGTGGTGCCACCCATGTCGAAGGTGAGCATGCGCGATGTGCCGAGCTGGCGCGCGATGCTGACGGATGCAGAGACACCGGCGGCCGGGCCTGACATCGCCATCACCAGCGGCCGCCGCTTCACGGCTGAGATCGGGACCATGGCTCCGGCCGAATGAAACACCTGCAAGCCGGCGCCGATCGGCAGCCGCTGCTCCAGCTCGCTGAGATATTCGACCGCGATCGGCATTGCCGCCGCGTTGAACACGGTGGCCGACGTCCGCTCGTATTCGCGCGCCTCGGGATTGACCTCGTGCGACAGCGAGACGTGGGCGACGACGCCCTTGAGCCGTTCGCCGAGCATTTTTTCGTGGATGGGATTGGCATAGGCGTGAAGCAGCGCGACCGCGACGCTCTGTACGCCGGTCTCCTTCAGCCAGGCCACCAGACGTGCGATCTCGGTCTCATCCAGCGCCTTGAGCACCCGGCCCTCGTGATCGAGGCGCTCGGCGAGCCCAAAGCATCGTTCGGGCGGCACCAGCGGCGGCGATTTCGGCGGAATGTCGAGACGATAGAGATCGCGGCGGCGATAACGCGCGATCTCGAGCACATCGGCGAACCCTTCGGTCGCGACCAGCGCGACCTTCGGCAGCCGGTTCTCGACAATGGCGTTGGTCACGCGCGTGGTGCCGTGCACGAAGCGCTTGACCTCGCTCTTGCGCAGGCCCACCGCCTCGATCGCCTCCAGCATCGCCTGAACCGGCGCGTCGGGGCGCGACGGCACCTTTGCGATCCGCGCCTCCGCGGAATCGCGCCTGATGGCAATAATGTCGGTGAAGGTGCCACCGATATCGGTGCCGACTTCCCAGTGATGTCCGGAGGAACTCATGTGCGGCGTCAGTTACGGATGACGTCCGAACCGGACGCTGGGTGCTTGCCGGCCATCGCAACGTCCAATGCCAAACCGAGAGCGCTCATCATCATCCCCTGTCATGCCACCGCCTGCGAGCGTGCGACAGAGCGATGGGCTCGGGATAGGGCCAGAGTTGTCGCAAACCACTAGACCAGCGCAGGGCCGGCATCATGCGGTGCAACACCGGCTGCACGTTTTGGTGCAGCCGTGCCCGCGCAGAGAGCACGCGAACGCGAACCGTTCCACGCGACGAACGTGCAGCGCACCACGGATTTCTCCGCGCAAATCGCGACGCCCGCTGCACTGCAATCGGATCACTCAAAAACGTCTGTCTAATTTGCAGGCGATTGAACGGCGTTGCGGGATAGCCGGATGCCTACGAGCTATGCATAGCGGTCGGCTCAGCCTCTCTTTATTGTACGAACAGTAAGAGAGGATTTCGCCGGCTCGGATGGCGCATTGCGGCAGCCGCTGCCGATGCAAGCCGCGATTCTCGCAAGCAGCGGCGCGGCATCCTCGACCCGCAGCCGTCCGTAGCCGAACACCAGGCCCTGCCGCGTCGGCTGCTCCAGAAAGTTTTGCGAGAGCGGCTGGACGTGGATGCCGGCCTGCTTCAGGACCGCGGCCGCCTCGCGGTCGCTCATCCGTGCCTGCATCGCATCGGTAAACAGCGCCACCAGATGCAATCCCGTGACGGCGGAGGATACGGTGAGATCGTCAGCCATCAGCGCTGCGATCGCATCGATCAGCGCCTTCCGACGTGCGGCGTAGATCCGCCGCATCCCGCGCAGATGCCGCAGCAGGTGCCCTTCCCGCATGAACTCGGTCAGCGCGAGCTGACCGATGCCGGAGGTGTGCACATCGATGCGCGCGCGGCCCTTGGAAAAGCCCTCGATGAAATGCCTGTTGGCGACGATGTAGCCGAGCCGCAAATTCGGCATCATGATCTTCGAGAAGGTGCCGAAATAGATCACCCGCCCCTCGCGATCGAGCGAGCGCAACGAGGCGATCATGCTGTCCTGGTGTCTGAACTCCGAATTGTAATCGTCCTCGATCACCCAGACGTCGTTCTTGTTGGCCCAGTCGAGCAGTTCGAGCCGCCGCTCCAGGTGCATGCTGACGCCGAGCGGATATTGATGCGACGGCGTAACCACGATCAGCTTCGCACCCGGTGCGCGCCTGATACCTTCGGAGACGACGAGGCCCTTGTCATCGACCGGAATTGGAACGAGCTTCGCGCCGGCGGCCGTGAGCGCCCACCGGGCCTCGACGAAGCCGGGCTCCTCGACCCAGACCTCGTCGCCGGGATCGAGGATCATCCGACTACAGAAATCAAGCGCCCCCGATGTGCCTGAGGTGACGACGACCTCTTCCGGCGCGCAGACGAGCCCGCGCACCGAGCCGAGAAAGTTCGCGATCTCGCTCCGCAAGCGCGGATGGCCTTCCGAGGGAAGATCGAGACACTCCTGCTCTCTCGGATTTTGCCAGGACAGCCGCAGCAGGCGCGACCATTCCTTGAACGGGAAGGTCGAGACGTCGGGTGCGCCGGGCGCGAACACAGACGGCCAATTGGTCTCGTAATCCAAACCAAGCAGCGATCGCCAACGCTCCGACATGTGGGCGGGCTTGCTCGCAGGCGACGTAGTGGATGAAGGCTCCGCATGCGGGGCTGCAACGGCGGCCACCATGACACTGCCGCGCGGCATCGATGCAAGATAGCCCTCGGCGTAGAGCAGTTCCCAGGCGGTCAGCACCACCGTGCGCGAGCAGCCCAGTTCGCGCGCGATCTCGCGCGAGCCGAGGAATTGCGTTCCGGCCGGAAAGGTGCCGCGCAAAATGCCGGCGCGGATGTGCGCCGCGATCTGCAGATGCAGCGGCACGGCCGAATTCCGGTCGATATGCATCCCGGCAAGGGACACGCGCTTGCTCGGGTGACGGCTGTTGTCCATGTCTCGCCCGTCAGGCAATTGAGCCCGCATGGAGCGAAGCGAAATGCGGGGACACCGTCCCGGATTGCGCTTCGCTCCATCCGGGCTACACACAAGTGCGTGGGGCGGGTCAGCGCAAGCCTAACCCACCCCACGAAATCTCGCTTACGCGCTCGCCTGCGTCACGAACTTCGTGTTGAGATAACCCTCGATCGCCTCGAGGCCGCCCTCGGAGCCGTAGCCGGAATCCTTGATGCCGCCGAACGGCACTTCCGGCAGCGCGAGGCCGTGGTGGTTGATCGACACCATGCCGCTCTCGATGTCGGAGCCGATCGCCTGCATCGTCTTGGTCGAGGTGGTGTAGGCATAGGCGGCAAGGCCGTACGGTAGGCGGTTCGCCTCGGCCACCACCTCCTCATAGCTGCGGAACGAGGTGATCGGGGCAAGAGGTCCGAACGGCTCCTCGTTCATGATGCGGGCATCGCGCGGCACGTCGGTGATCACAGTCGGCTCGAAGAAGAAGCCTTCGTTGCCGATGCGCTTGCCGCCAGCCTGGACCTTGGCGCCGCGCTGCACGGCATCGGAGACCAGACCTTCCATGGCGTCGACGCGGCGCGGGTTCGCCAGCGGACCCATGCGGGTGTCCTTGTCGAGACCATTGCCGACCTTGAGGCTCTTGGCCGCGGCGACGAACTTGTCGACGAAGGGCTGATAGACGCTTTCGTGCACCAGGAAGCGCGTCGGCGAGACGCAGACCTGGCCGGCGTTACGGAACTTGTTGGCCGAGAGAATCTTGGCGGCGTTGTCGAGGTCCGCATCCGCGAACACGATCGCCGGCGCGTGGCCACCGAGCTCCATGGTGACGCGCTTCATATGCAGGCCCGCGAGCGCGGCCAGATGCTTGCCGACCGCGGTCGAGCCCGTAAAACTGATCTTGCGGATGATCGGGTGCGGAATGAGATATTCGGACACGTCCGACGGCACGCCGAACACCAGCTGGACGACGCCGGCCGGAATGCCCGCGTCGGCATAGGCGCGCACCAGCTCCATGCAGCTTGCCGGGGTTTCTTCCGGGCCCTTGACGATGATCGAGCAGCCGGCGGCGAGCGCGGCCGAGATCTTGCGGACCGCCTGGTTGATCGGAAAATTCCAGGGCGTGAACGCGGCGACCGGGCCGACCGGCTCCTTGGTCACGAGCTGGGAGACGTTGCCCATCCGCGGCGGCACGATGCGGCCATAGGCGCGGCGGGCTTCCTCGGAGAACCAATCGATGAGGTCGCCGGCCAGCATGGTCTCGCCCTGCGCTTCCACGACCGGCTTGCCCTGCTCCATGGTCATCACGGGTGCGATCTCGGCGGCGCGCGAGCGGATGATGTCGGCGGCCTTGCGCATCAGCTTGTAGCGGTCGAACGGCGAGGTCTTGCGCCAGATCTCGAAGCCGGCCTTGGCGGCCTCCAGCGCGCGGTCGAGGTCCTGGCGCGAGGCGTGCGGCGTCTTGCCGATCGGCTGGCCGGTGGCGGGGTTGAGGATGTCCTCCGACTTGCCGGAGGTGCCGTCGGTCCACTCGCCGGCGATGAACATCTGAACTTTGGGGTACATCCCTGGTGTCTCCTGCATGATTTCGGCGGCGATCAGCATTGGCGCCCGGCCGCTTAACAAGTGGGCGCAGAGCTACACCGAAAGGCGGCCGGCGAAAAGGGATCAATGATGCCGCAGCGGCGCGAGGATGGTATGCGCAACAGACGACATGGTGGCGTCGTCACGATGCGATTATTTTTCCGTCACACCAGGCTCGACTTGCCACGGCTGAGCACCTCGCCCGCGCCCTTGTCGCCGACGATTTTGCCCTGCTCGTACACCACGCGGCCCCGCGCGATGGTGGTGACGGGCCAGCCGGTGACGTCAAAGCCTTCCCACGGCGTATAGTCGGAACCATGGTGCAAATCGGCCTGCCGGATCGGCTTCTTCAATTTGGGATTCCATAGAACGACGTCGGCATCGAAGCCGACGCCGATCGAGCCCTTGCGCGGATAGAGCCCGTAGATCCGCGCATGGTTGGTCGTGGTCAGCTCGACGAATTTCTGCAAGCTGATCCGCCCCTTCGAGACGCCCTCCGAGAACAGGATCGGCAACCGGGTCTCTACGCCGGGGATGCCGTTCGGCACCCAGCGGAACGAGGTGCGGGAATTCGGCGTCAGCTTGCCCTTGGGATCGTCGTAGCGGAACGGGCAGTGGTCGGACGAGAAGGTCTGGAATACACCCGTGGTGATGCCCTCCCAGATCGCCTGCTGGCTTTCGGCATCGCGTGGCGGCGGCGAACAGACATACTTTGCGCCTGACATGTCCATGTTCAGGCCTTTCATGTCGTCGGCCGTCAGCGTGATGTATTGCGGACAGGTCTCGGCATGAACAGGCAGTCCGCGCTGCTGGGCCCAGCGCACCTGCTCCATCGCCTCGCGGCCGGAGACATGCACGATCATGATGGGCACGCCGATCACCTCGGCATGGCTGATGGCGCGATGCGTCGCCTCGCGCTCGACCGCCTGCGGCCGCGACACGCCGTGATAATACGGCGCGATATGGCCCTCGCGCTCCAGCTTGGCGGTGAGGAAACGGATCGCGTCGTAGCCCTCGCAATGGACCATGACCAGCGCCTCTTCGCGGCGCGCGACATCGAACACCTCGAGCAACTGCTTGTCGCTGAGCACGAGATCGTCATAGGTCATGAACACCTTGAACGAGGTGTAGCCGTCCTTGACCAGCGCCGGCAGCTCCTGCCCGAGCACGACCGCGGTGGGGTCGGAGATGATGAGGTGGAAGGCGGTGTCGATGTAGCACTCGCCCTCGGCGAGCTTGCGGTAGTTCTCGACGCAGGTGCGGAGCGACGTCCCCTTCTCCTGGAGCGCGAAGGGCAGCACCATGGTGTTGCCGCCAGCCGCCGCCGCGCGCGTTGCCGAAGCAAAATCGTCGGCCATCACCACGTCCGGGCCTGACGATTGCGAGATATGAACGTGGCTGTCGATCCCGCCCGGCAGCGCCAGCAGACCCGTCGCGTCGATCTCGCGCACCGCACCTTCAATGCGGTCGGCGATGCTGACGATGCGCCCGTCGCGAATGCCGATATCGGCGCGAAACTCGTCGCTGGCCGTCACGATGGTGCCGCCGCGAATGGCGAGATCGAGCTGCGTCACAGGCGTCTCCGTCACTTGATAACCGCTGATGTCTGGAAGATCCGGCCCCAAGCCGCAAGGGCTGCGACGTCGCCACCGGCGAGTTCGAGCGTCCGCCACAGCGTGACCGCGACCGAGTCCAGCACGGCGATGCCCAACTCCCGTTCGAGCGAGGCGGTCAGCGCGGCGCCGTCGAGATTGGTGCAGAGAATGACGACGGCATCGGCGCCGTCCGCCGCGACCGCGCGGATCATGTCGGCGATCGTCGCGGGCGTGACCTCACCGAAGGAAAAATTATCGCGCAGGCCGAGATGCCGCTCGACGTGAGGGGCGATCCCCTCCTCGGCCCAGACATCGCCGATACGCCGTTGCACATCGTCCGTATAGGGGGAGACCAGGCCGACGCGTCCGGCGCCGAGCGCGCGGACGGCGTCGATGCAGGCGAGCGTGGAGGTCGTCGCCGGGATATCGGTCCGCGCCGCGATCGCCTCGCACAGGCTCCGGTCGCGGCCGATACCGAGCCAGCTTGCCGACGTACCGTTCCAGGCAATGGCATCGACCTTGGCGTCCGCCAGCAGATCCGCCGCCGGCAGCATCACCGAGGCATCGAACTGGTTCAGCGCCGCGGCATCGAGCGCGATCTCGGTGACGCGGAAGCGCGAGAAATGCGCGGTGACGCCGTCCACGCCATGCAGCATGGAATAGGTGACAGGCTCCAGCACCGAGTTGGACGACGGGGTCATCATGCCGAGGCGCTTGCGCTGAATTGACATCGATTGCGATCGCCCAATTGAGGGAATGTACCGCTGCGCCCCCCTCGGACGATCATCCGCGCCTGCCATCGCCCGCGCAACCCGCAATTTGCATGGCGCATATGATTTGTTCGATACGCAGCTCAAGCCGCGAAGGTCGACCGCAAGCGCCGCCAGCCGATGACGATGCCGGTGACGGAAAATGCCAGCCCGAGCAAGCAGAGCCCGACGACCAGGACATCGCGCAGACGCGGATGCGCCATGAGAACGGGAAAATCGAGCGTGTGCAGCGCGCTGTAGAACCAGCGATAGGCCCGCCGCGAGGCATCCAGGCGTTGCAGCACGCGGCCGTCGGCACCGTCGATGTCGAACCAGAGGTCGCCGCATCGGGAGCGATAGGCGGGCGCTCCGGGGACGGCGGAGCGCGCGGGATAGTCGTCATTGTCGGCAAGAACGGACGGGGCGCCGCAGCCCGGCGCAAGGCGCGTCGTCAGGTCATGGACATCCCTCTCGCCGAGGAATGCCACCTGCCGGCTGCGGATCGCCTCCTCCGTTTTAGTCAAGGTCTGACTGGCGAGGCCGGTCCGGTCGCGCCGGTAGACAACACCGTTGACGGCGAACCATTCGACTTCGCGAGCCGACGGCTGACCGAACGGCGGGGCGGTCGTCCAGTCCGGCGCGGCATACACCACGCCCGCTTCGGTCGGGGTCAGCTCCCCGCGCGAGAACAGCCGGCCGTGATCCATCGAGAGCCAGCCACTGAAACTCCAGGTCAGCACGAAAACGGTCGCGACGAGACCAATGATGTGATGCAGCGCGTGCCAGCCGCGATAAGGCGACGAGATCCGGCGGCCTCGAATCCTGATCCTGATAATTCCGAGCACCGCGCCGAGCGTCGCCGCGATAAGAGCCACAAGCGACAATGTCGAGACCACCTGATCCCAAAGGGACCAGTTGCTCCTCAGGACTGTCGGATAGATCCAGTGCAGGACGCTGCCGGCCCAATTCCACCCGCGCTCGCTGCGGGTCGTATCCAGCACGACTTCGCCGGTGCGCGAGGAGACATAGATCTCGGTTCCGGCCGCATCCCCAAGAGCGACGCGCAACAGAGGCCGATGTCGATCAAAGCCGTTCGGTACGCTCCATTGATCATAATCCGCGCCCGCAATCATCGCCGCCCGCGCAGCATCGAGCCCGCGTTGCCGGGCATGATCCCGCGCGATACCGACCGCGACGCCGGCGGACGCCACCGATGCATCCCGTCCGTCGGAGGCATGGACCGCGCGCACACGCGACGGGCTCGATACGACATAGACCGGCCCGTCGCTCCGCTGGACCAGGCGAACGCGCGTGGCGTCCGCGATCCCGCCCGCGGCAACGGCATCCGCGACCGCAATCTTCACCTCTCCGCGATCAACCGGCGCGAGCCCGGCAAAGCGTTCCGCTTCCGTCAATGACGGAAACGGGACGAAGTGCATCACGATTCCGCTCGCGAACCACATCGCGAACAGCAGGCAGAACGCGATCCCGATCCAGCGATGCAGCAGGACGATCGCGTTCATCATGTGATCAATGCCCTACCATTTGAACGCGGCCGAGAGCTCATAGGTCCTGGGCGCACCGAGCAGGATCTGGTCGGGATAGAACGGATCGCCCCAGATCGCGTAGCGCTTGTCGGTGATGTTGCGCACGCGGAAGCCCAGACGGGCCTGGTCGACCGCGTTGAACACCGTCTTCGGGATGTCGACGAAGGCGTAGACGTCGGCGACGGTGTAGGCCTTCATCGTCACGACGTTGGCATCGGTGTTGTAGCGGTCGCCGACATAGCGGCCCGTGATGCCGAGTTCCACCGGCCAAGGCGTGAAGAACCGGTACGACGCACCGGCATTGGCCACGATGCGCGGCACGTTCGGCGGCGTATTGCCAGAGAACGAGCCGCCGACGAAGTTGTAATCGGCATAACGGGCATCGACATACGCGATGTTGCCCCAGAGGCGCAGCGGCTCGATCGGGCGCACCGCGGCGGCAAGCTCGACACCTTTCGATTCCTGCCGTCCCGCGATGTTGAGCGTCTGGCCGCCGGCTGCCGCATAGACGTTTTTGCGCACGATGTCATAGGCCGAGAACGACCACTCCGCCCGGTTGTCCCAGAACAGGTGCTTGACGCCGGTCTCGTAGGTGCGCGCGGTGGTCAGGTCCAGGTTCTGGGTCGGAGCAAGCAGGAATATATTGTTGGCCGAGATGTCGGCGCCGGTGGCGTATTGGCTGAAGAAGGTTAAGCCGGGGACGGCGTCCCACGTATAACCGATGCGACCCGTCGTCGGGACCCAGGATTGTGAGAACGGGAAGCCCGCTTTCTCCAGTCCGTTCTTGTCGGTCGAGTTGCGGTCGAGCCCGATATGCTCGACTCGCAAACCACCAATCAGCGCGAAGCTGCGGGTCAGCTTCAGCCGGTCCTCGAACGACAAGGCCTCGTTGTCGATGCGCGCGGTCTGCTGCTGCGTCGTCAGCAAACCGTAATAGCCGCGATTGGGATCGATCAGCGAAACGGAGTCGCCTGGGAAGTTTGCGGCGCCCGGCCGGACGAAATCGAGATAGCTCGACGACAGTGTCGTAACCAGCCGGTTGTCGAAGCCGGCGATGTTCGTGTCCCAGATCAGGTCGGTGATATTGCCCACCAGCCGTTGGCTGTGTGCGACGTAGAAGCGTTCACGATCGACCAGGTTCGTACCGGAATTGAACGCCTCGACCTCATTGTTGAACCAGGTACGCTCCGCGCCATAACCATAGGCTTGGCTCTTCAACGTCAGATCAGGCGCGAGCTTCAGCTCGAAACCGCCGCGCAGCCAGACTTCCTGCGCCACGTTGCGGTTGTCGAGGACGTTGTAATTGGTGTTGAAGGTTCGGTCGTCGATGGTGACCGCACCGAGATCGGTTTTGTTGTAGTTCGAGACGTAATTTCCGGAGACAATCCCTGCCGTCGCATGCGAGCCGCTGAAGGCGACCGGCACCAGCGGTGCGCCCCAATAGGCCTTTCCGCGATCCTCGCGGTACTCGATCGCGCCCCAGACCTTGAGGCTGTCGGAGATGCGGTAGTTGAGCTGGCCAGACACATCCAGCGTCTTGGTATTGGTGTCGTCGGCAAAGCCGTTGAGCGAGGAGCGGCTGATGTCGAAGCGGTAGTCCAGCCCCTGCACATTGGTGCTGCCGCCCGAGCCGTAATGGGCGCGGAATGAGTTCAGCGAGTCCCAGGAGAAATCAGCCTCGTTGCGGATCGCTCCGGTGTGCGGCTGCTTGGTGACAAGATTGATCGAGCCGCCGGCGGCGCCCTCGCCCGAGATCAGCGAGGCCGGGCCTTTGAGGAACTCCACGGCCTCCAGATTGGCCGTGTCCATGATCCGCGAGGTCATGTTCTGCGGGCCGATCTTGATGCCGTTGTAGAGCGTGTTGATCTGGCTGTTGGTAAAGCCGCGCATCGAGAAGCCCGCCGGCTCCCCCGGCGCGTCGCCCGAGGTCACGCCGACCGCGCCCTGCGCCCCCTCGGACACGGTACGATAGCCCTGCTCGCGCATAGTCTCGGCCGAGATGACTTCCACGGTGGCCGGTATCTCCCGCACGGTCAGCCCAAGGCGCGAGGCGCTTTCGGCCACCGCATTGGTGTTGAGCGGCGTCTGCGCCGTCGCAGGCGTCACGGCGGGTTTTGGCGCTGCGGATGCGGCCGGCCTGCGTGCGGCCGCGCGGCGCGTGCTCTGGGCTTCCCGGGCAGCCGGCTTGCGGGATTGGGCGGGCGACACCTCCACGGGCGGCAGCGGTTCGCGGGCCTGTTGCGCCAGCGCGGTGGGCAGATCGAGAACGGCAAAGGACGTGAGCGCGGCGGAAGCGAGCAGGACGCTGCGCGGTCGTACGATACGGATGGAAGACACGGTCTTGGACCTCGGTATGACGTCAGTGGCACGTCACAGCGAACCAGGTCCAACCTTCGGCCTTCCAGCCTTCCGATGAAGCCGAATGTCTGTACTCCCCGACCGACATCTTCGCGTGTGACCACGGCTGACGGCAGGTCTCCTGGCTCGCGGGTCAGTACCTTGCATCGCCTTCCCGGGACCGAGATACCCAGTGGCTCGTGA
This sequence comes from Bradyrhizobium sp. Unk1, assembly GCF_059512345.1. Taxonomy (NCBI): domain Bacteria; kingdom Pseudomonadati; phylum Pseudomonadota; class Alphaproteobacteria; order Hyphomicrobiales; family Nitrobacteraceae; genus Bradyrhizobium; species Bradyrhizobium sp. Unk1. The sequence continues at coordinate 262,253 of NZ_JCAMOP010000001.1, forward strand.
CGCAAGATTCGCCGCTTACAGTTGCGGGGGCAGCCGCGGCATTGGGGACAAATCCCCGCACCGCATTCCCTTTTCATCCCCACTCGGGGAAACCGTCAAAGCCATCTAGGATTACCAACAAGACGGAGTCAATGTGCCGGTGCGACGTTATTGCCGCAGCGACCAACTTCCTTGGAGATAAGCATGGAAGGCGAGACCTTCCTCTGGCTGATACGGCATGCGCCCGTTGACGGCGTCAAAGGGACGATCCACGCGGCCGACGCGCCCGCCGATCTCGGCGATCGCGTGCAGCTGGAGGCGTTGCGGCAGAGGCTCCCGCCAGATGCTGCGAGCTTGGCGAGCCCGGCGCGACGCACGGTCGAGACGGCGCGCGCGCTGGGACTCGAACCCGCGTTGGTGCCCGAGTTCAGTGAGCAGGATTTTGGCAACTGGACCGGCCGGCGGCATGACGAGCTCGCGGCGACCGGCGGTGAGGCCTATGTGCAGTTCTGGAGCGATCCGGCGCACGGGCGGCCGCCTTGCGGCGAAAGCTTCGAGGATCAGGTCGCGCGCGTCCGGCTCGGTCTCGCGCAAATCGGCGCCGGCTCGGCAACGCTCGTCGTGCACTCCGGCACGATCCGCGCCGCACTCTGCATTGCGCTGGACCTGACACCACAAGCGGCCCTGCGCTTCGTGATCGATCCGTTGTCACTGACCCGGATCGACCGGCTCGCCGCGGGCTGGCGCGTCGTCGCGGTCAATCAGCGCGCGGCTTGAGCCGGATCAGGCCGGGCGATCCGGCACGTTGGCCTGCGCGAAGGTCGCCATGCCGTTGTGAAGGCTGCACGCGAGCCGCACCAGCGGCAGCGCGATGGCCGCGCCCGATCCTTCGCCGAGCCTGAGATCGAGGCTGATCAACGGCTGCACGTTCAGCGCACGCAGCACCAGCCGATGTCCCTGCTCCGCCGATTGATGCGACGGCAGCAGGAATGAGTGGCACGACGGGTTCAGCCGCACCGCCGCCAGCGCTGCCACCGATACGATGAAGCCATCGATCAACACGGGAATGCGGGCTTGCGCAGCCGCAATGATGGCACCGCAAATCGCCGCGATCTCGAGGCCGCCGACGGCGCACAGAATCTGTTCCGGCAAAGCGCCCGCAACGCCGTGACGCGCAATCGCCGCATCGATCACACCCGCCTTGTGCGCGCGGCCGGCCGCATCGACGCCGGTACCGCTGCCCGCGATCTCCTCGGCACTGATGCCGAGCAGGCTCGCCGCAATCGCCGCCGACGTCGTGGTATTGCCGATGCCCATCTCGCCGAAGATCAGGAGATCGGGCCTGCCGGCTGCCGCGCGCGCGACTGCGCGCTGACCGGCCTCGAAGGCGAATGCCAGCTCCGTCGGGGTGAGCGCGGCTTCCACGCTGAAATCGCGCGTGCCCTGGCGCGGCTTGTCGGTGACAACGCCCGCGATCGCCTCCTGCGCCAGCGTGCCGGCGTCGACGACCTCAAGGTTTGAGCCAAGCTCACGCGCCAGCACCGAGATCGCGGCACCGCCCGAGGCAAAATTCGCCATCATCGCGATGGTCACTCCTTGCGGATAGGCCGACACGCCCTGCGCGACGATGCCGTGATCGCCGGCGAAGACGATGATCGGCACCCGCGCGGCGCGCGGCTGCTCGGTTGCCTGCAGGCCCGCAAGCTCGACCGCAAGCTGCTCCAGCCGGCCGAGCGCGCCGGCCGGTTTTGTGAGTTGCGCCTGACGCGCGAGCGCCGCCTCGCGATGAACCGCGGAAATCTCGGGGCATTTTTGGGTGACCCATTCGGGGAGCATGCTGCCTCGCTTACGGCCTGCGCTTGAGAATGTAGCTGTCCATGATCCAGCCGTGCCACTCGCGCGCATCCTGTCGTGCGGCAACGATGCGCGGGCCGATCTCGGCCAGAACGCCCGACATGGCAATCTGATCGGGCATGCCGAGATAGGCGCCCCACCAGATGTGCAGCCCGCTTGGATCGAGCGACTGGAATGCCGTGCCACCGTCGAGCATCACCACCACGGTATCGACGCCCTGCGGCCAGCCGCCTTCGCGCAAGCGACGGCCCGTCGTGACCAGGAAGGGCTCGCCGATGTCGTTGAGCGGGAGCGCATGCGCCGCGCAGAGCGCCTGGATCGAGGTGATGCCGGGCACGACCTCGATATCAGGCAAGGGATCGAGACGCCGCGCAATGCGCAGCGAGGAATCGTAGAGCGAAGGATCGCCCCAGATCAGCAGCGCGACCTTGCCGTCATCACCGAGCTGGCTCGCGATCGTCCGCGACCACGCCGCGGCCACGGCCTCGTGCCAATCGTCCACGCCCTTGTGATAGTCCGCTTCACCGGCATCGCGCACGGGAAGGTCGAACTCGGCAATACGCGTCGTTTGATTGGTGAGCACATCCGCGCAGATCGTCCGCCTGAGATCTGCGAGATCGGATTTTGCGCTCCCCTTGCGCGGGATCAGGATGAGATCGGCCGCGTTGATGGCTTGAACGGCGGCGCGCGTGAGCTGCTCGGGATCACCGCAACCGATGCCTATCAGGGAGAGCGTGAGCATCGCGCGTGCAGGGGCGGCCATCGCGGCCGCCCCTTGTCTCTTAGGCCGCGTTGTGAAGGCGCGGCGTGACGAAGCCGGGCGCGGTGACGCCGCGCAGCGATTTCGCCAGCGCCAGCACGGCGAGATCGGCGAGCGGCTCGATCACGATGACGAGCGCGTAGGAGGCCGCGAAGGTTGCGATGTTGACGAGATTGGTCGCACCGAAGCCGGAGCCATAGAGCGCCCAGAACGCGACCCAGGCGATGACGCCGGCCTGATACGTGGTCGACAGCGCCAGCGCCTGACGGTACTTCAAATCGACATAGGCGGTGTTGCGGGCAATGATCCGCGAGGCAATCGCCTGGATCCCGAACAGCGGCACCAGCAGCGTGGTGACGTTCATGCCGAATTGCGGCAGATCGGGCGGCTCGAAGAAGATGCCCTGGAACAACAGTCCGAACGCAAGGCCGAAGGCCGCCGGCGCTGCCCCAAACAGCAGGAACAGGGTCGAGCCGAGGATGAAGTGCACCTCGGAGACGCCGACCGGGAAGTGCGGCAGGATCTCGAAGAAGACGAACACGAGGCCCGTGGTGGCGAGCGTCCGCGCCGCGAACGACGTGATGCCCTGCTCGCGCACGGTCTCGACCGCGAGCTTCAACGCAACGCCGCCGACGGCGATGCCGGTTGCGTAACTCAACACGAGCTTGGCGCCCGATACTATCCCGGGTTCGATATGCATGGTTCAGTTCCTTCCTGCCGTCACACCCGACGGCCTTGGCCACAAAACATGCACGGCCGGTTTCCTGGCTCGCGGTTCACTGGGGTTCTCCGGCCTTCCCGAGCCTCGCGGCCCAGTGGCTGATCGGAGCCCCTCACCGCTTACAGTCGCGGGGGCGGCTGGGGTTTTGGGCGGCGCAATTGTCCGCCCACCCCCATTCCCGATTATGCTCCGGCGGTTTGCGCCACCTCGAGCACCATGCATCTCCTGTGTGCCCCTTTCGCCAGCCGGGCGTCAAGGGCGAAGGGCGGCCGGGACGGTCATGACGGATAATCCCCCGCCAGCGCGCCAAACAGGATCACGGCGGCCGTCGAGGCCGCGCCGCCCCGTGCAAGCTGTTCGGCCAGCTCGGCAATGGTGGTGCGGACCAGCCGCTCGTCGGGACGCCCGAGGGATTCGGCGAACAGCGCCGGGGTATCAGGGGCGAGGCCGTGCTCGATCAATTTTGCGACAAGCGCCGGAAAGGTGCGCCGGCCCATATAGACCACGGTGGTCGCTTCGGGGTCCGCCAGCGCCGCCCAGTTCAAATTCTGCGGCAGCTCGCCGGTGACATCGGCTCCGGTCACGAACTGCACCCGGCGCGAGGTGTGGCGCCGGGTCAGGGGAATGCCGGCTTGCGCGGCGGCGACACAGGCCGAGGTGATTCCGGGAATGATCTCGTAGCCGATGCCGGCTTCGCGCAGCGCCTCCAGCTCCTCCTCGAGCCGGCCAAAGATGCCGGCATCGCCCGATTTCAGCCGCACCACACGGACGCCTGCCGCGGCGTAGTCGACCAGCAGCCGGTTGACGTGGTGCTGCTTGGTCGAGGGCCGCCCCGCGCGCTTCCCGACCGCGACGAGATTGGCGCCCGGCCGGGCCAGATCGAGGATCGCGCCGGAGGCGAGGTCGTCGTAGAGCACGACGTCGGCATCGCGCAGCCGCGCGGCGCCTTTGACCGTGAGGAGCTCGGGGTCGCCGGGGCCGGCCGAGATGAAAGTGACAAAACCGCTCACCGGTCCTCCGCGATCAGATGGAAGAACGTGCCGGTGGCACGACCGCGGCGCGAGCCGGTCTCGGCGATAACGGCGCCTGTTGCGTCTTGCACGACCGCCAGCGGCGTATCCGGCTGCGCGACAATCGTCGAATAGTGGAACTCGTGACCGCGCAGGCGCGCGCCGACCTGATGGCCCGGCATCGGCGCGGCGAGCGCAGCGAGACGATAGCCCAGATGCATGCGGCGCTTGGCAAAGCTCGTCTCCAGTCCGAGCAGGCCCGTCATCTCATGGCGAATGCCGTCGGCATCGGTCAGAGCAGTTCCCAGCACCATATAGCCCCCGCATTCGCCGTGCACCGGCCGTGTGTCAGCGAAGGCGCGCAAGCCGCTGCGAAAGCGGGCATTGGCGGCGATCGTGCCGGCATGGAGCTCGGGATAACCGCCGGGCAGCCAGCAGACATCGGCGCTGGCATCGGGCGCTTCATCGGCAAGCGGCGAGAAGGTCGAGATCTCGGCGCCGGCCGCGCGCCAGGTCTCCAGCATGTGCGGATAGATGAAGGAGAACGCGGCATCGCGGGCAAGCGCAATGCGCTGTCCGGGCGGCGTCACATTCATGCCGTTTGCCGCCGGTTGCGGCAACCAGCTTGCGGCCGATCGCAGCACCGCATCGAGATCGACATGCTCGGCGACGAAGCGCGCGGCTTCGTCGATCAGCTTGCCGATCTCGGCCTGCTCTTCGGCCTGCACCAGGCCGAGATGCCGTTTCGGCAGGCTGATCTCGGCATGGCGCGGCAGCGCGCCGAACACGGCGATGCCGGCGTCGTTGAGTGCACGCCGCACGAGATCTTCATGACGCGGGCTGGCGACGCGATTGAGCACCACGCCGGCGAGGCGCACACCCGCGCGATAGTCACGAAGGCCTGCGGCGATCGCCGCCGCCGTCTGCGCCTGTCCGGAGGGATCGATCACCAGCAGCACCGGCCAGCCCAGCATCTCCGCAATGTCGGCGGTGGCGCCGGTGCCGGAGACGCCGCGCCCGGCGACGCCGTCGAACAGGCCCATCGAGCCCTCCGCGAGCACGATGTCCGCGTCCGCACCGCGGCTGACGAGATGCGCGATTGCTTCGCGACCCATCGCCCAGCTATCGACGTTGACGGAAGCGCGCCCCGTCGCGGCGGCATGGAAGGCGGGATCGATATAGTCGGGTCCGCTCTTGAAGCATTGCACGTTCAGTCCGCGATTGCGCCAGGCGCGCGCCAGCGCCAGCGTCAGCGTGGTCTTGCCGACGCCGGAGGCCGGCGCGGAGATGACGAGCCCTGCCGACATCACGATGCCTCCGGAAAGCGCGGATCGGCGCCGAGCGGCCGATAGCGGCGGTCGTAATCGGCGGCATAGAGACGGCTCTCGGCAAAGTCCGCAGCGCCAAGCGTCTTGCCGACCAGGATCAGCGCGGTGCGCTCCATCTCTGTGCCGACGGCGGCATCGAGCGTCGCCAGCGTGCCGCGAACGATGCGCTGATCCGGCCAGCTCGCGCGCCAGACGATTGCGACGGGGCAGTCCGCGCCGTAATGCGGCGTCAGCTCGGCGACGACCTTGCCGAGCAGATGGATCGACAGATGGATCGCGAGCACCGCACCGGTGGCGGCAAACGCCGCGAGCTGTTCGCCCTCAGGCATCGCGCTGGCGCGGCCCGGCGTGCGCGTCAGCACGACTGACTGGGCAAGACCGGGCAGCGTCAGCTCGGTCTCCAGCGCGGCTGCTGCAGCCGAAAACGACGGAACACCCGGCGTGACCGTGTAGGGAATGGCGAGCGCGCGCAGACGTCGCAGCTGCTCGCCCATCGCCGACCAGATCGCGAGATCGCCGGAATGCAAGCGGGCAACATCCTTGCCGTCGGCATGCGCGGCCGCGATCTCCGCGATGATCTCGTCGAGCGACAGAGGTGCGGTGTTGACGATACGCGCGCCGGGCGGGCAATGCGCCAGCACGCCCTCGGGCACCAGCGAGCCCGCATAGAGGCAGACCGGACAGGCCGCGATCAGGTCGCGTCCGCGCAACGTCAGCAAGTCCGGAGCGCCCGGTCCTGCACCGATGAAGTGCACCGTCATGGGCCGTCTCCTTCCGCGATCGCGGCGGTCGCGGTGCGATCCCGCGAGACCGCCCGCGTCGCAATCAATCGCGCGCGAGGGCCAGCGGCAACGAGCGCAGCGGCTTCAGCGACCGAGCCCGTGCCGAACTTTTCCGCTACGAGTTTTGACTGCGTCGGCGTCTCGATGCCGGCCAGCATGTCCGCCGGAACCGGCTTGATCGGCACGCCGCATTCACGCGCGAGCTGCTTGAGCGGCTCCGAATCGGCCTTGTCGCTGACAGTCGCGACCGCTGCAAGGCCTTCGGGACCGCCGGCTGCCATAAGCGCCTCGCGCAACGAAGCGAGCGTGACATCCTTTTTGAATCCGAGTCCGGCGACTTTCATCGAACCGCACTCCATTGCACCACGGGCCGCGACGCTTCCCAGGACCTGTAGCGGCCGAGCGGGCCGGCATGTGCGATCTCGACCCGCATCAACTCACCGCCATGGCGCTGGTGCAGTTCGCCGAGCAGCGCCTCCGTCTCCAGCGTCACCGCATGCGCGACGAGGCGCGCACCCGGCACAAGCCGCGGCCAGATGGCATCGAACATTGCGATATCGAGACCGCCACCGATAAAGACGGCATCCGGCGCTTCCAGTCCGGCAAGAGCTTCGGGCGCGGTCGCCGCGATGACATTAATCCGATGCGCCAATCCGAACGCAGCTGCATTGCTGCGGATGTTCGCGGCGCGATCCTCGCGCGCCTCGATGGCGCTCGCCGTCCCGCCGCACAGCGCCCATTCCACCGAGATCGACCCCGAGCCGGCGCCGATATCCCACAGCCGTTCTCCGGGACGCGGCGCCAGCGCCGAGAGCGCGAGCGCGCGCACCGGCCGCTTGGTGATCTGGCCGTCGTGCATGAAGAGATCGTCCGACAGCCCGGAGCTGCGGGAAATGCCTTGCCTGCCCCTCGCCTCGACGGCTACTGCGACTAGGTTTTCGGCGAGATCGCCCGCAAAGCTGTCGGCACGATGCTCAGCGATGCTCTCGCGCGGTCCGCCGAGCGCGGCGAGAGTCCAGAACGCCGAGGCGCCCCACCCGCGCTCGCGCAGCCATGTCGCGAGCTCGCCGGCCGCCTTGCCGTCACGCACGAGGCAAATGATGCGCGCACCTCGGACCAGATGCGGCACGAGACGCTCGAACGGGGCGGCATGAAGCCCGAGACAGGCAATGGCTTCGAGGCGCCAGCCAAGCCGCGCGGCGGCGAGCGAGAAGGTCGATGGCGCCGAACGCGCGATCCACTCGTTGGCATCGAGCTTCTCGGCGAGACTTGCACCCGCGCCGTGCCAGAACGGATCGCCGGAGGCGAGCACCACCGTCGGCCGGCCGCGGCAGCTCAGCACGATGTCTACGTCGAACGGCACCGGCCACGGGCGACCGCGCCCCCCCACATCAGCAAGCGCGAGATGACGCTCGCCACCAAAAACAGTTTCTGCCTTGGCGAGCGCCTTTCGGCTTGCCTCGGACAGCCCGGCAAGGCCATCTTCGCCGATACCGATGATGGTCAGCCAGGGATCAGCCAAGGAATCAACCATGATTCGCGCCCTCATTCTGGGCGGAACCGCCGATGCGAGCTTGCTCGCCGCGGAAATCGCACGCGCGCGCATCGACGCCGTGTATTCCTATGGCGGCCGCACCCGCGCGCCCGCCGATCAGCCGCTGCCGACCCGCATCGGTGGCTTCGGCGGCGTGAGCGGGCTTGCCGGCTATATTCGCAGCGAAGGCATCACGCATGTGATCGACGCGACGCACCCCTTCGCCGCCGAGATGAGCCGCCACGCGGTCGAGGCGTGCGCGAAAACGGGCACGCCGCTGATCGCGCTCGAGCGCGCGACCTGGACGAAGGCGCCCGGAGACAATTGGATCGAAGTCGCCGATGTCACCGCCGCGCTCGCTGCGCTGCCCGAGACGCCGGCAAAAATATTCCTCGCCATCGGCCGCCAGCACATCGCACCGTTCGCGACGAAGCCGCAGCACGCCTACACGCTCCGTTTCGTCGATCCGCCCGAGGCACCCCTGCCCTTCGCTGCCGACGTGATCGTGTCGCGTGGACCATTCACGCTTGACGGTGAGCTGGAAATGATGCGCACGCGCGGCATCGCGTGGATCGTCGCCCGCAATTCCGGCGGCGACGGCGCACGCGCCAAGATCGACGCGGCCCGCAAGCTCGGCCTGCCCGTGATCATGATAGCGCGACCGGAGCTGCCCGATCGCCAGCGGGTCGAGAGCGTGGCCGAGATCATGCAGTGGCTCGGTCATCGGACCTGCCTCGGGGCATAGACCCAGCGGCCGACGCGGCGCGTCTGCGAATTGCCGACGATCACCAACGTGCGCATGTCAGCCATCTCAGGCCGCGCGTCGTTCAGCGCGACGGTTTCGATCCGCTCGTCCGACGAGCTGATCGCGCGCGCGAAGATCACAAGGCGCTCGCCGCAGCCGGCGTCCTTCAACACCGCAAGCGCACGGCCAAAACCCTCCGGCCGGCTCGCAGAGCGGGGATTGTACATCGCAATCGAGAAGTCGGCTTCGGCGGCGAGCCGCAGACGCTTCTCGATCACTGCCCACGGCTTGAGATTGTCGGAGAGATTGATCGCGCAGAAATCATGGCCGAGCGGCGCGCCGGCGCGCGCGGCGGCCGCCAGCATCGCTGTGATGCCGGGCAAAACACGAATGGGAAGCTCGCGCCATTGCGGCGCCTGTTCGAGCGCCTCGAACACGGCCGACGCCATCGCGAAGACGCCGGGGTCGCCGGAGGAGACGACGACGACCTGGCCGCCTTCGGCCGCAAGTCGCAGGGCCTCGCTCGCGCGCTGCAGCTCTTCGCGATTGTCGGAGGGACGCAAGGTGAGCCCCGCCCGCGGTGGCACGCGCGCAACATAAGGCGCGTAGCCCAGAATGTCGGTCGCGGCGGCAAGGGCGTCGGAGACCTCGGGCGTCACCAGCGCATCGCTACCCGGCCCAAGGCCCGCGATGGTCAGCGTGCCCGTCATTCGGCGGCGTCCAGATGCCGGCCTTTGCCGTGCACGAGCACGATCGCAAAATAAGGACAGTCGGCGGCATCGATCTCGGCGAGCCGCACCACGCGCTCGCCGGGCATGGTGCCGCGCTCGACCAGCCAGGCATCGTCCAGCCGCCCGGCGGAGGCCAGCGCGCGGCGCACCTTTGCGAGATTGCGGCCGGTCTTCATGATGACCAGCGCATCGGAATCGCGCATGCGCCGTTCGAGCTCGTCTTCGGCGAGCGTGCCCATCAGCACCGTCGTCACGTCGTCACCAAGCGCGATCGGCTGTCCGACGCCGTTCCAGCAACCAACCATACCGGGAATCCCCGCGATCACCTCGATCTCGACACGGCCTTGCAGGCGCGTGTGCAGATGCATGAAGGAACCGTAGAAGTAAGGATCGCCCTCGCAGAGCACGACGACATCGACCGCGCGCGAAAGCCGCGCCAGCCGTTCCGCCCATTCGTCGTAGAAGCCGGCGAGCAGTTGCACATACTCCGGGCTATCGAAAGCGAGCTCCGTCGTAACAGGATATTCCATTGCGTATTCGGTGACGTCGGCGGCCAACATGCCTTCGACGATCCGCCGCGCCTGGCCGGGCCGGCCCTTCTTGCGGAAATAGGCGACGTGCTTCGCAGCCCGCACCGTCCGGTCGGCGCGCACGCTCATCAGATCAGGATCGCCGGGGCCGAGACCGCAGCAGATGATGCGTCCCATGGCTATTCGCTCCGGCTCGCCAGTGCATTCACGGCGGCGACCGTGATCGCGGATCCGCCGAGGCGGCCCTCGACGGTCAGCGCGGCGACCTTCGGATCGGCCATCAGCGCAGCCTTGGACTCGGCCGCGCCGACGAAGCCGACCGGGCAACCGATGATCGCCGCAGGGCGCGGGCAGCCCGGGTCCTCGAGCATGTTGAGGAGATGAAACAGCGCGGTTGGCGCGTTACCGATCGCAACGATTGCGCCGTCGAGATGCGGTCGCCACAACTCCAGCGCCGCAGCCGACCGCGTGTTGCGCATGGACTGCGCGAGCGCGGGAACGGCCTCGTCGCCGAGCGTGCAGATCACGGCATTGGCCGCCGGCAGTCTCGCGCGCGTAATTCCTTCGGAGACCATGCGCGCGTCGCACAGAATCGGCGCGCCTCTCTGCAAGGCCGCGCGCGCAGCAGTCGCCATGCCTGATGTGAAGCGGATATGCGCCTCGAGGCCCACCATGCCGGCGGCGTGGATCATCCGCACCACCACCTGCTCCTCATCCGGCGTAAAGCGGGCAAGATCGGCCTCGGCCCGGATGGTCGCGAAGGATTGTCGGTAGATCGCCGCGCCATCGGTCTCGTAAGTGTGCGGCATCAGTGTCCTCCGACCAGGATGGAGGGATCGCTGACGATGTCGGCACCGTTGAGGCCGCGCAGGACCGGCTCGTCGCGGGTCGAGCCGTCGCGGACGAGATCGAATCCGGCGCTGGTCGCAATCAGCGTCACCGCGGACGCGCCGGAACGCGCGCAGCCCTTGGCGCAGCCGGAGACGTGAAGGCGCGTATCGAGGCCGATGCGCGGCGCAAGCGCCGCAGCCAGCGCGCGGGTGTCGGCATGCGCCTCGCGGCAACGCGGGGCGCCGCTACAGGCGATCACGCGCAACGCCGGATCGTAAGGCTCGGTGATGAGGCCTGCCCCGCTCGGCATCTCACGCTTGCCCTCGCTCAGCACCATCCGCCATGGCGTCATGCGCAGCGCATGTCCGCAACCGGAAAATTGATGCAGCGTCGTGTGCAGCATCTGCCCGAACGCGACGCCGACCAGGGCGCCATGCGGATAATGCCCGGGTCGCGACGCGGCCATGACCGGAGCGGGCTCGGTTTCGCCGCTCAACGACTCCGGCAATACCGCGCCGGCCGCGATATGGGCTGCCATGCGCCCACGCCCGCCCGTCGCGCCGCCGGACGTGATGAACCAGTTCGCGAGCGCGAGCGCCGTGCTTACGGCCTCTCCGCGTCCGACCGAGCGGCCGAGCCTTGCACCATCGGCCCGCACCAGGAGCCGGCCGCCGCGATCGCGTTCGATGCGCACATCGGCGGAATCGCCGGCGAGTACGCGCGACTTTCCATCGTCGATGGCGAAGCCGAACTTTGTGGGAAGATCGAGCGCGCTGTCCGCGAGCGCTTCTTCAAGCTCCGCGGCGAGCGCCTGCGTCTCGTCACCGCTGTTCCAGAACGGCGTCACCAAAATGTTGCGCCGGGCTTCGATGTCGGTATCGGGGTCGAGCAGCCGCAGTAACGCGAGTCCATCGAGCAGCCGGCGATGGCCCTGTTCGCTGACCCCCCTGATCTGGAGGTTGGCGCGGCTCGTCACATCGATGAGGCCGTTGCCGTAGCGTTCGGCGAGTTCGGCAAGCCCGGCGACCTGTGCAGCTTCGAGCCGCCCGCCGAACGGGCGTATGCGAACCACGAGCCCGTCGCCCGATTGCATCGGGCGCAACGCGCCGGGACACCAGCCCTTGATCGCGGCCGCGCTCATGACGCCTCCTTCAGCGCAGCCGCGATCGAATTGCGGCGCGTTCGCCAGAGCGAGGCTTCGTGCAGGCGCGTGAAGCAGGTCTCCATCGCGGCGAGCGCCGCCGGATTCTCGCGGGCCATGAAGGTGCGGACGTCGGCGTCGCCGAGCGTCGCGTCATAATAGAGATCGAACAGGTGCGGCGGAACGGCGCCGGCCAGATGCGCGAAGGCGGCCATGTGCTCCAGCGTCGCGGTGATCTCGGCGGCGCCGCGAAAACCGTGCCGCATCATGCCGGCGATCCAGGCCGGATTGGCCGCGCGCGCGCGGACCACGCGCGAGATTTCCTCGGTCAGCGTCCGCGCGTGCGGCTGCTCGGGTCGCGTCGTGTCAAGATGATAGAGCGATGGTCCCGCCGCGCCGAGATGTGCGGCGGCCGCAGCGATACCGGCTTCATGCGCGGCGTAGTCGGCGGCGAGCAAAAGATCCGTTTCCGGCAAGTCCTGGACATGCACGAAAGCATCGGCGGATGCGAGCCGCGTCTCGATGCCGGCCCGATCCGGCTGCATCGCACCGTCCGCCGAGAACGCCCAGGACGATGCCGACAGCCAGGCCTCGCCGGCGGCATCACGCGTCTCGGGCGTGAAGGCATCCGGGATCGCGGACAGGCCGACGCCGTATTGCCCGGGACGCGGCGCGAACACACGCGAGGCGCGGTGGCGATAGGGGTTCTCGTCGCCCTCCTCCTCGCGGCTCGCGAGCGCCTCGGCGGCAGCCTCGAACAATTGCGCAAGGCCGGAGAAGACATCGCGAAACAGGCCCGACACGCGCAGCGTGACGTCGATGCGGGGGCGGCCGAGCTCGGCCGGCGCGATGATGTCGTAGCCGGTGACGCGGCCAGAGGCGTGATCCCAGCGCGGCGCAAGGCCGGCGAGATGCAGCGCCATGGCAAACTCCTCGCCGGCGGTCCGCATCGTCGCAGAGCCCCAGAGATCAACCACGAGGCCTTTCGGCCAGTCGCCGTGATCCTGCAGATGGCGCCGCAGCAGCTCTTCCGCGAGCTTGATGCCTTGCGCATGCGCCGACGGCGTCGGCACCGCGCGCGGATCGACGGCAAAGAGATTGCGCCCGGTCGGCAGCACGTCCTGGCGCCCGCGATACGGCGAGCCCGACGGCCCCGGCGCAACACGCTGCCCCGCCAGGGCGGAACGCAACGCATCGCGCTCCGCATCGGCGCAGGCGCCGCGGCCGAACACGTGCAACCCGTCGCCGAACTGGCTCTCCTTGAGATCGCAGACGAAGCGATCGATCCGCGGGATCGCTTCCGCCGCTGCAGCCGATGCATCCAGACCAAGATCGTCTTCGAGCCCTGCCGCACGCGCTTCGTCGCGGATCGCAGAAATCAGGCGCTGACGTCGGGCCGGGTCGAGACCATCGGCGGTCGAGTATTCGTCCAGGAGACGTTCGAGCCGGCGCAGGCCTTCCGGCACCGCGGATTGTTCCAGCGGCGGCGGCAGATGGCCGATGGTGACGGCCCCTAAGCGCCGCTTGGCCTGCGCGGCCTCGCCGGGATCATTGACGATGAAGGGATAGATGACAGGGAGATCGCCGATCAGCGCTTCGGGCCAGCACGCGGATGACAGCGCCACGGATTTTCCGGGCAGCCATTCCAGCGTGCCGTGCGCACCCATGTGCACCACGGCGTCACAACCCTGCTGCCGGAGCCAAAGATAGAACGCGACATAGGCGTGGCACGGCGTGCGGGCGAGATCGTGATAGTCGACATCGCGCGTGGCCGCGTCGCTGCGCTCCGGCTGAACCGCGATGATCGATTGGCCGCATCGGATCGCAGCGAAATGGAACGCGCCGTCGGGGCAGCTTGGATCGATCTCCGGCGCGCCCCAGGCTTGCGCGAGATCATCCTGCAAGACTTGCGGGAGACGCGAGAGCGCGGCGCGGTAATCGGCGACGCCCCAAGTCAAGTTCTGCTTGAGCAGCGTCTCGCCGAGCGCCTGAACCGGCGCGACATCGAAGCCGGCCTCCGTCAGATCGGACAACAGCGCCTCGACCGACGCCAGCGCATCGAGACCAACCGCATGCGCGATCTGATGCGGACGGCCCGGGTAGTTCGAGAGCACGAGCGCCACCCGCTTCCCGGCGGCTGGCGTCTCCGCGAGGCGCCGCCAGGCCGCGACCCGCGCGGCGACGGCCTTGACGCGCTCCTCATCCGGCCGGTGTGCCAAATGCGAAAATTGCAGATCGGGATCGCGCTCCGCGGCCGATTTGAAGCTCACGACGCCCGCGAACAGGCGGCCGTCGACCTCCGGCAGCACCACATGCATCGCGAGATCGCCGGGCGACAGGCCGCGCAGCGATTCCGCCCAGTCCTCGCGACGTGCCGATGAGAGCGCGACCTGGAAGACGGGACACGATGCCGCATCGAACGGTGTCGTGCCATCGTCGCCCATCGCCGAGAACGCCGTCGCGTTGACGATCGCGGCCGGAGGATTCGTCGCGAAATACGTCCGCAGCCAATCCGCGACACCCGCGCCCTTCAGCGAGGTGACGAACACGCCATATGCGTCAAAGCCGCGCTCGCGCAGCGCTGCGATCAGAGCATCGACCGGCCCGGTATCCGCGGCGGTGAGATAGGAACGATAGAAGGTGACGAGCGCGAGCGGCTTTCCCTCGCCTGCCATCGGCGCAGCAATGACGCCGCGCGCGGGATCGTAAAAGCCCATCTCAGGCACGTTCATCTCGCCGACGACCGGGCCTGCGTAGAGGCCCGAGGCCAGCGCGAGCTGCGCGATCGCGGCTTGGGCTGCAACGGGACCGCCGGTGTCGCAGAGCACCTTGAGCCGGCGCAGCGTCGAAACCGGAAGGGTCGAGTAGCCATCGAGCCGCGAATCGTCGCGGCCGTCGGCCGGCAGCACGGCCAGCACGATGTTGCGGTCCTTCGCGAGCTGCTGCAGGGCCGCGAGCCCGTACTGCCAATAGGATTCACCGCCGATCAGGCGCACCAGGATGCCGCGTGCCTGCGACAGCGTGCGCTCGATATAGGTGTCGACCGACAACGGATGACGCAGCTCTGCGAGATTGGCGAGCCGCAGCGACGGCAGGCTGTTGCGGCCGCGCAGCCAGCCGGCCGCGAACGCGGCAAGGTCGGAATCCGAATACGAGAGCACCACGAGATCGGCCGGGTCCTGGCCGATGTCCCTTGGCGTCGCGGTCTCCTCGAGACCGCGGCTCTCGCGGAAGACGACGTGCATCAGATACCAGATCCCAAGAGACCAAGTCCTGCCTTGATCGCGGCCTCGTCGATATCGCCGTGCTCGCCGATCACGACGAGCTTTGACTGCCTGTGACCTGCGCCCCAGGGCTTGTCGAACTGGTGGCGCACGCGTTCGCCGACCGCTTGCAGCAACAGGCGCATCGGCTTGCCCGCAACCGCGATATAGCCCTTGACGCGCAGCACGTTCTGCTCGCGCGAAAGACGCTGCACCGACGCGACCAGTGCGTCGATGTCGCTGACCTCCGGAAGATCGATCACGACGGAGGCGAAATCGTCGTGCTCGTGATCCTCCTCGCCGTCGTGATGCGAGGGGCGCGCGGCGAGATCGTTCTCTGCGGCAGCGCCGAGGCCGAGGATGACACGCGCATCGATCGCGCCATCGGTGACGGATAGCATCGGCACCCGGCGCGGCATCTCGGCGGTGATGGCGGCCTTGGCGGCTTCGATCCCTGCCGCGCCCGCAAGATCGGCCTTGGTCAGCAGCACGATGTCGGCGCAGGCGATCTGGTCCTCGAACACTTCCGACAGCGGCGTCTCGTGATCGAGATTTTCATCCGCGGCGCGCTGCGCCTCCACCGCAGCCGGGTCCGGCGCAAAACGGCCGGCGGCAACAGCCTCGGCATCGGCCAGCGCGATCACGCCGTCGACCGTGATGCGCGAACGGATCTCCGGCCAGTCGAACGCCTTCAGGAGTGGCTTCGGCAACGCAAGCCCCGAGGTCTCGATCAGGATGTGATCGGGCCGCACCGGCCGCGCCAGGAGCTTTTCCATGGTTGGAATGAAATCGTCCGCAACGGTGCAGCAGATGCAGCCATTGGCGAGCTCGACGATGTTCTCCTCCGGGCAATTCGCATCGGCGCAGGATTTCAGGATCTCGCCGTCGACACCTTCGCTGCCGAACTCGTTGACGAGCACGGCGAGCTTCTTGCCGTCAGGGTTTGCGAGCAGATGCTGGATCAGCGTGGTCTTGCCGGAGCCGAGAAAACCCGTGACCACCGTCACAGGGACTTTTGCGAGCGAGTTCATTCGGCGGCCTCCGGCAACACGGCAATGGGGGGAATGCGGGCAAGCGACTGCTTGCGGAAGATTTCGGGACGGCTGCGCCAGGGCACGAGGCCATCGGGCGCGGCGGCATAGGCCGCAGCACCCGCGACCACGTCGCTCGCATGGGCCTCTGACAGACGGCCATAGACATAGGACCAGCGGCCGGGCGCGCTGAGCGCAACCGAGCAGCCCTGGCTGCATGCCGACAGGCATTCGACGGGAACCACATTGACGCCCTCGGGCACGCCGGCGTCGAGGATCGCACCATGCAGGCGCTTGCCGGGCGTCGTCTCACCCTCGTCGAGCGTCTGGCCGGCACGGCAGGTAATACAGACGTGAAGTGTGACGGTCATCGCCTCTTCCAGGATAAACAGCGGGAGGCGAAGAGGCACACGGACCATTCCCCCGAAGGTCCGTTTCCCCGTCGCGGAACACCCCGTCCGCCGGTCCAAAACTCGTCCGCGCTGGCAGGTCTCCCGGCTTGCGGAGCAGGGCTTTTGGCCCTTCGATCCCCGCCTTCCCGATCCCCTGGGGGATCAGTGGCTTCGGGCATCTCTCCGGTCACGGTCGCGGGGGCGGCTGCAGTTTGGACCCGAATCTTGTCGATTCGGACCCTATCGCATTCCCTCTTCGCCTGTCATAGGACAGGAACCAACGCCGGGCCACCATTTGCCCCCGGCCGCCTCTTGTCAAGCCGAAGGACCAGGTCCGATGACGCCTGAACCGGATACCCAAACGGCCGAGGAAACCGACGCCCGCCACGCCGCGAAAATGGCGAAAATCAAGGTCGCCCGCGACAAGATCATGGCGACCAAGAGCGGCGAGAAGGGCCTCATCATCGTCCACACCGGCGCCGGCAAGGGCAAGTCCTCCTCCGCCTTCGGCATGATCGTCCGCTGTGTCGCCCATGGCTTCCCCTGCGCGGTCGTGCAGTTCATCAAGGGCGCCTGGGACACCGGCGAGCGGCGCCTGCTCACCGGCCATTTCGGCGAGCTCTGCCAGTTCCATGCGATGGGCGAAGGTTTCACCTGGGAGACGCAGGACCGCGCCCGCGACATCGCCGCAGCGCAGGCCGGCTGGGCGAAGGCCAAGGAGCTGATATCAGATTCCAATCTGCGCATGGTCGTGCTCGACGAGATCAACATCGCGCTGCGCTACGACTATCTCGACATCGCCGAGGTCGTCGAGTTCCTGAAAACGCAGAAGCCGCCGATGACGCATGTCGTGCTCACCGGGCGCAACGCCAAGGACGAGCTGATCGAGATCGCCGATCTCGTCACCGAGATGACGCTGGTCAAGCACCCCTTCCGCTCCGGCATCAAGGCCCAGGCCGGCGTCGAGTTCTGAATTCGATGGCGCGCGCATTGATGATCCAGGGGGCCGGCTCGGACGTGGGCAAATCGCTCATCGTCGCCGGCCTCGCCCGCGCCTTCACGCGGCGCGGCCTGCGCGTGCTGCCCTTCAAGCCGCAGAACATGTCGAACAACGCGGCCGTCACTGTCGACGGCGGCGAGATCGGTCGCGCGCAGGCGCTTCAGGCGCTGGCCGCCGGCGTCGAGCCGCACACCGACATGAACCCGGTGCTGCTGAAGCCGGAGACCGACGTCGGCGCACAAATCATCGTCCAGGGAAAGCGCATCGCGACCGCGCGGGCGCGTGAATATGGGGCGATGAAGCCCTCGCTGATGGGCGCGGTGCTGGAGAGTTTCGAGCGGCTGAAGGCACGCTCTGATCTGGTGCTGGTGGAAGGCGCCGGCAGCCCGGCCGAAGTGAACCTGCGCAAGGCCGACATCGCCAATATGGGCTTTGCGCGCAAGGCCGACGTGCCGGTCGTGCTGGTCGGCGACATCGACCGTGGCGGCGTCATCGCCCAGCTCGTCGGCATCAAGACGGTGATCGACCCCGACGATGCCGCGATGATCGAGGGTTTTGTCATCAACAAGTTCCGCGGCGACCCCTCGCTGTTCGATGACGGCTACAAGCTGATCGAGCAGAAGACCGCGTGGCGCGGCCTTGGCGTGCTGCCCTGGTTCGCGCGCGCCGGCGAGCTGCCGGCCGAGGACGCGCTGGGCCTGAGCGATGCGCGCAAGCCGGGCCAGTGCAAGATCGCCTGCCTCGCGCTGTCGCGGATCGCCAATTTCGATGATCTCGATCCGCTGAAGCTCGAGCCTGGCGTCGATCTCGTGATGGTGCGCCCCGGCGAAGCCATCCCCGGCGATATCAGCCTCGTCATCATCCCCGGCTCCAAATCCACCCGCGGCGATCTCGCCTTCCTGCGCGCGCAGGGCTGGGACATCGATCTCCTGGCGCATCACCGCCGCGGCGGCCATGTGCTTGGCCTCTGCGGCGGCTATCAGATGCTCGGGCGCAGCGTGGCCGACCCTGACGGCATCGAAGGCCCTGCCGGCGACACGCCGGGTCTCGGACTTCTGGATGTTGAGACAATGATGAGCCCGCAGAAGACGCTGACGCGCGTCGCGGCCGTGCACGCCGCCACGGACCAGCCGATCGAGGCCTACGAGATCCACATTGGCCGCACCGACGGGCCGGATCGCGCGCGCCCGTTTGCGAAGCTGAACGGCGGGCCCGAAGGCGCGATCTCGCGCGATGGCCGCGTGCAGGGCAGCTATCTGCACGGCCTGTTCACGTCGGACGATTTCCGCAAGGCGTATCTCGCAAAGCTCGATATTCCCGCCGGCGACGAGCCTTATCATGCCAGGGTCGAGAGCGCGCTCGATGCCCTCGCGGATCATATCGAACAGCATCTCGACGTCGAAGGCCTGCTCGCGCTAGCGCGCTAGCGCCTCGGCAAGGCGCGTCCATTCGGCTTCGCTGCCGGGAAGCCCGAGGCGCAGCCATGCCGGCTCTTTCGCGAACACACGCGACCAGATCTGGCTACGCGCCAGTTTCTCCTGCACAGCAAGCGCATCAGGCGTCTCGTAGAGACGAAACAGCGGCGCTCCACCGACGAGCCGCCGGCCTTGCGACTGTACGATGTCGTCGAGGCGGGCACAGTCGCGCGCAAGCCGCGCGGAGGTGGCCTCGGCCCAGGCGTCGTCACGCAAGGCGCGGCAGCCGATCGCGATCGCCGCGCCCGAGACCGGCCATGGACCTGACGCCGCCGCGAGCTTCGCGATATCGGTCGCATGGCCTAGCGCAAACCCAAGCCGCAGGCCGGCAAGACCATAAAACTTTCCGAACGAGCGCAGGACCAGCAGTCCAGGCTGATCCGCTCCGGCTGCGAGCGACAGCTGCGGGGCAGCATCAGCAAAACTCTCGTCGATGACGAGACGGCCGACGCGCGGCAGCAGCCCCAGCAAATCCTTTGGCGCAAAGCGCCGGCCATCGGGATTGTTGGGATTGACAACGATTGCGAGGTTCGCGCCCGCCAGCGCGTCGAGCTCGCCGACCTCCTGGACATCCCAACCCGCAATCGACAAGACCCCGGCATATTCGTTGTAGGTCGGCGCGAGGATGCGCGCGCGGCCGGCTGGCGCGAGTTGCGGAAGCAATTGAATGGCGGCCTGGGCCCCGCCCATCGCGACAACTGGTGCACTCGTGCGGTAGGCATGCTGTGCCGCCTGATGCAGCGCCTCGATCTCGGCGCGCGACGGCAGCGCGCTCCACGCACGCGCGCTCACCTCACCTACCGGATAAGGCAGCCGGTTGATCCCGGTCGACAGATCGATCCAGTCCTCCGCGCGCCCGCCGAAACGCTGCTGGGCCAGATCGAGATTTCCACCGTGCTCGCGCATGCCCCGTTCTTTCACGCGAAGGCCAGGATCGCAAGGATTCCGGCGAGCAGCAGCATGGCGCGGCGGTAGATGGTCAATCCCTGGCTGATGTCCGCGGCAAGCGGATCGCGCGCGCCCTCGTTGAGCCAGGGCTCATCGGTCGCGCTGCCGTGATAGATGCGGGGGCCGCTGAGCCGCACGCCAAGCGCGCCCGCCATCGCCGCCTCCGGCCAGCCGGCGTTGGGCGAGCGATGACGGCGGGCATCGCGCGTCATGCAGGACAGCGCCTTCGAACGCCGCGATGCCAGCAGCACGAACAGAAAGCCGGTCAGGCGCGCCGGGATGAAGTTGGCGACATCGTCGATGCGCGCGGCGGCCCAGCCAAAAGCTTCGTGGCGTTCGTTGCGATGACCGATCATGGAGTCCAGCGTATTGATCGCCTTGTAGCCCAAAATGCCGGGCAGTCCGAACAGCGCGCCCCAGAACACCGGCGCCACGATGCCGTCGGAGGCGTTCTCGGCGAGGCTCTCGATCGCCGCGCGCGCGATGCCGGCTTCGTCGAGCGTCGCGGGATCGCGCCCGACGATGCGCGCCACCGCTGCGCGCGCAGCGGCGATGTCGCCCGCATCTAAGGGTGTCGCAACGGCGGCAACATGGTCATGCAGCGAGCGCAGCGCGACCAGCGGCCAGGCTAGGACGCCGACCAATACAATCTGCACCCAGCCCCAGGGAAGCAACGACGGGAGCAACGACTGAAGCATCCAGCCGAGCGCAACCGAAAGCGCGATGACGACGAGCGCTCCGGCAGCGCCCGCAGCACGGCGAAATGCCGGCGGATCGGAATCGCGATTCCAGGCGGTGTCGATGGCAGAGATCAGCCGGCCGAGCCAGGTCACGGGATGGCCGATCCGCGCGAACAGCCACGACGGCCAGCCCAAGAGGGCATCCACCGCCATCGCCACCACCATCGCGCCCGCAAAGCCCACACCTGCCTCCTGTCCCGCCCCTGTTGCGCAAAGCGAAGGCGGAGCGCAAGCCCCTGCCCGCCTGATTTCGGCTTTGTCTTTGGCCGCGTTTGGTGATTAGTCAGGCCCACAGGAGACTTTGATGGCCGTCATCTTGATCACGGGCGGGGCGCGATCGGGCAAGAGCAGGCGCGCGGAAACGCGCGTCCGCGCGTTCCCCGGACAGCCTGTCTATGTCGCGACGGCCGAGGCGCTCGATGCGGAAATGGAGCAGCGCATCGCCGGCCACCGCGCGCGGCGCGGAACCGACTGGATCGAACGCGAGGTGCCGCTCGATCTCGTGCCCGCGCTGATCGCAAGCGATGGCGGTGGCCCGAGGCTGGTGGACTGCCTGACGCTATGGCTCTCCAACCTGATGCACGCCGGGCGCGACTGGGAACGCGAGGTAACAGAGCTCGCCAACGCCCTACCCCGCTTGAAAAGCCCCGTCATTTTCGTCACCAACGAAGTCGGCCTCGGCATCGTGCCCGACAACGCACTGGCGCGCAGCTATCGCGACGCCGCCGGGATCATGAACCAGATCATCGCGGCGGTTGCCGACGAGGTCGAGTTCGTCGTCGCCGGCCTGCCGATGAAACTGAAATGATACCGCGCGCCGAACTCTTGCGAGACGTCGTTGCCGATCTCAGGATGGCGGCATCGTTCGTGACGATCCTCCCCGTCGCATCGTCGAAGCCCGCAGGCGAAGGCGCCATCGCGCGCGCAACCTGGGCAATCCCCGTCGCGGGACTGATGGTCGGCCTCGCGGGCGCCTTGGTCTACAAGATTTCCAGCCGGTTCGGACTGACACCGAACCTCGCCGCCCTGCTCACGCTGGCCACGACCGCACTCATCACCGGCGCGCTGCATGAGGATGGCCTTGCCGATACCGCCGACGGGCTCGGCGGCGGCCGGACGCGCGAGCGCAAGCTCGAGATCATGCGCGACAGCCGGATCGGCACCTATGGCGTCTGCGCGCTGATCCTGTCGTTCGGTCTGCGCTGGAGCGCGCTCGCAGCGATCGCCAATCCCTGGGCCGTCGCGCTCGCGCTGTGCGCCGCGCACACGGCTGCCCGCGCGGGCGTGCCGGCTTTCATGTCGCTGGTCCCGCCGGCGCGGCCTGATGGACTGTCGGCAAGCGCGGGATCGCCGCCGGGCCGCAGCGTCGCCGTCGCCTTCGCCGTTGGAACGCTCGCCCTCGCACTCGCGCTCGGGCCGGGCAAGGCGCTGGTCAGCCTGATCCTGCTGTCCCTCGCCGGCTTGATGCTGGCGCGGCTTGCCATCCGCCAGATCGGCGGGCAGACCGGCGACATCCTCGGTGCATTCGAGCAGACCGGCGAGATCCTCATTCTGCTGGTGGCGGCATCCTTCCGGGTGGGAGGCTGATCTCATGGTCGAGTTCGACGACACCTTCCGTCAGCACTTGCGCGAGTTGTTCGTGTGGCGCCGCGACGTCCGCCGCTTCCGCGCCGATCCGCTGCCGGCCGGCGCCATCGATCGCCTGATCGAGACCGCCTGTCTCTCGCCCTCCGTCGGCCTCAGCCAGCCCTGGCGCTTCGTTGTCGTTGAAGATGCCGCACGACGACGCGCCGTGATCGACGACTTCAGGGCATGCAACGCCGATGCGCTGAACTGCTACTCCGGTGAGCGCGCCGCGCGCTACGCGACACTAAAGCTGTCCGGTCTCGAACAGGCGCCCGGCCACCTCGCCGTGTTCGCGGACAAGGCGAGCGACATCGGCCACGGCCTCGGCCGCGCGACCATGCCGGAGACGACGGAATATTCCGTGGTCGCCGCGATCACCGCGATGTGGCTCGCCGCGCGCGCCGACGGCATCGGCCTCGGCTGGGTGTCGATCCTGAACCCTGCGCGCATTCACGCCATTCTCGACGTGCCTGAGACCTGGAAGTTCATCGCCTATCTCTGCATCGGCTATCCCGAGACCGAGTGCGACCAGCCTGAGCTTGAGCAGGCGAAGTGGGAACACCGGCGCGGCGCGGAGGAGTTTACGTTGCGGCGCTAGTCAGGCTGCGCCTTAAGCTTGCCAGTCAGACGCCAGCGGTTGATCTATCCTCCGTCATTGCGAGCGTAGCGAAGCAATCCAGACTCGTTCCGCAGAAAGATTCTGGATTGCTTCGTCGCAAGGGCTCCTCGCAATGACGGTGGCGAGAGAGTTGCGCTCGCAATGACGACGGAGAGAGAGGCGGCTGGTCGCTACGACCTGCTCCTGCCGGCCGCGGCCGCCACGGGCGCCGCACTTTCCGGCTTCTGGAACATCAACAACGGCCGGAAAATGACGCGGCCATAGGCCTCGTAATGGTTCTGGGTCGAGACGGCCATCTTCAACGGCGTCGCGTAATTTGCCTCGAAGGTCATGAACGACGCGTAGGTCCATGAGAAACCGACGCCGACCGAACCCAGCTCGGTGATCCCCGGGAATGTCGAATAGACCGCACCCCAGTCGGTGAAGATGTAAGTGTCAAAGCCCTTCAGCCATTGCGACCAATTGTAGTGCAGCTCGGCGTTGAAATAATAGCCGCTGTCGCCGGACGCTGAGTTGGAGGGATAGCCGCGTACGGTGGTGGGACCGCCGATCGAGAAGACCTGGTCGCCCGGCAGCAGCTTTTCCTGCGTGTATTGCCAGCTCGCCAGCACGTTGGCGCTGAAATTCGCAGGCCCCGCGGCGCTGGTTGCGATCAGCGAACCGGTATAGGTGTTGAACGTGCGGTTGTTGCTGAGGACGTGGTCTTGCCACTCGATGTAGTTCACCGCCGGTGAGACCGTGATCGAATAGGCGTTGCCAGACTTCGTCACGGAGAGCCCGGCAGTGGCCTTGTCGTAATGGTCGTTGGTCACGTCGACCGTGGCGAAGCGGCTCACCGTCTTGCCCTCGGTCTCGGCGGCGTTGAACAGCACCAGCCAGTCCTGCGTCACCCAGAGCGGCTGGCTGAAATTGACCGCGGCCTGGCTCGAGCGTCCGGTGACGTCGAGCGCGACGAACGGCCCCTGGATGATCTTGATCTTGCCCTCTGTGTAGCTGACGCCGACGCGGCCGCCCCAGGGATTGACCGGAATATTGTAGGCGACGTTGCCGTTGAGATTGCCGTCGGCGCGGACGCCGTAGAAGGTCAGGCGGTCGTCGACGCCGAACAGGCCGTGGCGCTTGTAGAAGGCGCCGCCCTCCCACCGCCCGGTGTTCTCGACGCCCTGGTTGTCGGTGAAGAGCTGCAGGGTGTCGATCGGCGGCTCGATCACCGCAAACTGGAGATCGGTCAGGCCGAAGCTCGTGCCGGGCTGCAGCAGCGCCTTGATCTGCACGTCGTTGGTCCGGTTGAACCAGATCACGTCGCGATTGAGTTTTGGAACGTCGAGGACCTCACCTTCGGGCTCCTTCACGCGCTGAAGGATGTAATCGGTGCGGGTCTGCTTGTTGCCCTCGATGGTCGTCTTCTGGAGCCGGCCCTCGGTCAGCTTGATCTTGACCACGCCGCCTTTGGCATCCTGATCCGGCAGCGTCGCGATGCCCGTGACGATGCCGCGCTCGGTGTAGATGGCGTTGATGTCGGCGACGAGTTGCAGCAGCGCGGCGATGTCGACGTTCTTGCCGACATATTTCTTCGCGATCTCGTCGAGCTCCGCCGGTGTGATGAACTTGGAGGAGTTGAACTCGACCTTGCGCAGGCGGAATTTCGGCCCGCCCGGCTTCAGGAGCTGGGACTTTTCCCGCTCACCGCCGATCACCGCGGGACCGGTGACCTTCGGGGGCGCGCTCTGCTGTTCTAGCTGCCGGCGCTGCCGGTCGATGTCGTTCTGGATCACGCCGGGATTGATCGACTGGGCGCGAGCGGAGGCGATGCAGCAAGCTGCAAGCCCTACCCCCAATGCTGCCCCCCAAATCCGCATCCGGAATCCAGTTACCATGCCTGTGCGAGACGGCCAACTGCCGGCTTCGCCATCTCGACAGCAGCGTCCTTCCAGCCCGGACGACCCGTGCGCTGCCCGTGACGACGCAGCTTGCGCAGATCGCTCAGTCCCTCGATGTTGACGGCAGGACCGGAGCCGATGGTCTCGACCGGACGTGGCGTCAGCAGCGCGTCGAGCCGCGCCTGGCCGGAGAGGCCGAGCAAATAGAACGTCCCGCCATCCTTCTTCGCCAGCCAGGTCTCGATGCTCTCCTTGCCTTCGCCGTCGACCGCGATGTTGCGCACCATGCTGGCGCCGGTGAAGTCGTAGCAGCAGGTGTGGCCCGGCCCATAGTTGGTGACGGAGGCCGAGACGCCGTCGGTGTAGAACACCACATAGGCGTTGCTGACATTGGCGTTGCCGACCTGGCTCATCGTGAACACGCCGCCCGGCTGGTAAAGCTGGAGCGTCGGCCCGTTGGTCGGCGCCAGCGTCCGGTTGTTCAGGAACACCTGCTGGGTCGCGGTGGTGAGCATGAGCTGGCCCGGGACATAGCCGTTCAGGATCGTGACCGCGTGCGCGTCGGTCCAGAAGTTCGCATCCACCACCCTGAACTGGTTGACGACGATGCTGTCCGGATCGATCGAGATGTTGGCGGACTTCGCGACGCCGCCGTTATAGCCGGTGATGTTCATGATCAGCGGGATCGCCGGGTTGGAACGGATCTGCTCGCCCCTGACGTTGATCGTGTCGGCCGCGAGGTCGAGCTCCCGGACGACGCTGACCCAGTTGATCGTCAGGTCACCCGACGAGGTCATCTTGACGACGTCGCCGCTGATCCGGTCGAACGAGACCGATCCGGCCACATCGAAACGCGTCGCGCCGTTGGCGGTGATCGATCCGCCGCGGAGCGAGCCCATGTCGGACTTGACGTTGAGGTCGCCGGCATCGCCCGGGATACCGGTCGTGGTGAGCTGGCTGAAGACGATGTCGTTGACGGCATGCAGGGTCTGCGTGCCGCCGCTGATGGCGGTGCCAACGGTGATCCCTCCGGCCGTCGCGGTGACGTCGAGCGTGCCGCCCGCAGTAAGATTATCCCAATGAACGACGGTGCCGCTCAGGACTGCATTGCCGGTCGTGGCCGTGAGGTTGTGACCGGTGTTGGTGCCCGCCGCGATCAGCCGCGCTGAACCGTGGGCCGAGACCGAGCCCAGCGTTGGCACGCCGCCCGACATCACCGTTTGCGCCAGGATGAAACCGTTATCCGCGTTGACGTTGATGCTGCCGGCATCGCCGTTGATGCCCGTCGCCGTCAGCGCGTTGAACGTCACGTTGTCATGGGCGTGGACGGTCTGCGTGCCGCCGCTCTGCGCGGTCTGGAAGGTGATGCTGCCCTGGCTCGCGGTCGCGCCCAGCGTCGTCCCGGTGTTGAGGACGTTCCAGTTGATCGGGCCGCCGGCGGTCAGCAGGCCCGAGCCGGTCGTGGCGGCGAGCGTGTTGCCGGTGATGGTCGTGGCGGCCAGCAGCGTCGCCGAGCCGTGGGCCGAGACCGAGCCCAGCGTGGTCGCGCCGCCCGACACCACGGTCTGCGCCAGGATGAAGCCGTTGTCGGCGGTGACGCTGATGTTGCCGGTGTCGCCGCTGTTGCCGGTGGTCGTGAGCGACTTGAACGTCACGTTCTGCGTGGCATGGACCGTCTGCGAGCCGCTGCTGTCGGCGGTGCCGATGACAATGCTGCCATTGTTCGCGACGGCGCGGAATGACCCGCTCGCGCCGGTCGCCGTGCCCGCCACCACCTGGTCGAGCGTCAGGCCGCCCGTGCCGATGATGTCCACGCTGCCCTTCACCGCGGATAGCAGGCTCGTCTCGGTCTCGGTGAGCGTCTTGACGTAGATGTCGCCACCGCTCGCGCTCGCCAACAGCCGCGCGGCGCTGAGGGCCAACCGGCTCGTCACGTTGCCGATGCCGTTCGATGCACTCAGCGACAGCTCGGCACCGGTGCCGGATGCGACGAACTTGGTCTGGCCGTCGCCATTGTCGATGATCGCGCCCAGCGAGGCGACGCCGCCGGCGGTGACGATGATCGAGGGCGCGTTCGAGGCCGCCGCATAGGACAGCGACGAATTCAGCTGGCCGATGGTCGCATCACCCGTGGTGGTCACCGAGATCAATCCGGCCGCGTTGATGGCCGAATAGGCGCCCATCGACAGCGTCGCGGCCACCAGCGTCACACCGCTCGTGCTGCTGGTCGCAACCACCGGCGCCGCGCTGGTGCCGGCCGCGAAATTCATGCCGCGGTTGGCGAGCAGCTGCATCAGGCCGCCGCTGGTGATGTCGGCATTGACGGTGAGCCCGCCGCGCGCAGCGTTGAGCGTCAGCGCGCCGCCGGCCGTCAGCGTCCCATAGGGGCCGCTCGAGCCGACCATGAGATCGCCGGTGACGGCGAGGATGCTGAGGTCGCCGACCGCAGAGCCGGTCACCGCGCCGGAGATGTTCACTTGGAGCGGCTGGAAGGTCGAGCCGTTGAAGCCGATATTGCCGCCGGCGCGCAGATCGAGGTCGGCGCCCAGGATGTGGATCGCCGTACGGTCCGTGAAGCCGGCTTCGGCATAGATGCTGCCGGTCGCCGCGAGCTGGATCGCATTGCCGGCGGCAATGTTGCCGAGGATGAGATCGCCGGTGGTCTGCTTCAGGTAGATGCCCTGCGCCGACGAGACCTGGTCGAGCTGGTCGTTGGACGGATCCGCGAACGCGATCTGAAGCGCGTTCGTATTGTTCGCGGGGTTGCTCCCGGCGGTTCCCGAGGGGGCACCGACATTGCCGTGCTCCGCAATCAAGGTCAGGTTGCCGATATCGCCTGAAATCACGGCCCCGCTTGCATTGGCGGAGATGCTGTTGACGGCGTCGAGCTTGACGTCGCCGCGGCCGGTCACCTGGATGCCGTTGGCCTGCGCGGCCGCGATCGGGCCGTAGTTCGCGGTAACGCCGCCGAGCGCGAGGCTGTTCTTGCTGCCGAGATAGATGTTCGTCAGCGCCTTGACCGAGATCGCGATCGGGTTGTCGACGACGACGAGGTTCTGCTGCGACAGGCTGACCGTATAGGTCGTGACATGGGTCGTCGGGTCCGTCACCGCGCCGACGGTGAGCTGGCCGGGACCGGCTGTCGCGAGCAAGCCCCTCTGCTCCGGCGTCAGCGACGAGGAATCGACGCTGGTGAACGTGAACGTCTGGGGCGCTGCCGAATTACCGACCGAGCCGCGCGGCGCGTAGAGCATGATCTGGTTGGCGCTGACATTGGCGACGACGTTCTCGTCGATCGGCGGCGGTGCCGCGCCGACGGCCGACGACGAGACCGTGTAGGCGAGCTGGCTCTGCGTCCACTGCGAGCCCGCGGTGATGATGCTGTAGACCCGCTCGGTCGATGCGAGCGTGTAGCTGTAATTCGCATTGTAGGCGCCAAGCGCCGTCTGCAGCGCCGTATTGCTCGGCATGCGCTGATTGGCTGTCGCCACGCCGTCGAACAGCTTGGTGAACAGGGTCGACGACAGCGAGCTGCCGAACACGGTCCCCAGCGGATCCGTGGGCGCGGTGCCGAGCAACGTCGTCAGCGAGGTCTTGAGCTCGTCGGTGGTGATCTTGCCGAGCAGGAACTGATCCCGCAGGAACCGCGTAGTCGCCTCGGCCTTCATCTGCGTCGTCGAAACGTTGGCGGGATCGATGCCGAGCTTGGCAGCCACCTGGGCCCGCAGCACCGTCTGCCCCACCGAGGTCGGGTTGTAGGTGCTGCCGTTCGGGAAGGCGATATTCTTGAGCTGGAAGTAGTCGTTGTAGGCCGACGTCACCATCGACTGGTAGCTGTTGACGGCGTTGGTGGCGGCGTTGCCGCTGAGCAGGTCGAGGCTGGCCTGGACGTCCTGAAGATGCTGGCTTTGCGCCTGGGTCAGACCAACTGCCGCCCGGCCGTTCAGGATGTTGGCCGGATTGTTGTCGGAGCCCGCCGCCTCCAGGAAGACCGGGCCGCCGGTCGACTGGACCGTGCCGAGGCGCAAATCACCCTTGGACTGGATGATGTAGGTGCCGGTGGCCGAGGCGCTGTCGAGAACGCCGCCATCGACGGCACCGCTCGCCTGCGTCGTTCCCGTCGCCTGGATCACCAGCGGATTGATGTTGGTCAGGGTGGACGCGCCATTGACGACGGCGCTTCTCGCGCCGATCGCACCGGAGGTCGAGTTGATCTCGATGTTCTTGCCGATCACGACGGGATTGGCGACGTTGTAGGCGGAGGCCGAGTTGATGTCGCCCGTCGCCGAGAGGAAGACGCTGCCCTGCGGCGTCGCACCTGCCGAATTCACCTTGACCTGGTTGATCGACAGCGCGCCGATCGCCGAGATCGCGATGTCGCGGTCGATCGAGCTGGCGGTCAGGCTGCCGCCATAGATCTGCACCTGGACGGGAGCCTTGTTGGTGCCGAGCGTGCCGATACCGCCGTCACCCCGAAGCGTCACGCTCGTCCCCGAGATCACCGGGTTGTTGGCATTGGCGCCGACGGTGATCGACGAGTTGGTGCCGGTGGCGGCAAGCGTCGTCGTGCCCTGCTGGTTGTTGATCGACCCGTTGATGACGATGCCCGAGGTCGAATTGACCACGACGTCGCTGCTGCTGCCGCCGATGAACTTGATGTTGATCGGGTTCGACGCCTTGACGGTGTTGGTCAGCGTGAGCGTCAGATGATCGTAGATCTGCTGGTACCAGTTGTACTGGGCATCTGCGCCGCAGCAAGCGTTGGAGTGGGTGTTGAGTCCAACGGGGGTCCCGTCCGGGTTCACGCCTCCCGCCCAGTGATAGCTGCCGGTGGCGGTGGTGACCTTCTGGTAGTTGCTGGTCTGCGTGCCCGAAACCAGGCTGGTCGCGCGGGTCCAGTTCTGGCCGTCCCGATTGGGCGTGAAGCTCCAGCCGTAGTCGAACTGCGTACTGGTCGTGGGACGATCCAGCGTCGCGGTGTCGACCCATTGATAGAGCATGTTCTCCTGCGTCGCGTACTGGACGCCCGCTGTACCGGTCCTGGCCGTAAGCATCGACGGGTCGATCGCGGCCGCGGTGACGCTGTTGGTCTGGTATTTCGTCACCTGCTGGTTGCTCGCCGCCTTGGGATCGTAGACATACCACGTCGTCTTCCCCTTGAGCTGGTCGACGATTTCGACCACGCTCTGGGCAGTGACGCTGGTATTGATGGTGTTGGTGACCAGCTGGAGCCCGCTGGTGTTGTTGACGGTGACCGTGCCGGCGCCGCCTTTGATCTCGATGTTACCCTGGGTCTGGGTGTTGTCGGTCGAGGTCGAGATGATCTTGCCGTTGAGGTAGACGTAGCCGCCCGCGCCCTGCGCCACGCCATTCAGGATGAGCTGGTCGGTGAGAGCGTTGTACCTGACCCCGATCTTGGCGTCGCCGCTGGCCGACGCCGTCACTGAGCCCGAGACGTCGTAATAGACGCCGTTCCGTGCATTGGCCTGGGCCGCGGCAAAATCCGCGCCATTGTTGCGGTTCTTGAGGCCGTTGCTGCCATAGATGGCATCGTACGCCGCGGCGCCGATGTTGACTGAGTAATTGCTGCTCGAGCCGGCCTGGATGGTGCCGTTGATGTTGATCACCGACGCCGAGATGATGACCGCCTGACCGCTGATGGTCCGGGTGGCTGTCGCGGTGGCCGGCGCATCCGCGGTCTTCGGCGTGATCGCATCCGGCTGGATGTTGATGACCTGGAAGAACGCGTCGCAATCTCGGCAGTTGAACGGCGTCTTGTACGGATCGCTATCTGTGTAAACGTTCCGGCCGTCATAAGTGTTTTTCTTCCACGGAGCGACGGCGATGTTGTGCAGGTCCTGCTGGCCCTCGATGATCTTGAGGGTATTGACGTCAGGTACGCTGCCCGCATCGGGAGTGCTGGTGTTCCCAGGCGTGCCCTGGCCCGTCGGCAGGAAGATCGCCGAATAGAGCGAGTGGCCGTCGTAATAGGTCATCAGCATGCGCGCGGTGAAGATCGTGCTGGCGTCGGCGTTGCCGACCGGTTGATACACGCCGTGGCTACCGTCGGCGCAGCAATAGTAGAAATAGGGGTGATCGGTTCCCGAACCGATATGCGGAGCGGTATAGTAGTCGCCGTAGGCGCCGAGATAGGTCGCCGCCGTCATCACCGCCGTCAGCGCGTCTTCCGGCCGGTTTTCGGTGCTGGCCCATTGCGAGGTGACCGCGCTGCCGCTGTCGTAGAAGCTCCCGATACCGCCGAGGAAGGTGAAGGTGCCTTTGGGCACCACGATCTGGACGGTCGCGGCACTGAGCGACTGCGATGCGACGACGCTGCCGAGATTGTTGATGATCTTGAGCAGGCCGTTGGCGTTGTTGACGGCGCCGTTGAAATAGATGTCGGGCGTGCGGGTCAGCACGTTACCGTTCTGGTCGATGCCCTGGCCGCTGTCGGGGTCCAGACGATTGTAGGTGGCGGAGACGTCGATGACCGGCGTCGCGCTCGGCATCGCGGTGAAGGTCACATTGGAATGCGAATCCGGGTCGACATGGTCGATCTGGCGATAGGTGATGTTACCTCCGGTCACATCGGTGACCGTGAGATTGCCGAGGCTCATGAAGTCGAGGCCCTTGTTCTCGATCTTGATCAGCGGCGAGCTGCGCGCGATGACCGCGGGCGGGGCCGGATTCGTGCCGCTGTTTCCGGTCAGCTTCTGGGCCAGGATCGAGACGTTGCCGGCGGACACCAGGATGTCGCCGAACGCGAAGGCGTTGCCGGGCGCGTCGGTGGTAAACGGCGCCTGCTTGATCAACGTGTCGATCTGGCGCTGTTTGTCGCCGGTCGGATCGGTGCCGGTCGGCGACATGCTGGCGGGCGCCGTGGGCGTCGCCGCCGCGAGCTGGGAGCGGACCTGCGACTCGGTCAGGCCGGTCAGCGACGCCAGCTGGTTGACCACCAGCTGGTAGGGATTGAAGTTGCCGACGACGGTGTACTGGACCGTCTGGTGGTTCCAGCTCATCACCGGACTGAAGTGATTGACGTCGGAGACCAGTTCGAGGACCGATGAAGAGCCGTTTGTCAGCAGGGAATAAGGACTGGTGGTGCTCAGGGTCGGCGCGGTCGCACCGAGTTCGATCGTGATGGTCAAGTCGTTGTTGACGCCTGCCACCACCAGGCCATTGAGCGCGACATCGCCGGTTCCGCTGGTGTGGCTGTGGTTGTCGCTGTTCTTGGCGCTGAAGATGTCCAGATACGGATTGTAGTTGCTGCCGTTGCCGGCCGCCGTGACCTGCCCTTGCGTTGCGCCCAGATAGATGTCGCGCGCGCCGAGGATGCTCGAGGTGGAGGCCAGCGTCAGGCTCGTGGTGTCGTCGGCATTGGCCGTGCCGCGATAGAGTGTGGAGATCGGGATCGCGGTGTTGTTGTAGACGACCGTCGTCGCCGTCGCCTGCACGCTGCTGAAAACGGTGCCGTCGCCGGCGAGGCCCGCATAGATGTTGATGTCGCGCCAGGCCGCGATCTTCGCGCCGGCGCCGACGTTGACGGCCTGGTTGGCGTGAACCCAGGTGTTGGTGCTGGCGCCGACGCCGGCGATCGCGCCGTAGAGACTGGCATTGGCGTTGTTCGCCGCCGCCATCTTTGCAGCCGTGCCGATATAGATCTTGCCGACGCTGAACAGCTCGCGGGCATTGATGTCGACCGCGAGCGTGGCATTCGCGGTCATGTTGGATTCGGCGCCGCCGCCGGCGAAGAAGCTGGCGGTGGCCAGGCTGGCCGTGTCGTTGGTATTCAGCGTGTTGTAGGCCTCGATGTTGATGAACGCCGCCGACGTCCGCGGATCGCCGTTGAGGCTCAGTACCGTGCCGGCGCCGATATTGGTATTGACGGTCTGGGTGACGTGGGAGTCGCTGAGCGCCGCAGCCCCCGAGAACGAGCCGCCGGAGCCCGAACGTGCGCCACCGCCGCCCTGGTTGACGATGTCGTTGGCGATGACGACCATGTTGCCGCCCGCCGAATTGATGATCAGGTGAGTTCCGATCTCGGCAGTGGTGGTCGAGTCGACGTCGTTCTGCGCCTTGCCGGCCGAGACGCCGGCCGTCGACGCCTGGTAGGCGTCGCCGCTCGCGGCGTAATTCGTGGTGTGCTTGGCATTGATGCGAAGGCCGCCGAAATAGAGCGTGTCGTCCGTCGTGCCGCCGTCGAACCGCGCATTGGTCACGGCGGTCGAGCTCGTCGTCGCGACCGCCGCCGCGCCGGCATAGGTGCCGCCCGCGCCGACCTTCGCGTTGGAGACGTTGGTATCCGTGCCGGTCGCCGTGATCCGGAGGATGCCCGTGTAATTGCCGTGATTGAGATTATCCATATCCGCGGGCGCACCCAGATAGGCATAGGTGTGCGCGTTCGACGACGTCTGCGCGACGGTGGCGCCGAGCGCCAGGAACCCGGTCGAAAGGCCCGTCCCCTCGGCATATTGGGCGCTGTCGTTCTCGGCCGCGATGGTCACGTTGGCGTTGGGAAGCCGGATCCCCGTCCCGCCATAGGCGCTCACCGTGGCGTTCTCGGAAGCCTGGGCCAGGCTGCCCTGCGCGCCGATCAGCGAGCCGCCGCCGCCGGCGAGTGCCTTGGCCCAGGTCGTCGTGCCGCTGGTCGGGACCAGCGCCATGGCGGTCACGGCGAGCGCTCCGCCCGAGAAGCTCGTGTTGTCGCCGACATCGGCCGTAACCGTGGCGCCGACCGTGGATTTGGCGATGGCAACGCCGACGGCAGCGCCGCCGACCGAAACGCCGATCGCCTCGCTCGACAGATTGGGCGTGATCGACGCCGACACCAGCGTGCCGACGCCGGTCGCGGACGTCGTGATCGAGGCACTGGCGCCGATCTCCGCCAGCACGGACGAGTTCTCGTGGGCCTCCGCATCCGCACCGACGCCCGCGACGATGCCGCCGCCGAGCGCGGTGGCCGTCGTCGACAAGGTGCCGGCGCCGCTTGCTCCAACTGCCAGAGTCGCGACGTTGACGGTGGAGCCGTTCAGGACCCTCGCGGCGACCGAACTCGTGCGGCTTGCCGTTGCGACCGAAGCGCCGACAGCCACGGCGCCGCCGGTGACGCCGCCGGTGAAGACCACCTGGGTCGTCGAATCCTGCGCCATGACGGCGGCGCCATTGCCGGTGCCACTCGCGCCGGTGATCTGGCCGCCCAGCAGCGCCGCCACGGAGTTGCTGACATTGCCGACCGCGACAGCCGCATCGGCGCCGAAGTAAAGCGCCGCGCCGCCGGCGATCGCCTCGGTGTCGATGGTCTTGCCGGCATAAGGTCCGGTGGTCGCGTCCTTGACGACCGCCGCAACGGTGACAACCGGTGCCGAGACGGCCAAAGGCGTATCTGCGGCCACCAGCACGCCGGAGCCGTTGCGTCCGTAGTCACTCAAATTGGCGAGCACGGTGCTGTTGACGCTGGTGTAGCCGATGCCGGCCCCGATGCCGACGTTCTTGGCGAAGCCTGCGCCGAGCAGATACATCTTGGCCGCGTTGGCGCTGGTGGCAGTGACATTGACCTGCGTGCCCGTGACGTTGCCGCCCGCGATCTGCGCGACGACGGCGTCGTTGCCGCCGGACAGGACGGTGCTGACGTCGTAGGTCGAGCTGACATTGGCGCTGTTCGGATTGCCGGCCGTGCCGCTCGCGACCGCGTTGCTGCCATGCGAGTTGTTGGTGCCGTTGTTCACCGACGCGATGGTGCCGTTGCCGTTCTGGTTGAGCTGGCCGGTCTGCTGGCCCTGGGTGTCGGCGTCGGCGGTGTTGGTGCCGATGATGATGACGCCGACCGTTGCACCGATGCCGACACTGCCGCCGATGCCGGCGGTGACCGCGTAGGACAGCACCTCCTTGGTGCTGAGCGCATTGACGTTGATCGCGCCCAACGAGTTCAGATTGCTGTTGCGGCTCTCTGCAATGGTCTGGCTCTTGAACACGATGACGTTGGCGGCGGCACCGACGCCGACCCCAGCCCCGCTCGCGCCGACCGCGAGCGCACCGGCGATCTCCTTGATCGCCACGTCCTCGGTCGCGTTGATGGTGACCGCACCGGCCGCGCCGCCCGTCACCGACCGCAACGTGGTGTCATAGACGCCGGCGATGGTGGTGTTGTTGGCGATCTCGATATTCGCCATGCCGGCGATCGCCGCCGTGCCGGTCGAGAGCGCGCCGCCGATCGCATAGGCCTCGAAGCGGTTCTTGGTGGTGGCCTCGACGTCGAGCGCGCCGCTCAGGTTGAGCGCGGTCGTGTGCGCCGCGCCATTGCCCTGATAGTGGAACTCGTCGCCGACATAGGCCTCGGTGCGGTTCGAGGAGACCTGCACCAGGAAGGCCGCGCCGATCGCGGCCTGGCTGCCATAGGCGCCGGAGCCGTTCGCGGAGAAGATGCCGGTGTTGTTGGTCGCGTTCACCGTGAGTGACGCAGCCGTCAGCGCGCCGCCGTCCACATAGGCTTCCGTCGTCGCCTGGAAGACGTTCAGCCCGACCGAGCCGGTGTTGAAGCCGATCGCGATCGAGGACGCATCCTGCTCGGCATTGGCCTTCACGGTAACGGCGCCGACCGTCGCGCTCGACGACTGCACGCCGCCGACCGTGGCATTGGTGATGTAGGCGAACGTCCCGCGCTGCATCGTGGTGCTGATGATGGTGGCACCGCCGCCGCCGTTGCCGGTGGGCGCCACGATGCCGGCGCCGAACGCGCCGGAATAGGAGAAGCTCGATGCCGCGACTTCGATCTGGGGCGCCAGCGTCGACGAGGTCAGGCGCGTGTCGATTGCCGCGCTGTCGATATAGGCCCTCGTCGCCCCGCTCATCACATTGGTGATCGGGTTGATCATGATGGCGATGCCGCTGCTCGCGGCGACCGACGCGACGTTGGTGACGACCGCCTGGTGCGAGCTCGCGACGACGGCAAGGCCGCGCACGGTGTCCTGGTTCTCGGTGAGGTCAGGCGTGGTGTCGGTCGGCGCATGGGCGGTGCCGAGATCGAAGGCATGCACGAGCGTGCCGTTGTTGACCGACAGCGTATCGGTGCTGCTGGTCCCGAGCGCGTCGACCTTGGTGTTGGCACCGCTGATATAGGCCGCCGTCGTCCCCGTGATCTGGTTGGTAACCAACGAGCCCGCGCCGCCGGCCGCGCCCTTGCTGATCGACACGGCGCCGGCGAACACGCCTGCCTTGTCGTTGTTGCCGGCGGTCACGGCGACGTTGTTGGTCGCGGTGACGTCGGCACCATTGATACCGTTGGTGCCGGCGGCGGTGATGCTGGCGGTGACGTTGGTTCCCATCAGATTGGTGGCGACCGAGCCGGCCAGCCCGACCTGCGAGGACATCGCGATACCGACGGCAACGGTCGAGATGCTGGCGTTCGAGTTCGCACCGACTGCGACGTTGCCCGAGGCGGTCAGCTTTGAGCCGGTGACGCCGGCGCTGACATTGTTGGCGATGCTGCTGTAGACGAGCGCCAGACCCGCGGCGCTGCCCTGCGTCGAGGCGCCCGCGACGGCGGCGGTTCCGGTGATGCTGGAATTGTCGGTCGCGGAGACGGAAATGTTCTTGGCCGAGACGGACGATTGCGTCGCGCTGGACAGGCTGTTGCCGATGGCCGCCGAGACGGTATTGGAGATGCTGCTGATCGTGGTGCCGCCGACGCCGGCAAATTGCCCGGTCGCCAGACCGAAGCCGATCGTGACCGCCTGGATCTTCGAGGAATCGACCGCGCTCACACTGACATTGCCGTTGCTGCCGGCCGTCATCAGGACGTTGGCGATATAGGCCGAATGCGTCGTTGCGATGGTGTTGTAGACGATCGAGGCACCGACATTGTTCTTGCCGGCCTGAATGAGACCCGCAACGGAGACGATGCTCGCTCCCGGACCGTTACCTGTGCCCCCGTTGAGCGCAGCCGCGCCGAAATCGATGCAGTTCTGCCCGCCCGTGCCACCGGCGACCGTGCAGGTGTCCGTGGCGAGATGATTGTTGTTCGACTTCTTGACGAGGTTGCCGAGCGCCGTATCCAGCGCTGACACGGCGCCGCTGTCCGCCAGCACCGTCACGCGGCCGACATTGATGCTCACCGTCGCGCCGCTGTTGATATAGGCTGTCGTGGTCGGTGTGATCTCACTGACGACGATCGCGCCGGCAAGTCCGTTCGCGCTGGCCCCGCCCCCGCCTGAGGCCGCACCGGCCGCAATCACGCTGGCGCTGTCGGCCATCACCAGCAGGCTGTCGTAGTTCGAGATCGCCGTGCTGCGGATATGCGCATCGGTCGCATTTCCGCCCGTGGGATCGGCGATCGACGCATAGGTCAGCCCGATGCCGACGCCGGCCTGACCGCCCGAAATATAGAGCGAGCCGCCGCCGATCGCGATGTTCGTGGTCTGGTAGGCGTCGACCTCGAGCGCGCGATTGACGCCGCTCGCCTGCCCCGTGATCGTCGAGCTCTCGATATAGGCGTTGGCGCTGTCGGTGATGATGCCGACCGAGGCCGACAGCGACGCCGAATTGGATTTCGATCCCGCCACGCCGATGGCAACGACGGTCTCCGAGCCGCCATTGAGCGCCTGCACCGTCACCGAACTCTGGTTGTTCATGGTGGTGCCGTAGATATAGGCGAGCGTCGCATTGTTCGACATCGCCGCCGCGATCGCGCCGCCGATCGCAGCCCCCGTGGCGGACCCTCCGGCCAGATTGAGCGCCGCCGAGCCCGAACCATTGTTGAGCATGGTGTCGTTCAGCGCCTGAACGATCGTGTTGGTCAGCACGGCGCTGGCCGTGGTGTACTTGTTGACCGTCGTGTTCTTGATATAGGCGCTGGTGCCGAGCGAGACGTCGCTCACCGACGAGCTGCCGGCGAGATCGAGGCTGAAGCCGCTAGTGCTCGATCCCGAGGTCGAACCGATCTTGCCCGCCGCCGTCGTCACGCCGGCGGTGCCTCCGGTCGAGGCGGCGCCGGCGGCGCCCGCCTTGTCGGAGAAGCTCGACGACGCCGGATCGGAGACCGCTGCCGCGACCGCAGCAGCGGTGATGCGCCCGGAGGTGGTCGCGCTGATCGTGAGATTGTCGACATTGACCGCCCCGCTTCCGCCGCTGGTGCCGGCGAACGGATCGTTGGCGCTGAACACGCCGGGCCGGATGTCGGAATGGTTGTCGCCGATATAGGCGGAGGTGTCGGTATTTGCGCCGAGATAGGCGACCGACAATCCAACCGCTGAACCGCCGCTCCCGTTATAGCTCATCGCGCCGGACAGCGTCACGACCGACAGGTCCTGCTGCGCCAGGATGCCGACGGTCGGGGCGTAGACGGTGGCCTGGCTTGAAATCGACGCGTGCGTCGTGTTGTTCAGGAAACCGAGCGACGTGATACCGTTCAGCGCCAGCGTGCCGGCAGCCTTGCCGGACGACGGTGCGACAGCGACGAACCGGTCGGAAGTGATCGCGTTGACGGCGATGTCGTCCGCCGCACGCAGCGTCGCACGGTCCGAAACGCCGGCGATGGTATTGGTGTTGAACTGGACGAGATTGAGCGCGCCGCCGACGGAGGAGCCGCCCGAGGTGTTGCCGAACAGGAAGCCGAGCGTGCCGACATTGCCGGCGGCGTCGATCGACGCCGTGGTCGTGGTGGCCGCGATCTGGAGGCTGGCGTTGTAGGTATGGACGTCGCCATTGTCCATCCCGACCGACCAGCCGGTGCCACTGCCGCAGGCCGCGGTCGCGCAGGTTGCCGTCAGGCTCGCGCTGCCGGCCACCCACGCCGTCGTGTTGTTGTTCACGACGAAATGGTTCAGCGAACCGGCGATGCCGATCGTGTCGCCGGCGTCCGCGGTGGCATTGGCGTAGCTGGTGAGGATATTGCCGCCGACGCCGAGATTGCCGTTGAGGTGGCTCAGAACCGCACCCAGTCCATCCCACTTCAGCCAGGTGTTGGTGATCGGCAATTCGGTGGTGGCATCGACGGCGATATTCGCCGCATTGACCAGGGCTCCGCCGCCGACATAGGCGTTCGAATTATGCGTGAAATTGCCCCAGGCGACGGCCGCGCTGATCGCGGTGCTCTCGCCGGACACCGGGTCCTTCGTGATCGCGCTGGACGTCGCATTGCTGCGAACGCCGCGATCAATGACATTGCTGGCAACAGCAACGTTACCGCTGGCATAGATGCTCGGCGCGCCGCCGCTCGGATTTTGCGCGATCGCAGCGGTCGCGCTCTGGGTGCTGTTGGCCAGCGACAGCGCGCCTGCGACCTTGAAATCGAAGTTCAGAGGCACCAGCGAATCCATATGGTCCCTGATGATCGACGTCGGCGCGGTGACGGCACGCAGCCCTCTTTCGATTGCCGCGATCAGTGCCGGCAGGCCGGCGATGGACGAAGCCATCGTGGAATTGAGCGTGGTGTCGGACGTCGCTTCGACCAGAACGGACCCGTTCATTCGGTTGTTGACATCGGTTCCGAGCGATGCACCAAGCGTTGCGGTCGCGGACGTCGTGATGTCGCTGATGGCGAACGCGCCGCCGACAGCACCGCTCGCCCCCGTCCCGGGCGCGGCAACCGACGTTGCGCTGGTCGAGAACGAATTGTTGTTGATCGCGCGCACCTTCAAGGTGCTGCCGGTCGTGTTCACCAGGCCCGCCGCAATATGCGCGCCGGTCGCGACGTTGGCGGTCGTCGTCACCGATCCCGTCGAATAGGCCACCGTCGGGACAATCTGCGCGCTC
The DNA here is from genome assembly GCF_059512345.1 of Bradyrhizobium sp. Unk1. Lineage (NCBI taxonomy): Bacteria > Pseudomonadati > Pseudomonadota > Alphaproteobacteria > Hyphomicrobiales > Nitrobacteraceae > Bradyrhizobium > Bradyrhizobium sp. Unk1. Next base: position 301,921 of record NZ_JCAMOP010000001.1, read on the forward strand.
GTCGACGCCGCGAGGGCCGAGATGGCGATGGTCGCATCGTTGAGCGCCTTGATCTCGAGGTTGCCGCCGGCGTTGACCGTCGCGCCCGAGGCCACGTTGGTCGTGGCAGTGCCGTCGATCTTGCCGACGACCACACCGGCCGCGACCGGCGTGAGGCTGCCGAGCAAGGTGGAGGCGACCGCCGGATCCGACGCGGTCTCCGTGGTATGCGCGGAAATGGTGACATCTCCGCGGCCGTTGATGTCGGCATGGCTGTTGATGTTGATGGTCGCGGTGGCGCTTGCCGCGACATAGCCGCCATTGAGCCCGAGCAGCGAGGCGGCAAGCGTCGAGCCGACAAGCGCGAAATCACCGGCCACCGAACCGTTCAGGAAGCTCGACACGGCCGTCGACGTCGCACTGATCGAGATGATGCCGCCGGTGATCTTGCCATCGACCGTGATCGACGTCGCGGCGGTGGCCTGGCCGGACAGCTTGATGTCGCTCGCCGTTGCCGTCAGCGCGACGTTGCCGTCGGTGTAGGTGGTTCCGCCGAAATTGACCGCCTGGGCCAGGATCTGCGCACCATTCTTGATGTCGATGTTCGGCGCGTCGATGGTGACGTTGTTGGCGTTGCCGGTCGAATGGCCTGAGCCATCGAGACGGCGGGCATCGATCACCGCGTGCGCGGCGAGCGTGACGGAATGATCAGCCTGGATGAGGTAGTTGGCCCCGGCGCTGAGCCCATTGAGCGCAGCCACGACAGAGCTGTTCGAAAGCGTCACGCCGGTGTCGCCTTGGGCAGCATCACCGACGACAACGTCGGTCGGATCGATCAGCAGCGTGCCCGCCTTGCCGTTTGCCGCGCTGAGGTTGACTTTGATGCCTTGGCCGATGTCGATGATGCCGTTCGCGCTGAAATCGACGAGACCCGCATTGCCCGTCTTCGCGCTGGCGTTGAACTTGGCCCCGCCCGCGACCGTCAGGTTCTGGGCCGCCTTCAGCCGGATCTCGCCGGCATCGCCGGTCTTGCTGGCGATGTTCAGCCTGGCGTTCCTGCCGATATCGATGTTGTTGCCGGCCTGAACGGTGATGTTGCTCGGCGTTGAGGTCTTGCTGTGCGCGGTGAGACGCCCGTTGACCCTGGCGTTGTTGGCGGCGCCGATATGGATCGAGCCGTTGCTGACGGTGATGGAGCTGGCGCTGCGCAAGCCCTTCGAGTTGACGGAAGCCGCGAACTTCGCGGCGTGATCGAGATTGGCGATGTCGCGCTGGCTGGCGCCGCCGACAAAGACGTTCTGCCCGGTCAGGCGGACGCCGTCGATCGCGTTGATGCGGCCATAGATACGGATGTTGCCGTCGGGCGAGACCGGGAACGAGCCGGCCATGAGATTGCCGACGGCCGACTGGTTGATCTGCCCGCCCGCGCCGATCAGGCTGTCGGTGAACTCGCGTGTCGGCGTCGAGACGTTGAGGCTGCCGACATTGACCGTGCCGCTGCGGCCGACCACGAACCCCTTGGGATCGGCGAAATAGACGTTACCGCCGATCGCCCCGTTCATGTAGGAGTTCAGCGTGCCGTTGACGTAGACCGGGGCGTCGCGAACGATGTTGACGAGGTTTTGCGTCCCGGTCGGCAGCTGCAGATTGACGGTGTTGCCCTGCCCGACGCTGAACTGCGAGAACGAGTTGAAGGCGTTGTTGCCCGAGACCGTCGACGTCGTGACGTTGGTGACGCTGCCCGACGTCTGCAAGCTGGTGCCGGTGCGTCCATCAGGAACGATCACGTTCGCCGTCTGCGCCTGCAGGCGGATGCTGAACACCGGCAGGAAGACCATCTGCATCGCGCAGAGCAATGACATAGAACGGAAGCGCGCCAGCCTCCGCAGCGTCGTCAGCTCGTTATTGTCTCGCGTCGCAGATGGTCCGCGCATTTCAGATCCTCATCATCGGCATTCGCGCCGATCCACAACCGGGTGGGAGAATGTCGTGAGGTCGTCCGGCATCAGAACTGGCCGGGCGGCAACTTGAAGATGTCGGGGCTCTTGGCGTCGGCCACGTAGAACAGCAGCAGGCTGGTCGGGGTCAGCACACGCTGGTTGTTCTCCTTGTTCTCGAACGTGCCCTGCAAAAGCAGGATCACCGAACGATCCTTGGCATCGCTGCCGCGGAACATCACGATGCCGCCGGCAACCGGCATGTTGACCGCGATGGAGTCGGGCTTGAAGCCTTCGCCCATGAAATGGGCGCGCAGGATGTTGGCGTTGGAGAACAGCTTCTCCGGCGTCATCGCCGTGTCGGTCCCCTTCGACCAGACGGCGCCGATCTGGATCAGCGACTTGGACTTGTAGCCGAACACATAAGAGAGCTCGGCAGTCCCGCCGTTCGGCAGCAGCTCGGGAACGGACATGAGGATGCTGTGCGTCAGCTCGGACGCGTTGTCCTGCGCCCTGATCGCGTCGGGCTTGGCGCTGAAGTCCTTGATCATCGCCGCGCGCACGTCGGCTTCGTTCATGCCGAATTTGGCGGAGCGGAAGCCGTCGATCGCCTTGGCCGTCTTGTCGTCCGCACCGGCGATAGGCGTCTCTGTCGCAGCAGCGACCGGCGCACCGGCGGCGGCGGCTGGCGCCGCACCGGCAGCGGCTGCTCTGGGTGCCGGCGCAGCCTTCTGCTTCGGCACCGCTCCCTGGGCCGCGAGCGGCCCGGCTGCAACTGAGGTCAGCAGGCCCACGAGGGCCGGAAGAAGATAGATTTTGCGCATCGAAAACCTTCGAAATAAACCTGAAACAACGCTTCAAAAAATCAGCCGCTCAGAAATCGACTTCTCCGAACCGTCGTCGCAACGAGACGGAAAATGTTGCAACGCCACAACGCGTTGCAGATCGTCACGGAGCAGACAAAGCTCGAAACAGCGACTCTTTGGCCGGGTAGGAATACGGTATCGAAGTGCCGAATGCTGCGAATGAACATTCATAAGCGCATTTTTTCATCAATTGTGGATACCGCCCTTTCGCGTTAAGCATCCGGCTTGGGACAGACCATCGTGCAAAGAATTCCATGACCGAACGGACTTCCGCGTTCGCGCTCGATCGCCGCGGCTTCATTCGCCTTGCGGGCACAACCGCCGCAGGCTGGATTGCGCTCGGCGCAACGTCAGATCGCATGCGGATTATTGCCTCGCTGACGGGATTGCCGCTCGACGACGAACTGACCAGACGGAGCATGACCGACAGCCCGACCTCCCGCCTGGGTGGCCTCATCGTCGGCTTGAGGCAGCGCGGCTGGGTCGAAGGCGTCAACTTCCGCTTCGAACTCCGTTCGACCTTTGGCGGACCGGACAAGCTCAAGACCGCGGTCCAGGAGTTGCTCGAGCTCAAGCCGGACGTGATCCTGACCGGCTCGACCACCGAAACCGCCGCAGTCTTTGCCGCCACCAAAACCATCCCGATCGTTTTCGCGACCGCCAACGATCCCGTCGGCAACGGTTTCGTCGAAAGCCTCGCGCATCCCGGCGGCAACGTCACCGGCTTCACCAACAGCACCGCCGAAATGGGCGGCAAATGGCTTCAGCTCATTCGGGAGGCGGTGCCGGATCTCGCGCGCGTCGGCGTCCTTTTCAACCCGGCGACCACGCCCCGCGCCGGGCGCTTCTTCCTCGAATCGATCGAGCAGGAGGCCGCGACATCAGGGGTGTCCGTGGCCCCCGCGCCCGTCAACGCGCCGACGGACATCGACGAAGCCGTGAGGCGCTTTTCCGAACCGCCCAAGGCGGCGATGGTTGCGCTGGTCGACAGCTTCCTCGTGATCCACCGTCAGGCGGTCGTGGCGGCGGCGGCCAAGCATCGCGTCCCCACGATCTATCCGTTCCATTATTTCATGGATGCGGGCGGATTGATGAGCTACGGGCCGACGCTGGAGGTGCGCTCGGCCGACTACGTCGATCTCATCCTGCGCGGCACCAAGGCCGGGGATCTGCCGGTGCAATCGCCGCGGAAATACGAGCTCCTGATCAACCGCACGGTCGCCCGGTCGCTCGGATTGAACATTCCATTCACGCTGCTCGCGCGCGCCGACGAGATCCGCGAGTGAACGAGGCGATCGACCAGGGACATTTGCGGACGCCCCCGGGCCGGTTATTCCGAAAATATCTCTACTCGATCGTCGCCCTCGCCTTTGCCGCGCTCGCCATCAACACCGGCTTCGACGTCTGGTTCTCCTATCACGAGCAGAAGCAGCTTCTCGCGGCGACCCAGCGCGAGCAGGCAGCAAGCGCGGCGATTCAGATCGGCCAGTTCATCGGCCAGATCGAAAACCAGATCAGATGGCTCTCGCGCCTGCCTCCGGAGCTGTCGAGCAACGAAGACGACCGCCTGAACGCCATCCGGCTCCTGCGCCTCTCGCCCGCGATCGCGGAAATTGCCGAGCTCGATTCGCAGGGCCGCGAGCAGGTGCGCGTGTCACGCCGTGTCGCGGACAGGGTCGGCAGCAAGGCCGATCTCTCGGCCTCGCCGGCCTTCCGCGGCGCCAATGAAAGCCGGGCCTATTACGGGCCGGTCTACTTCCTCGGCGACACCGAGCCGTTCATGACGCTCGCCACGCGCGGGACCGGGCGGAATCCCAATGTGATCGTGGCCGACGTCAATCTGCGCTTCATCTGGGACCTCGTCGCCGGGATCAGGGTCGGCAACACGGGCAAGGCCTATGTGGTCGACCGCATGGGAGTCCTGATCGCGCATCCCGATCTGTGGCCGGCGCTGCAACGGAGCGATCTCTCCGGGCATGCCGACGTGCGCGCCGCGCTCGACGGCGTGGGCCCGCCTTCGGGTGGCCTGGTCAAGGAGGATCTGTCGGGCCAGCGCGTGCTCTCGACCTATGCGACGGTCCCCTCGCTCGGCTGGCTGGTGTTCGTCGAGCTTCCGCTCAGCGAGGCCTACGCCCCGATCTATGCATCGATCGGACGCGCGACGTTTCTCCTGATCGTCCTGCTCGCCTTCGCGGTCCTGGTGTCCCTCTGGCTCAGCCGGCGCATGACCGTGCCGATCCAGATCCTGACGCAGGGCGCGCGGCGGATCGGCAGCGGCGATCTCGGCCTGCGGCTCGCGATCAAGACCGGCGACGAGCTGGAAGCGCTCGGCGACCAGTTCAACCGGATGGCCGCGCATCTTCGCGACTCCTATGCGACCCTCGAGCGCAAGGTCGCCGAGCGGACCGCCGAACTCGAAAAGACCCGCGATCAGGCCCTGGCCGAACATGACGCCGCCGAGCGCGCACGCAGGGCCGCCGTGCTGGCCAACGAGACCAAGTCGCGCTTCCTCGCCGTCGTCAGCCACGAGCTGCGCACGCCGCTGAACGGCGTCATGGGCGTGCTGCAGCTGCTCGACGACGGCAGCCTCGGCGAGGCCCAGCGCCGCCACCTCGCGACCGCGGAGGCATCGGGCGAAACGCTGATCGCCCTGGTCGATGCCATCCTGGAATATGCCCGCCTGGAGGCCAGCACCGAAACGCTGGAGACGCGTGACTTCCGCCTCCACCAGCTGATCGAGACCGCCGCGGAGCTGATGTGTCCGCAAGCCTTCGGCAAGGGCCTGACCTTCGACCTCGCCTGTGATGCGACGGTCGACACATCCGTGCACGGCGATCCGGTCAGGCTCAACCGCATCCTGCTCAATCTGATCGGCAATGCCATCAAGTTCACCCCGCACGGCGGGATTGCGCTGACAGCGACCGCCGAGCAACGCGACGATCATGTCCTGCTGCGCATCACCGTTCGCGATACCGGCATCGGCATCGCGCCCGACATGCACGAGCGCATCTTCGACGATTTCGTCCAGGCCGACGACAGCATCGCGCGGCGGTTCGGCGGCACCGGCCTCGGACTCGCGATCGCGCGCCGGCTCACGCGCCTGATGCGCGGCGAGCTGACGGTGGAGAGCACGCCGGGCGCGGGCAGCACGTTCACGCTTCAGGTGCCGCTCGGCCGGGCCCCAAGCGGCGTCGCGCAAGGCGCGGTCCCGCCGCCCTCGCGGCAGTTGCGCGTGCTGCTGGTCGACGACGATCCCGTCAATTGCGAGGTCGGTGAAGCCATTCTGAACCGGCTTGGCCATCGCGCGACGATTGCGAGAGACGGCGCGTCGGCGATAGAGCTCGCCCGCGACCGGACATTCGACATCATCCTGATGGATCTGCACATGCCCGACATGGACGGCATCGAGGCGGCCTCGCGGATCGGCAAGCTCGATCTGCCAAAAATGCCGCGCATCATCGCCGTGACCGCCGACGTCTCCACCAGCGCCCGCGAGCGGCTCACCGGCGCCGGCATCGCCAAGGTCGTCAGCAAGCCGATCCTGATCAACGCGTTGCGCGAGGCGATCGAGGATGCCCCCGATGAGCCGGCCACCGCGCAACTCGCTGCAGGCGCATTGATCGACCGGCATTTCCTCGACGACCAGCGCGAGCTGCTCGGCTCCGCGCAAATCGAAAAGCTGCATCATTTGCTGCAAGAGACCAGCGGCAAATTGATCACAGACATCGCCAAGGCCGCCGCGGCCGGCGATCACAACGAGCTCGCGCGATCCACGCACCAGCTCGGCAGCGCCGCCGGCGCGCTCGGACTCGTGCGCCTGTTCGAGCGCACCCGTGAGATCGAATTGGCAGCGCCCTCGATGTCCCCGCCCGAATACCAGAGCGCAGCTCGTGAGCTTGCCGCGCTTCAGCAAGCCTCTATGAGCGCGCTTGACGAACTGCTCCGGCCCGCCGAGCAAAGCTCGGTCAGCTAGTTCTTCGGCCAACTATTCATGGATAGGTGCTCATCATGCTTCATCGTGTCCTTCAGACTCAACGGAGCGCGCTTTCTTCGGAGGCAGCAAATTTGCATCTCCATAGCGGAGCAAGCGATCTTTGCGCTCGATTGGAACGAGGTCTTTGGTTTCCTCGCGCTCTGAAATCAACTTCACTTTGACCTTGTGTTCAATGTTCGAGATGTCGGTCACCGAATGCTCGCGGATATAGTCGATCTTATCCTTTACCGCTTTCGGTAGCAGGGCAGTCAATCCCTCAACTATGCCATCCGCAACCGCGCGGAAGATACCCCTGACACCGTAAGCGCGAACAGGATCATCACCCTCGTATTTTTTGGCAAAGGCTATCGCATTTTCGATTACAACTATGGCTGGCTCGCGTATCGCCTTGTCACTCAATACGTCGAGCTGAATTTGCATCACGCTCGAAAGGTCTGCGTACGAATCAGTGGTTTCCCTCGATGCATCCGCAGAGAGCTTGACTTGGTTGCTCACTCCCGCACGAGCGGCGAACAGCAAGAGCACTGGCCGCCCCCGGTATTTGAATTTCGAATTTGCCTCGAAGATTTCAACGGCTCGCAGAAAGTCCTCGTCCGTGTAGCTATAGTTGTCGGAGCGGTTTTCCCATCCAGCTAAAATGAGGTGGAAGTCTGCTCCCGAGCGCCGATTTAGATATTTGAAGGCTGGCTCCAAGACATCTTTGGTCAACTTCTGGCCTTCTTGAGCAAACAGAACGCCCATCATACGGGGGGAAGTCTCGCTCACCATCAATGACCCAACGATCTGCTCGAAGTCGTTGTAAGTATAGATAACCCCACCCTTCATCCCGCCCCCTAAAACTGACTAAGCCAAGCTAGCATGGGGCGGGCGACTGGGCAGTACTGAAATCTTTAGGTCTTTTCCTCACGCCCAAACCGCTCCACCAGAAAATCAATGAACAGCCGCACCTTCACCGACAAATGCCGCGTCGGCGGATAGACCGCATAGAGCGCAAGCGGCGGTGCGGAATAATTGTCCAGCACCGTCCGCAGCTCGCCCTTCTTCAACGCGTCGGCGGCGATGAACTCCGGGAGCAGCGCCAGCCCCCTGCCCTTGATCGCGGCGTCGCGCAGCACTTCGGCATTGTTGACGCAGAGCGACCAGGCCGGCTGGATCCAGTGATCGCCGTCGGTACCGGTGAGCTTCCATTGATTGCCGGTCAGCAGGAAGCCGTAGGTGAGCGAGACATGCTCGCGCAGATCCTGCGGATGCTTTGGCGTGCCGTGACGCGCGAGATAATCGGGCGAGGCGCAGATCATGCGCGCCACCGGCATGATTTTTCGCGCGATCAAACTCGAGGATTCCAATTCCGCGATCCGCAAGGTCACGTCAAAGCCGTCCTGCACGGGATCGAGCAGATCGTCGCTGAGCACGATCTGGAGCTGGAGCTCGCCATAGCGCGCCATGAAATCGGCCAGCACAGGACCTAGCCGCATCGTGCCGAACGACATCGGCGCGTTGACCCGCAACAGGCCGCGCGGCGCCGACTGGGCCTGCGTCACCGCCTGGTCGGCGGCCTCGATCTCCGAGAGGATCACGACCGCGCGCTCGAAATAACGTTGGCCGTTCTCGGTCGGGCTCGCGTGCCGGGTGGTGCGGTTCAGGAGCTGGACGCCGAGGCTCTCCTCGAGGTCGGCGATGTATTTGCTGATCGCCGAGCGCGACAGCCGCAACTGGCGGCCCGCCTCGGCAAAACTGCCGCTTTCGACCACCTTCACGAAGGCCCGGAGGCTGGCGACTTTATCCAAGGGCCGGCCCCGGCGATTGTTTCCAAATCGTAGACATAGACGTCATATTTGCATGGATTGTCTCCAATCCAAAGCGGAACGATATTTCCACCCAGAGCAAGACCGCTCCCCGAATTCTGGAGGACGACAATGTCTGGACTGCACCACGTCACCGCGATCGCCGGCGACCCCATCCGCAATTTTGGCTTCTACACCCGGGATCTCGGCCTGCGCTTCGTCAAGAAGACGGTCAATTTCGACGATCCCGGCACTTATCATTTCTATTACGGCGACGAGACCGGCCGCCCCGGCACCATCCTGACCTTCTTCCCCTGGGCCGGCGTGCCGGCCGGCCGCCGCGGCGTCGGCGAGACGCATCAGACCGCCTTCCGCGTGCCGCAGCACTCGCTCGGCTACTGGACGCAGCGTTTCACCGAGAAGGGCATTGCCTATGAGGCGCTGGAGAAGCGCTTCGGCGAGTCCGTGCTGCCGTTCACCGACCCTGACGGCATGGCGCTCGCGCTTGTGGGTGTCCCCGGCGCCGAGAACGAGCCCGGCTGGAGCAATGGCGACGTGCCGGCCGAGCACGCGATCCGCGGCTTCCACGGTGTGACCTTGCTGCTCGACAGCGCGGCGAAGACGGCGGCCGTGCTCACCGATGTGTTCGGCTTCAAGGAGACCGGGCGCGAAGGTTCGGTGATCCGCTTCAAGGCGCCGGGCGATGCCGAAGGCAGCGTCGTCGACATCTACGAGGCCAAGGGCTTTTTGCGCGGGCATCAGGGCGGCGGCTCCGTCCATCACATCGCCTTCCGCGCGGCCGATGACGCCGAGCAGGGCCGGATGGCGCAAAAGCTCGTGAGCAATCACGGCCTGCACCCGACCGAGCAGAGGGACCGCAACTATTTCCGCTCGATCTACTTCCGCGAGCCCGGCGGCGTGCTGTTCGAGATCGCGACCGATATCCCCGGCTTCGCCGTCGACGAACCCGTCGCGACGCTGGGACGTGATCTGAAGCTGCCGAGTTTCCTCGAAGCGCAGCGCAAGCAGATCGAAAATGTTCTGCCGAGCCTGGAAGAAAGCGCGTCATGACCGAGAGCACATTCATCCATCGTTTCGAGCCCGCGACCAACGCGGGCTCCCCTCCTCTGCTGCTGCTGCATGGCACCGGTGGTGACGAGAACGATCTGCTCGGGCTCGGCAAGATGATCTCGCCCGGCTCCGCGCTGCTCTCGCCGCGCGGCCGCGTGCTCGAGCACGGCATGCCGCGCTTCTTCCGCCGTCTCGCGGAGGGCGTGTTCGACGAGGACGACGTGCGCCGGCGCGCGCTGGAGCTCGGCGACTTCGTCGCCGATGCGCGCAAGCAATACGGCATCGCCGCTCCGGTCGCGGTCGGCTTCTCCAACGGCGCCAACATCGCAGCCGCGCTGTTGCTGCTGAAGCCGGACGTCCTGGCAGGCGCGATCCTGCTGCGCGCAATGGTGCCGCTGTCGGATCCGCCCAAAACCGATCTGCTAATGCCGGAGCTTGGCGGCAAGCCCATTTTGCTGCTGTCCGGGCAGGCCGATCCGATCGTGCCGGCGAGCAATTCGGCAAAGCTTGCGGCGCTGTTGTCGGAAGCCGGAGCGCGCGTCGACCACAAGGTGTTGCCGGCGGGCCATCAATTGTCGCAGGCCGACGTCACGCTGGCCCGCAACTGGATCGGCAGCGTCGACGCCAAAGCGGCATGAACCAACGAGCGGCGCATCGTTCACTAACGGTGCGCCGCCCATTCGCGTTGCGATCCGTCAGGCGGATTTTCGAAGCGGTTGTTTCTTCGGTTGCTGTCTCGCCGCGCGGCCAGTGGCGGCGATCGCCTCCATCTCGTCGACGAGGCCGGACCGATCGATATCGACTTTCATGGCCTCGCCGAGCAGACGGGCCGCCATCCTGAATTGCGGCTCCGCGATCAATCGGTTCACCGCCGCGGCAATTTCCGCTTCGGAGGCGGTTGGAGGCAATTGAAGCCCTGCCCCCTTCGCTTCGACGCGCGCGGCGTTGGCGGCCTGGTCCCGCCCCATCGGCAGGATGAGCTGCGGCAGTCCGTTGATGAGTGAACGCGTGGTCGTTCCGTGGCCGCCTTGCGAGATCACCACGGAAACATCCTTCATGACGAGGTCATGGGGAGCGCCGCGGACCAGATGCACATTGTTCGGAGCCCTGAGGTCGGCGACGTCGACATTGGGACCGGCTGTTGCAAGGGCATCGATCTCGACCGCTTCCATCGCTGTGATAATGCGCTGAAACAGCTCGCGCTGACCTTGCGCGCCCGTGCTGCATGCGATCAGCCCGCGAGGACGCCCCGACGGAGCCGACCATGGCGCTCGCCACGCCTCCGTCTGCCGAGACTTTGACCAGTTCGGCACATCGAGCAGCGGTCCGACATAGCGGAAATTCTCGGGCAGCGAGTCAGCTTGAAAGTCGAACGCCCGACTGGTCGCGAGCAAAAGCCGGTTGGCCCGATCGAACAGATCGAAGACATCTGCGAGAGGCGGAAGACCCAGATCGGCACGCGCGCGGTTGAGACTGGGCAGAAACACATTGAGTGTTTCGGCCAGCCTGGCATTGGCGGCGTCGACATCGGCGCGCTCTTGCGGCGTTTTCGGTTGACCCAATCCGCTGATAGCCGGCGGCATTCCCGGCAGGGGCCGAATGCTGACATGAGGGGACAGAAGAGCGAAAGGCACGCCTGACGCCTCCGCCCCGAGCGCAGCGCCAAACAGCACGTCAAGCAAAAGAACGGCATCCGTCGGCATACGGCCGATTTCATCCCGGACATCGGCCGCATAGAGCGCGGCAGGATCAAAGATGGCCTGGCGTAGAAAGTCTTGTACATCCGAGACGTCCACCGGATCCGCAGCCTTTCCGGTCGGGGCGCGGCGCCATGCTATAAATGCAAAGCCGGAGGCCTCGACTTCAGCGCGCATCGCCGGATCCGCCATCACCCAGATATGATGTCCATTCCGGTGCAACCTCCGCGCCGCAGTCAGCAGCGGGCTCAAATTCCCAAGGGTCCCCCACGACGCCAGCAGAAAATTATAGGACATCGGAGAACCCTTTCGTCGCGGTTGCGAATTCGCTGTCGCAATCCATCCTGCGCAACCCAATGCAGGCTTCCGGACAGATGCTTGGCCGCGCTTGTGTCCGCGCGAGCCACGCCAAGAATGGAGCGGCGCGCGCTACCGAACGATGTCTCCTCTGGAGGGAGATGGTTACGGCTGTAAGGAGAGGATGGCCGCTTATGGGCCAAAGCGAACATTTGAGCTGAAGGCCAGGTCCGCTAAGCGGCAAAAGCGGTCCAACTGTTCAGAATGCGGATTGGTCCGCTAAGCCACAAGTGGCCATTTCATACTGCGCGCTTGATGGGAATTGGAATGAGACTAGTCTTTCCTGACAACCGCACGCACTCATGGGGCTAGACCCATGATGGGGCAAGCTCGCGCTATCCTTTCGAGGTGTTCCGGCCTGTAAAATCGAGCGAGCTTTGGAACGAGTGTGGAGACGCGCAGAGCCGGCCTCGCTTCCATCAGGCGCGCACCGATCATCCGGGCTTCCTCGACCCTTCCAGACATTGCGTGGCATGCCGCCAGAATGAATTGTGCGTTGAGATAGTTTGGCCGGTGCAGCACAGCCTTGGACGGTCTCCGGTCAGGCCCGGCAACACCCGGAAAATAAAGAATAAGCAGTCCGTAAGGAAAATGTAAGCAGCAGATCAAGCGCGCTGGGCCAGATTTTGGCAGCTTGTCAGGGTGGAAACAAGGTGCCCGAGGATGCTGCGATGAGCATGATTTATCAGACAACGGGCTTGGTCCAGACGACAGACTCTCAGCGACGCCATGTCAGCGTTCTCAAGAATTGCTGGAACGCTTTTCAAGAGTGGCGGAAATGGGAGCGGCTGCGGCGTGATCTTTGTAGCCTGAGTGATCAGGAGCTGAAGGATATCGGGATTACCTATGGCGAGATCGATTACGTGGCCTTGAACCGAGACACTGACCCGCGAGGCATACGATCGGTCGGATGAGCGGCGCTCCCTTGGTGGCTGCCCGGCAGCCCCGCTCATTCAACCACCTCGTCGGCGCGTAACAGAAATGACTCCGGTACTTTCAGACCGAGTGCCCTGGCGGTCTTCAGATTGATGACGAGGTCGAACTTGGTCGGCTGTTGGACTGGCAAGTCGGCCGGCTTCGCCCCGCGCAAAATCCTGTCGACAAAGGTCGCGGCAAGCCGCCATAGGTGGGTTGCGTCCACGCCGTAGGACATCAGCCCGCCCGCATCGACGAACTCTCGGTATTCAAACATCGTTGGAATTCGCGCGGTCAGCGCTCGGGTCGCAATGGCGAAGGTGAGTGGGACGCCGACGGCATAGAGTGCGTCCGCACGGTCCCTGAGGGCCTCGAAAGCCGATGCAACGTCCTCTGCGCGCCGGATTTCCAATATCGTCGCCTTGAGGCCGAGCGCGGAGGCCGCCGCCTGCACCTCATCCATTCTGTTTTTGAAACCGGGGCTATTGGCATTGACCATAACGGACAAGCGGCGGAAACCTGGGACAACCTCGCGCAACAGCTCGAGGCGCTTGCCGGCAAGACTGATGGGGTTGAGCGCTAGGCCGGTCGCATTGCCGTCCGGTCGGGCCAAACTTGCGACGAGGTCGCTGCCAACAGGGTCGCCAGAAATGGAGACAATTGGGATGAGCGATGTCGCACGTTTTACCGCGAGGGTCGGAGATCCTCCCACCGTGACGATGACATTCACCTTGAGTCGGACGAACTCGGTCGCAATTTCGTTGGAGCGTTCGGTATGTCCCTCCGCAGAGCGATACTCGATCGCAACGGTCCGCCCCGCGATCCAACCGAGTTCGCGCAACCGATCCTCGAAATCTTGGGCCGACCAGGCCGGGCCCAAGAATCCGATGATGGGTAGCTTTCTCGTCAGCTCCGCCCGCGCCGGGCTCGGGCCCTTAACCGCGGCAACGCCGACGAGCGTGATGAACTCGCGCCGCCTCATTGAGTTACTCGTTTGAAGCGCCCGACTGAGGCATACAGCCTAGCATCTTTCAACCGGGAGCCGAGCGAGAAAAGGGCTGGCAGCCCGCCCTAACCGTGCGACGCAATGTCCGCATCGGGTCAAAAACGGCGCTTGGCCGGCCGCAAGCATTTACTTTTGCGGACGGCACTCGGGTCATCCCCAATGGCCCCTTCGATAGCGACGATGCCCAGTCGTTGATTGAGGCGGTCATAAAAGGCGTTGGCATCGCGCAGTTCATGCGCATCGCCATCGAGGACGAGCTTGCCGCCGGACGATTGAATGTCGTGCTGCCGGACATACCGATGTTCACCACGCCGGTCTAGGCAAGGTAGTTGGCGGCGAGCCTGTCGTAGCGCGTCGTTGCCCGACGACATTGTTTGATCATCCTGTTGAAGAGCCGCTCGAACTGGTTGCGAAAGATAGGGGCTGAAGCGGATCGGATTGCTGCGATTGCTTTTCGGCGGGAGGTTGGCCCAGCGCCCTACTTCATGGCGCTGCCGATAATCCCCGATGAAACTGTCGAAATGACCCAACCAGAACTCAAGCAGTCTCACAGTACTGCGACTGCTCATTAATCATCGCATTAGCCCGATCGCTGGCCATCTGCGCGCGTATTCAATAAACCGCCTCGCGAACGCATCTAGGGCGGCGACATGCAAACAGTCCGGTTCATCTGCCTTTCCGCGGCCCTCGCCATGACCGCACCCGCAGCAGCGGCTGGGCTGAAGATGGTCGATGTTCCGGCCGACGGCAGCGGCCCTGCGATTAAGGTTGCCGTCTGGTATCCCAGCAACGATCCGCCTTCGCCGATCAAATTCGACGCATTCATTTTGAGGGGGGCCAAGGACGGCGCGGTCCGCGGGCACAAATTGCCGCTCGTCGTCATGACTCATGGACGAGGCGGCTCATTCGTCGGAAACAGTGACACAGCCGAACATTTAGCAGATGAGGGCTTTGTCGTAGCGTCGCTCAATCATCCCGGCGATACGGCCTCCGACAAAAGCAGGATCGGGGAACTGTCGATCTACCTTCAGCGCCCGAAAGATGTCTCGCGAGTGATCGATCACATGATCACAGTAGACCCGTGGTTCGCGACGGTTGACCCTAACAGGATCGGTATCTTTGGTTTCTCACGTGGTGGCTACACAGGGCTCGTAACCGTTGGGGCAAGGCCTAATTTTTTGGCCGGACTGCCGATGTGCGAAGGGCGGACGGATAAGATTTGTGGTGAACTACGTGGGCCGCAATTTTCCAATTTGCCGATGATGCATGACCGTCGGATTAAGGCTGCGACGATTGTCGATCCTATGACTATCTTTTTCACTGCCGAGAGCTTCTCCGACGTCACGGTGCCTGTACAGCTGTGGGCCTCCGAGACAGGATTTGACGGTGTCGATCACAAGGCTATTGAGACAATCAATGCAGCGCTTAAGGTGCCACACACCCTCAATAAAATCGAAAACTCACAGCACTTCTCTTTTATCAGAGTTTGCCCCGCTGGCGTTGCTGGCCAGGAACCTATCGTCTGCAATGATCCACCGGGTTTCGACCGCGAGCAGTTTCATGTTCGGCTGAATTCTTCGGTCGCCGAATTTTTTCGGGCGAATCTATAGAGCCTTGATTGGCGACTGGACACCCTGGTGTGTCCGCTTCTTGGTCCTTTGCTGCTCCATCAATCGGGTGTCGGGGAGAAACCGACATCATCGACGGTTTATGAGTGCGCGCCCTGGACTAGCCGGCGTAGGCCAGACGCAGCAGCTTGTGTTCGCTCCAGGCACGGTCTGCGAGAGTGACGCCAAATCACACGCTGATGTTGTGACTCTATTAATAGTTGTTATGGCACGTACATTCCCGTAACGCAGGGAGTGGCCGCAAATGGCGCCGAGCTTCTGTTGTATGCCGTCACGATCGCTCGGGAGGAGCGAGGCCAGACGACGAAATCAT
The DNA here is from genome assembly GCF_059512345.1 of Bradyrhizobium sp. Unk1. Lineage (NCBI taxonomy): Bacteria > Pseudomonadati > Pseudomonadota > Alphaproteobacteria > Hyphomicrobiales > Nitrobacteraceae > Bradyrhizobium > Bradyrhizobium sp. Unk1. The sequence continues at coordinate 317,468 of NZ_JCAMOP010000001.1, forward strand.
CTCCCTGCCCGTGTTCCGGCTGAGCCGGATTCTTATCGCAATTCTTCCATCATACCTGACGTCGTGCCGCGCCTGATCGCGTGAATCGATGGGCCTCCTGCGATTACTCCTGGCACTGGCCGTTGTCGGCGACCACGTGCTGCCGCCATTCCCCTGGCTTCGTCTCACCACGGGGATCATGGCGGTCGAAGTCTTCTTTGTTGTCTCCGGATTCTACATGCAGATGGTCCTGTCGCAGCGCTACGCGTCCGCAGGAGCATTCTATCTCAGTCGAGCCGTTCGAATTTTTCCGACATACTGGCTCGTGGCTGCGCTTGCTCTCGCGCTCTGGCCCGTGAATGATTTCCACCAGATTGCCAGCCTGGGGTGGCAGCCCGCCATTCTGGTGTTCGCATCCAGCATACTGATCTTTCTTCAGGACACCTTGCTGTTCCTCGGAGTGGATCGCGGCGAGCTGTTCTTTACCGCGAATTTCCACTCCACTGCCCCTCAACTGTCCTCGTACCTGGTTGTGCGCCCATCGTGGACGCTGGCATTGGAGCTGTATTTTTACCTGATGGCTCCGTTCCTGGCCCGGCTGAGCAGCTTCCGCCTGGGTGCGATCGCTCTCATGCTCACCGGAGCGAGACTTGCAGCGTATGGCGCCGGATTGGATCACGATCCCTGGTACTATCGCTTCTTTCCATTCGAGCTTCCCCTATTTGTGCTCGGAATGCTCAGCTTCCGATTGTTCAACCAGATCGAAATGCTTCCGTTCTCGAGATCCAGGGCCGTCGCGCTCGTCGCAATCGCCGGGTTGATCGTGCTCGGACAGCATTTTGTTCTGAACGTGCCGGAACAGTACGGCTTCGTTGCGGCTGCAATGGCCGCGGCGGTCGTTCCGGTAGCCTTCGCAGCCTTCAAGGACGTGAGCATCGATCGGTTTGTCGGCGATCTCTCATATCCGATCTATCTCGTGCATTTTCCGATCATTCAGTTTCTGAGCAACAATTATGCTGTCGTGGTCGCGACAAGCTTGTTGGTGTCTTGTTTTATCGTCGTCGGTCTTGAGAGGCCACTGGATCGCCTTCGCCATCGCCTCGCCGGCGAAAACCGGGCCAACAAGCAGCCCATACCAGCGATCACGGCCGAAGCGGCGTTTGAATTGGCCAACACAGCCGACCAGAAATCCTGATCCATCGCCCGGCGAAATCTAAAGCGCGGGCAAGCCGGGCGGCGGTTTACGCATGTTGGTGGCCTGCTCATAGGCGTAGGCCAGACGCAGCAGCTTGTGCTCACTCCAGGCACGGCCTGCGAAGGTGATGCCAAGCGGATAATCGGGCGTATCCTTGCCGTCGGCGCCCGAGATGAATCCTCCGGGCACCATGACGCTGGGATAGCCTGCCTTCGCGGCGATCACACAGCCATCGGCGCCGGGAAACAGCACCGCGTCGATCTTGTGCTGGTTCATGTAGGCATCCATGCCGCGCGTCTTGGCGGAGAGCAGGTCCATGGCCCGCGCCGATTTATACTCGCGCTCGCTGAGATCGCCTCTGGTCATGTTGGCGGCGAGAAACAGGTCCTGGCCGAACCGCAGCGCCGTCTCCGCATGAGCCTCGTTGAAGGCCACGATGTCGGCCATGGTTTTGATGTCGGTGTTGGTCGCCCAATCCTTCAGGTAAAGATTGAGATCGTGCTTCAGCTCGTAGAGGAAGACGATCGGCGGCGTCGCCAGATTACCCCGGTTGCGACTCAGAGGATTGCGGTTGAGCACGTTCATGTTCGTACCCGGCCCGCCGATCCAGCCGAGTGTCGGCATGTTGGCGCGCACGATGATCGCGCCAAGATCCTCTAGCACCTTGATGGCATCGGCCATCACCTTTGCCGACCTAGGCGGCAGCTTGCCGTAATAGCGATCGTTGAGCGGATCGCCGGGCTCGCTCGGCACGCCGATGCGTGCGCCCCTCATCGCGTCGTTGGTGAGATCGGCAGTGTAATCGGCCGGCCGCCGCTACCGCTCCGTCGCCGGGTCGAGCGGGTCCTGGGCAGCCAGCACGTTCAGCAGCATCGCCGCGTCGCGTACCGTACGCGTGATCGGTCCTGCAGTGTCCTGGCTGTGCGCGATCGGCACGATCCCGGCCCGGCTGACCAGTCCGACGGTCGGCTTCACGGTGACGAGGCCATTTTGGCTCGCGGGATACAGCAGCGAGCCCGACGTCTCGGTGCCGATCGAGGCTGCGCACAGGCCGGCCGCTACGGCGACGGCCGAGCCAGCGCTTGATCCGCCCGGTGGCACGACCGGAATGCCGCGATCATCGATCAGCGCCGGCGCATAGGGGTTCTTCACCTGACCGCCGAGCGAGGAATATCCCGCGGGCATGTCGGCCGCGAGAATGTTGGCGAACTCCGTCAGGTTCGCCTTGCCGAGGATCACCGCGCCGGCCTTTCGCAGCAGCTTGACGATTGTCGCGTCTCTCCTGGCGCGCGCGCCCTCCAGCGCCAGCGAGCCCGCCGTCGTCGGCTGCTCGTCGCCGGTCGCGATGTTGTCCTTCACCAGGATCGGGATGCCGGCCAGCGGCCGCTTGGCCGACGGTTTGGCGTCGTCGAACTTGCTCGCTATCGTGAGGCGCGTCGGGATTGATCGCGCGCACGGAGTTGAGCGCGGGCCCACCGCGATCGTACGCCTCGATGCGCGCGAGATAGGATTTGGTCAGCGACGCGGCAGTGACCTGCCCGCTGGCCAGCGCATGAGCGATATCGCTCATCGTCGCATTGTCGAGCTTCAGTGTGATCGGTGCGTCAGCGCTGACGACAGCCGCGGCGATGTCGGCATCGCGGCGGGATGGCTTCTTCATGGCGTGCCTCGCCTGACGGCGCGTCCCGAACCATGACGCCGCGATGGTTGTATATTGCCGGTGTTTTGCCCGACGGGTCAACCGCATCGCATGGCTACGCAAGCCATTGAGCGGGTCGCGCAAGCCATTGAAATGCTTAATCCCGGCTACTGTGCATGGGGTTGTTTTTCAGGTTTTTGTTTTGGGTCGCCTAAAAAATTTGACCTCTCCCCCGATGGGGAGAGGTCAACGTTGACGCGACGGGCTCGACTTGACGACGCGTCCCTACTCCCAGGACCAGGTCGAGAAGTCGTTCTCGAACTGCGGGACTTCCTTCCAGACGCCCTTCAGCTTCTTGCTGATGACAGTGGGCCATTGCGGCTGGAACAGGTAGGCGGAGACTGCATCGGTCGCCAGCATGCGCTGGGCGTCGCCGAGAAGTTTGGCGCGGCCGGCCTCATCCGGCGTCGACACGATCTGCTTGTAGAGCGCGTTGAACGCGTCGTTGTTGTAGCCGAGATAGTAGTCCGGCTCGGTGATCTTGACGAGGTCGAACGGCTCGACATGGCTGACGATGGTGAGGTCGAAATTGTGCGGGCCGTTGCCGGCGAACACCTGCGACAGCCACTGTGCCCATTCGACGTTCTCGATCTTGGCGACGATGCCGACCTTGGCAAGCTGGGCCGCGACAATCTCGCCGCCTTGCCGCGCATAGGGCGGCGGCGGCAGCTTCAGCGACAGCTCGAGCGGCGCGGTGACGCCGGCCTCGGCGAGCAGCTTCTTGGCCTTCTCGGGATCGTAGGGGTTGATGCCGGTGGTATCGACATAGCCGAGCGATCCCGGCGTGTAGAAGCTGCCGATCGGCGTGCCGAACCCCTCGACGGCACCGTCGATCAATGCCTTGCGGTCGATCGCAGCGAGAATGGCGCGGCGAACGCGGACGTCATCGAGCGGCTTCTTTCGCTCATTGATGGCGACAATGGTCTTGGCCTTGGAACCGCCAATCAGCACCGTGAAGCGCGGGTCGGCCTTGAATTGAGCAACGACGCGGGTCGCGATGCGCGGAAAGGCGTCCACGTCGCCCGAGAGTAGCGCCGCGGCCTGCGCTGCCGGATCGGAAATGAAGCGGATCGTCACCTTCGCAAGCTTGATCGCCGCGGCATTGCGATAGTCCGTCCATTTGTTCAGCGTGATCGAGGAGCCCTTGGCCCAGGCGCCGAGTTGGTAGGGCCCGGTCCCGACCGGCTGCGTCACATTGGTCGGCGCGCTCTTCGGCTCGACGATCGAGGCGCTCGCCTGCCCCAGCAGGAATGGCAGGTTCGGCTCGGAATTCTTCAGGGTGATCGCGACCGTGTCGGCGTCGGGCGTGGCAACGGACTCGAAGCCCTGGAACAGGCTCTTGTCCTTGTTGGTGCTGGTCGGCACTGCGTTGCGCTCGAACGAGAACTTCACCGCGGCGGAATCGAACGGCTCGCCATTGTGAAATTTGACGCCCTTGCGCAGCTTGAAGGTGTAGCTCTTCAGGTCGGGCGAAGCGGTCCAACTCTCCGCCAGCAGCGGCGAAGCGGTGCCGTCCTCGTTGATCTTGGTCAGGGTCTCATAGATGTTGTAGAGCGTGACCTCGGCGATCGCGGCGGCTGCGGCGTTGGTGGGATCGAGCCCCGGCGGCTCCAGCGTCATGCCCATGACGACGCTGTCCTTCTTGCTCTGCGCCAGCACCGGCAGCGGTGCTGCGACAAGCGCAGCGGCAAATGCGACGATCGATAATTTCTTGAGCATGCGTAACTCCCCGGCCTTCTCTTGTCTCAGCCTACGCCAATTCCATGGGAACACTAAACCTCCATGGCCGCGTGCGGCAATGCCATCACCGCCTCCGCCTTGTGGCAGGCGGCGAGATGGGCTTCGCCGACCTTGCGTAGCTCAGGCAGGGCCTGGCGGCAATGCTGGTCGGCAAGCGAACAGCGCGCGACATAGGGACATCCGCTCGCCGCCGCCGATTGCGAGGCGATCGCCTGGGCCCCGCGCCGCCGCCGGCCCCCGCCGGCGCGCGCCCGCGGCACGGCATCCAATAGCGCCCGCGTATAGGGATGGGCACAGCGCTCGAACAGGTCCTCCGGCCTGCCCTGCTCGACGATCCGGCCGAGATACATCACCGCGACCTCGTCGCAGAGATAGTCGACCACGGCGAGGTCGTGGCTGATCAGGATGTAGCTCAGGCCGAACTGCTCCTGGAGGTCCTGCATCAAATTGAGCACCTGCGCCTGAACGGAGACGTCGAGCGCCGAAACGGGCTCGTCGGCGACGATGAGCTTCGGCTGGGTGATCAGCGCGCGCGCGATCGCGATGCGCTGGCGCTGGCCGCCCGAAAATTCGTGCGGATATTTGTCCATGTCGGCGTCGCGCAGGCCGACCTGGCGCAGCACGGTGGCGACACGTTCGCGGAACGTGGTGCGGTCGGCGTCGTCTAATACGGTCAGCGGCTCGGCGACGATGCGCGCGACGGTCTGGCGCGGATCGAGCGAACCGTAGGGATCCTGGAACACCATCTGGAAATCGCGGCGCGCGCGACGCAGCTCGTCGGCCGAGATGTGGTTGAGATCGCGCCCGAGCAGCGCGACCTGCCCCGATGTCGGCCGCTCCAGCGCCATCACCACCCGCGCGAAGGTCGACTTGCCCGAACCGGACTCGCCGACGATACCGAGGCTCTTGCCGGCATCGACCCGCACGCTGACGCCGTTGAGCGCGCGCACCTGGCCCGGCGGGCGGAACAGGCTTTCACGCGGCAGCGTGTAGCGCTGCTCGAGATTCTTGACGTCGAGAAGCGGCGCTGCGGTCATGCGGGCAGCGCTCCGACATTCGCGGCCATGGAGACATCGGTGCGCACACAGCGCACCCCGTGACCGGGACCGACTTCGACCAGCGCCAGCAGCGCCACGCGGCACTTGTCCTCGACCAGCGGACAGCGATCGCCGAACGTGCAGCCGGCAGGCAAGTCCGCAAGCTCGGGCACCGTGCCCGAGATCGTCGTCAGCCGCGTCCCCTTGCGCGCGCCGAGCTTCGGCCGGGCGCGGAACAGGCCCTGCGTATAGGGATGGCCCATCCGGCGGAACACCTCGTCGGTCGGCCCGCTCTCGACGACCGTGCCGCCATACATCACCATCATGCGTTGCACGTTCTCGGCGATGACGCCGAGATCGTGCGAGATCAGGATCATCGACATGCCGCGCTCCTCGACGAGATCGGCGATGAGGTCGAGGATCTGGCCCTGGATGGTGACATCGAGCGCCGTGGTCGGCTCGTCCGCGATCAGCAGGTCGGGCTCGCAGGCGAGCGCCATCGCGATGGTGACGCGCTGGCGCTGACCGCCGGAGAACTGATGCGGATAGGCGTCGATCCGCCTTGCGGGATCGGGCAATCCGACGCGGTCGAGCAAGGCGATCGCTTCTTTGCGCGCCTGTGCCGCCGAATATTTCTTGTGACGCCGCAGCGGCTCGGCAACCTGATGGCCGATCGTGTGCATCGGGTTGAGCGCCGTCATCGGCTCCTGGAAGATCATGCTGATGCGGTTGCCGCGCAGCTTGCAATAATCCGCATCCGACAGACCGGCGAGCTCGCTGCCATCAAGCCTGATGCTGCCGGTCACGACAGCACTGTCCGGCAAGAGGCCCATCAGCGACAGCGCCGTCACCGACTTGCCGCAGCCGGATTCGCCGACGAGACCCAGCGTCTCGCCGCGCTTGAGGGTGAAGCTGACGCCGCGCACGGCCTGTGCCGGTCCGCGGCTGGTGTTGAGGCGCACGCCGAGATTGGCGACCTCGATCAGCGGCAGGGTTGAGCGCTCCCCCATCGTCATCGCTCCCGCGCCAGTCGCGGATCGAGCAGATCGCGCAGTCCGTCGCCGAGCAGATTGAGCCCGAGCACGGCGATGGCGATCGCCGCACCCGGATAGACCGCAAGCATCGGCGACTGGAACAGCAGCGTCTGCGCATCGTTCAGCATGCGGCCCCAGGACGGCTGCGGCGGCTGCGTGCCGAGACCGAGATAGGACAGCGCGGCTTCGGCAAGGATCGCGAGCGCGAACTGGATGGTGACTTGCACGATCAGGATCGACAGGATGTTGGGCAGCACATGCTCGATGGTGATGCGGAATTTGCCCTTGCCCGAGGCGCGCGCCGCCAGCACGAATTCGCGCGCCCAGATCGCGTTGGCCGAGCCGCGTGTCAGCCGGGTCAGCGTCGGGATCTGGAAAATGCCGATCGCGATGATCGAGGTCACCATGCCCGGCCCGACGACCGCGGCGAGCATGATCGCGGAGAGCACCGCCGGAAAGGCGAAGGTGAAATCGGAGAAACGCATGATGATCTCTTCGGTCCAGCCGCGCTTGGCCGACGCGACCAGGCCGAGGCAGACACCGAAGGTGAGACCGATGCTCACGGCGATGATGCCGACCAGAATGGTCGAGCGCGCGCCGGCGAGCAGCAGCGAGACGATGTCGCGGCCGAAGGAATCGGTGCCGAGCCAGTGTGCCGCCGACGGCGGCCGGAGCTTCGAGGCGATGTCGATCTCGTAGGGCGACCACGGCGTCCACACCAGCGACAACAGCGCCGAGGCGAGGACCAGCAGGCTCAGCGCGCCGCCGAGCACAAAGCTGCGGTGACGCAGCGCGCGGGCCCAGAAGGTGCGGGCCGGCAGCGGACGCGTTACGATCGGGGCGTCGACCGAAGTGGTCAGTGGTGCGCTCACAAATCCTGGACCTTGATGCGGGGATCGATGAAGGCGTAGAGCACGTCGACCACGAAATTCACGATGACGACCATGGCCGCCAGCAGCATCACGCAATTGCGCACCACGATCAGGTCGCGGTTGGCGATCGACTGGAAGATCAGGCGGCCGAGGCCCGGCAGGTAGAACACGTTCTCGATCACGATGGTGCCGGCGAGCAAATTGGCGAATTGCAGCCCCATCACCGTCATTACGGGGATCATGGCGTTGCGCAGCACATGGCTCCACAGCACCTCGCGCTTGCCGAGACCCTTCGCGCGCGCGGTGCGGACAAAGTCTTCTCGCAGCACTTCGAGCACAGCCGAGCGCGTGACGCGCGCAAGGATCGCGGCCTGCACCACCGCGAGCGAGACCGCCGGCAGCAGCAGCGACTTGATGCCGAGCCAGATGCCATCCTCCCAGCCGGGAAAGCCGCCCGCCGAGAGCCATTGCAGCCGCACCGAGAACAGGAGGACAAGGAGGATCGCGAACCAGAAGTTCGGCAGCGCGATGCCCACCTGCGTCAACGACATCACGCCGACGTCGCCGAGCTTGTTGTGGTTGGCCGCGGTGTAGATGCCGGCCGAGAGCGCCAGCGTCACCGTGATCAGCATCGACATGATCGCGAGCGGGATAGTCAGCACCAGCCGCTCCGCGATCAGGCTCGCGACCGGCGTGCCATAGACATAGCTGTTGCCGAGATCGCCGACGAGGAGGCCCTTGATCCATTGCAGATAGCGAACCGCCAGCGGCTGATCCAGCCCCAGCTTGACGGTGAGCGCGCGCACCGCGTCGGCCGAGGCATCGGCGCCCATCAGCATCTGCGCCGCGTTGCCCGGAAGAGCGTCCAGCACCAGGAAAATGATCACGGATGCGCCGACCAGCGTCGCCAGCAAGGTCAACAGACGTCGAAGAAAGAATACGCTCATGCGCGCTCGGCTTCAGGGCTCATCCGCCGCACGATCAACATGTCCGGGCGCCGGAGGCAAGTCCTTTGCGGCATGTGCCTCACCTCAGCCGGGCCGGCGGGACAGAAGATCGTGCGAGGCCTCGAACAGCGCGCTCACGCGCAGCAATTCGGCATCGGCACGAAAGCGCCCGACGAGCTGAAGCCCGATCGGCAGGCCGTCGCGGCCGAAGCCGCAGGGAAGACTGATCGCGGGGTGCCCGGTCATGTTGAACGGCATGGTCCAGGGGAACCAGTGCGGCCGGACGCTGTCGAAGTGCTTGCCGTCGATCTCGATGGTGCCGAACAGGTCCTGGTCGATCGGCAGCGCGGTGCGGGTGAGGGTCGGCATCGCCAAAAGATGCCCGCGCGCAAGCAGGGATTGCACGCGGCGGAACAGCGCGGTGCGCGCGAACATCGCCTCCTGATAGGCGACGCCGCTGACATTGGTCGCGAGCGCGACCTGCTTGACGAAGGCCTCGCTGAGGACGTCGCCATGCTCGGCCACCAGCTTGGCGAAACGCGTGCGCCAGACGGTGTGGTTGATGGCACGCCAGATCGGCTCGATGTCAAAGCCCTCGCCGGAGAACTCCTCGAGCTCGGCACCGAAACCGGCCAGCCGCTCGAGGCTCGCCTTGAAGCTGGCCGCGACATCTGACGACACCGGGCGGCCGGGCGGCGACGCACAGAATAGGATCTTTTGCCCGCGCAGATCGCCGCGCGGCGCGGCGGTGCCGATGAAATCGGGCACGGGCACGCCGATCGACCATGGATCGCATGAGTCCTCGCCGGCCATCGCCTGCATCATCAGCGCGGTATCGGCGACGGTGCGCGTGGTCGGCGTGACATAGGTCTGGTTGCCGAAGGCGTCGAGCGCCTGGCTGTGCGCTATCACGCCGTTGCTCTGCTTCAGCCCGACCACGCCATTGCAGGCGGCCGGAATCCGCGTCGAGCCACCGCCATCGGTCGCAATCGCCAGCGGCGCGATGCCGCTCGCCACCGCCACCGCCGCGCCGCCGCTGGAGCCGCCGGAGGAGCGCCGCGCGTCCCACGCATTGCGGGTGCGGCCGAACAAGGGCGAGTCGGTCAGGCATTTGCTGCCAAATTCGGGGGTCGTGGTCTTGCCGATCAGGATCGCGCCTTCCGCGCGGAGCTTTGCGACCGCGACAGCATCCTCGCTCGGCACATTGTCCTTGTAGGGAACGGCGCCGAACGTGGTCTTCACGCCCCCAGTGTTGACGATGTCCTTGACGGTGACGGGAAGGCCATGCAGCAGGCCGAGCGGATCGCCCGCCATCACCTTGCGCTCGGCCGCGCGGGCCGCCGCCATCGCCTCGTCGCCGCAGAGCGTGATGAAACAGTTCAGCTCGGGCTGAAGCGCCTCGGCTCGCGCGAGCACGGCGTGGGTGACTTCGACAGGCGAAATCTTCTTCGTGGCAATGAGGCCGCGCAGTTCGGTTGCAGATAGCAGGCAGGGATCGCCGTTCATCGTCACATCACGCTCCGAAGCCGGCCCCCGTTGGCCCAGCCATTGCATTGACATCGAGAATGACAGTTTTGTTAACTCGCCGTCCAATACGTTTTTGGACGCCAACCCATACGTTTTCGGTATGCCAATGGATCTTCGCCGGCTCCGTTACTTCGTCGCCGTGGCCGAGGCGCGCAGCGTCGGCAAGGCCGCCGAACGGCTGCGGATGGCACAGCCTCCCCTCTCCGTCCAGATCCGCAAGCTTGAAGCCGAGGTCGGCGCGCCGCTGTTCCGCCGCGGCACGCGCGGCATGGACCTGACGGAAGCGGGCCAGGCCCTGCTGGTGCGCGCCGGCGAAGCACTGGCGCTGGCCGCCGACGGCATCGAAGCCGCGCGCGCGGTCGCGGCCGGGAGCCGCGGGCGGATTTCCGTCGGATACATGTTCGTGCTGGCGAACGCCATGCTGCCGCGCCTGATCCCCGAGCTGCGGCGATCCATTCCCGGCGTCGACCTCGACTTCGCCGAGCTCAGCGCCTCGACGCGCGAGGCGCGGCTGCTCGACCGCAGCGTCACCGTCGCGCTGTGCATGCCGGCGATCCACCATCCCGAGATCCAGGTGGCGCGGATCGGCGCGCAGCCGTTCATGCTGGCGATGCCGAATCGCTCACCGCTTGCGCGCCTAAGCGCCGTGCCGATGGCGCGACTCCAGGGCCGCCCGCTGATCGCGCTGCCGCCGCCGGAGCAAGACCCTGCCTCCTCCGCGGTCGCAGCCTTGCTGCGGCGGCATCAGATCGTGATGCCGATCGCGAGCCGGGTGGAGACGGTCCATTCGGCGATGAGCCTCGTCCTCGCCGGTGAAGGGCTTGCGATCCTGCCGGCCTGCGCGAAGCTCGGCGCGCCGCAGGGCATCGTGTTCCGGCCGCTGCGGGAGGCGAGCGACTCCATCGATATCGCGGTGTGCTGGCGGCGGGATTCGCAAAGCCCGCTGATCCGCACCTTCCTCAAATGCGCCGAGAAGGTGGTGGCACGGCTTTGATGCGGAGCCGCGCTAGACGCCCCACGTGACTTCATGGCTCCAGGGCGGATCGGCGCCCGGGCGGGTACAGGTCAGGCCGGCGCAGTTGGCGGCAAAGGACAGCGCGCGGCGAAGCTCGTCCGTGCCGATGTCTTTCAGCTGCTGCCGGCCGATGCGGCCCTGCTTGTGCAGGGCGAACAGCAGCGCCGCCTGAAAGCTGTCGCCGGCCCCAATGGTGTCGGCGATCTCGACCTTCGGTGCCGGCACTTCGATCTGCCCTGCTCCCGCGTGCCAGGCGATGGCGCCATGGTTGCCGCGGGTGATGACGATGAGGCTCGTGCCCTGCCCCAGCAACGCGTTCGCGCGTTGCTGATATGGCTCCTCGCCGAAGAGATACGCGAAGTCGACATCCGACATCTTGATGAGATCGGCGGTCCTTGCGAACTCCGTCATGCGCGCGAGATAGGCGGGCTTGTCCTTGACCAGATTGGGCCTGCAGTTCGGATCAAAGGAGATCGTCGACGTCGCGCGCGCGTCCGCGATCAGGGCTTTCGTCTCGGCCGCGCCCTGGTCGTTCACCAGCGTGGTCGATCCGACATGGATGGCCTCGACCGTCGCGAACGGAATTGTGCCACGCCGGTAGGTCCAGTTCCGTGTCGCGGTCTCCGCGTCATAGAACGCATAATGCGACTCGCCCGCCACGATGCGCACGAAGGCGAGCGTGGTCTGGTGATCGCCGCGGGTGGCCAGCCCCAACTCGACGTTCGACGCGGCGGCGTGATCGGCGATCATACGCCCGAACATGTCGGTCGAGATACCACCGACGAAGCCGGTCGGCGCGCCGAGCCGCGCCATGCCGATCGCGACGTTGAGGCAGGAGCCGCCGACCGCAGGCATCACCGCCTCGCGCCCCTCGGTGTTTTGCGTCGGGACGAAATCGATCAGCGCATCGCCGCAGGCAATCAACATCCGTTTCAACCTCCGGCACCCTCGCGCATCGCCGCGCGGCTGCCGCGATCGACCTCGCGCAGCAGCTTGTACACTTCGCGCTTCCTGCTGTGAAACGCGGCCATGTCGGGCGCGGTCGGCTCGCTCTTGCGGCCCAGCGCCGACATCTTGGCCATGGTCTCGCCGATCGAGGCATAGGCGCCGCCGGCGACGGCGCCCAGCATCGCGGCACCCAGCAGCACCGGCTCCTTGGTCTGCGGCAGCGCGACGGTGAGGCCCGTGGTGTCGGCCATGATCTGCCGCACCAGCGGACTGCGGCTGGCGCCGCCGCCCATGATCATGATGCCGGCATGGACGCCATGCGCGGCAAAGGCTTCGATCACTTCCGCAAGGCCATAGGCCAGCCCGCAGAGGCCGGCGATGAACAACCGCTCCATCGAACTGACATCGGTGTCGAGATCGAGGCCCGCGATCACCGCGCGAGTGTCAGGGTCGGCATAGGGCGAGCGGTTACCGATAAATTCGGGGAGCACGTGGACGTCGCGCGCCAGCAGCGCGGCGCGGCTGGCATCGCCGGCGCGCGCAATGATGCGGCGCTCGAGGAACTCGATGAGGTCGACACCCTCGCTTTTCGCCGCGGCGCTCGCTTCCGCGTGGCCGGGATGCGACTTGAGGAGATGGTCGATCGCGGCGCCCGCAGCGGACTGGCCACCCTCGTTGAGCCAGAAATCAGGTACCATACCGGAGTAATAAGGCCCCCAGACGCCTGGCACGAAGCACGGCTCCTTGGTCGTCGCCATGATGCAGGCCGACGTGCCCATGATGTAGGCGAGACGATCGGTGACGTCGCTCGTTCCACCCGATCCGTCACGGCCACCGATGGCGCCGATGCCGCCGGCATGGGCGTCGATCAGGGACGCCCCGACCGGCGTGCCCGCGGTCAGGCCGAGATCGGCGGCGGCGGCGCTGGTGAGACCGGTGCCAAGCCGCGTCCCGGGCGCGACGATTTCGGTGCCGATGCGGGTGTATTTTTCGCTGACGAAGTCGGCGAGGCCGATGCGCTCAAAGAAAGGCGCGCTCCAGCCGCCACCATCATGCGCGAGATAGTTCCATTTGCAGGTCACCGTACAGGTCGAGCGCTGCAGCGATCCGGTGGCGCGCCAGGTCAGATAGTCTGCGAGGTCGAAGAAATGTCCGGCAGCATCGAAGCTCGCGCGCAAATGACGTTTCAGCCAAAGGAGCTTCGGCATTTCCATCTCGGGCGAGATCGAGCCGCCGACATAGCGCAGCACATCGTCCGCGGTCTCGTTGATGAGACGCGCTTCCGCAATGGCGCGGTGATCCATCCAGACGATGACATTGCGCTGCCTGTCGCCGGAGGCGCTGACCGTGACGGGCTCGCCCCTGGGATCGAGCACCACGAGGGAACAGGTCGCATCAAAGCCGATGCCGCCGACGCTGTCGGGCGCGATGGCGGCTTCTGCCATCGCCGCCCGCACCGATTTGACACAGGCCTGCCAGATATCCTCCGACGACTGCTCGACGATATCGCCGGCCTCGTGCCAGATCCGAATCGGATGCTTGGCGGTCGCGAGCAGTGTGCCCGCCTCGTCAAACACCCCGGCCCGCGTGCTCGTGGTCCCCACGTCGACGCCGATATACGCTCGCGGCATTGTCGCTCCCGGAAGCTCTCGTCAGTTTTGACGGTAGCCTACCAGCAAGTGTAGCCGCCATCCACCAGCACGATGCTGCCGGTCATCAAGCTCGCCGCTTCGGAGGCCAGGAACAAAACGACCGAGGCGATCTCCTCGACCTGCCCCATCCGCCCCATCGGGGTTCCGCCGATCCAGGCGTCGTACATTCGCGGGGTGCTCTTCACGAAGGCATTGAGCGGCGTGTCGATATAGGTCGGGGCCACCGCGTTGACGCGGATGCCCCGCGCCCCCCATTCGGCGGCCAGCGACTTGGTCAGATGATGCACGCCGGCCTTGGAGGCGTTGTAGAAGCACTGCTCCTGCGGCTTGTTGACGATGAAGCCGGACATCGAGCCGACATTGACGATGGCGCCGCTCTTGGCGTTGAGCATGTGCTTGCCGAATTCGCGGCAGCACCAGAAGGTGCCGTTGAGATTGACGTCGATGACGTTGAGCCAGTGCTCGTCGGTGACGGTCTCGGCCGGCGTCTCGCTGCGGGCAATGCCCGCATTGTTGACGAGGATGTCGACCTTGCCGTGGCGGGCGACGAGGTCGTTGGCGACCTCAGCCACGCGCTTGGTATCGGTGACGTCCATGATCGCAGTCTCGATGTCAAAACCCTTCGCCTTCAGGCTGGCCTTGGCATCGCCGGCGACCTTGCTGTCGCGATCGCCGATGATGACCTTCGCGCCGGCTTCGGCCAGCGCTTCCGCGCAGGCGAGGCCAATGCCTTGCCCGCCGCCGGTGATGAACGCGGTCTTGCCGCTCAGCTTGAATTTTTCGAGATACATGGTGGTCTTTCCGTCTCTTGCCGTCTCTTGCCGTTTCTTGTCAGCCCCGAAGCGCGTTGCCGCTCTCGTCGAAGCGATGGATGCGCGCGGGATCCGGCACCAGCGACACGCGGTCGCCGGCATGCAGGCTCAATTCGCCGATGTAGCGCGCCGTCAGCATGCCGAGCGGTCCGGCATCGACATACAGGAAGGTGTCGCTGCCCAGATGCTCGGCGACCGCGATCGTTCCCTGCCAGCCGCCGGCGCCGTCGCGCTCGATCTTGAGATGCTCCGGCCGCACGCCGATCGTCGCCGCGCCCTTCTGCAAGGCGTGCTCGCCAGTGACGAAGTTCATCTTCGGCGAGCCGATGAAGCCGGCGACGAAGAGATTGGCGGGTCGCTCATAGAGCTCCAGCGGCGAGCCATATTGCTCGATCTTGCCGCCGTTCAGCACGACGATCTTGTCGGCCATGGTCATGGCCTCGACCTGATCGTGGGTGACGTAGATCGCAGTGGTGCCGAGCTGCTTCTGGAGCCGCGTGACTTCTATCCGCATCTGCACGCGCAAGGCCGCATCCAGGTTGGACAGCGGCTCGTCGAACAGGAATGCCTTGGGCTCGCGGACGATGGCGCGGCCGATCGCGACGCGCTGGCGCTGGCCGCCGGAGAGCTCGCGCGGCTTGCGATCGAGATAGGGTGTGAGGTTCAGTGTCGCGGCCGCTGCCTCGACCTTGCGGTTGGTCTCGTCCTTGGAAAGGCCTGCCATCTTCAGGCCGAAGCCGATGTTGCCGCGGACGCTCATGTGCGGATAGAGCGCATAGGACTGAAACACCATCGACAGCCCGCGCTTGGCCGGCGGCGTGTCGACGACGTTCTTGCCGTCGATCAGGATCTTGCCGCCTGAGACGTCTTCGAGCCCGGCGATCAGCCGCAGCAGCGTGGTCTTGCCGCAGCCCGAGGGACCTACGAACACCACGAAGGAGCCGTCGGCGATCTCGAGGTCGGCACCCTTGATGATGTGCACAGGACCGAAGGATTTCTGTACGTCCTGAAGTGTGATCTGACCCATGATCCGCCAGCCCCTTTACTTCACCGCGCCGAAGGTGAGCCCGCGCACGAGCTGCTTCTGGCTGAACCAACCGAGGACGAGAATGGGCGCGATCGCCAGCGTCGAGGCCGCCGACAGCTTTGCCCAGAACAGCCCTTCCGGGCTCGAATAGGAGGCGATGAACGTCGTGAGAGGTGCGGCGTTCGACGTTGAAAGGTTCAGCGTCCAGAACGCCTCGTTCCAGGCCAGGATCAGATTGAGCAGCATGGTCGACGCCAGCCCCGGGATCGCCATTGGCGTCAAGACGTAGACGAGCTCGCGGCCTATCGTGGCGCCGTCCATGCGCGCGGCCTCGAGGATGTCGCGCGGAATCTCCTTGAAATAGGTGAACAGCATCCAGATCACGATCGGCAGATTGCCGAGGCAGAGGATGAAGACGAGGCCGATACGGGAATCGAGCAGGCCGAAGGTCTTGAAGATCAAATAGATCGGTACCAGCACGCCGACCGGCGGCATCATCTTGGTCGAGAGCATCCAGAGCAGGATGTCCTTGGTGCGCTTGGTCGGCGAGAATGCCATCGACCAGGCCGCGGGGATCGCGATCAGCATCGCAATGAGCGTCGAGCCGCCGGCGATGATGATCGAGTTCATCGCGTGGTGGAAATAGTCGCTGCGCTCCTGCACAGTCGCGTAGTTTTCCGTGGTCCAGTGGAAGAACAGGAAGGACGGGGGAATGGCGAAGGCCTCTAACTCGGTCTTGAAGCTCGCCAGCACCATCCAGAGGATCGGGAAGAAGATCAGGAAGCCGAAGAACCACGCTCCGATCGTCGAGACCACCACCCGCTGCGTCGTCGCCATCCGCGCCATGTTTCAAGCCTCCAGATTGCGGCCGACGATGCGGACGAGGAAGAAAGCGACGACGTTGGCGATCACGACCGCAACGAGGCCGCCTGCGGAGGCGCTGCCGACGTCGAACTGGATCAGCGCCTGCGAATAGATCAGGAAGGCGATGTTGGTGGTTTGCAGGCCCGGTCCGCCGCCGGTGGTGACGAAGATCTCCGCGAACACCGTGAGCAGGAAGATGGTCTCGATCAGGATCACCACGGTGATGGGACGCGCAAGGTGCGGCAGCGTGATATAGATGAAGGTCGAGACGGCGCTGGCGCCGTCCATCTCGGCGGCCTCCTTCTGCTCCTCGTCGAGCGATTGCAGCGCGGTCAGCAAAATGAGCGTCGCGAACGGCAGCCATTGCCAGGCGACGATCAGGATCACCGCGAGCAGCGGCGCGTCGGTGAACCAGTCGATCGGCGTCAACCCGACCAGCTTGGCGAGCCAGGCGAACAGGCCGGAGACCGGATGCATCAAAAGGTTCTTCCAGACCAGCGCGCTCACCGTCGGCATCACGAAGAACGGCGCAATCACCATCAGCCGCACGATGTTGCGGCCGATCACGGGCTGGTCCATCAGCAGCGCCAGGGGGATGCCGAGCAGGATCGTCAGCGCCAGCACTGAGCCGACCAGCACCAGTGTGTTCCGGAGCGAGGCGAGGAAGGCGGGATCGGTGAGGAAGTAGCGGAAATTCTCCAGGCCGACGAACGCCTCGGAGCCGGGATCGAGCAGGCTGTAATGCAGGGTCGAGAAATAGATCGTCAGCGCCAGCGGAACGATCATCCAGATGAAGAGCAGCCCGACCGCAGGCGTCAGGAGCGAACGCGCAAGAAACTGCGTCTGCCGGGTTGCCATCCTTGGCGTCTCCGCTGGGAGGAAGAAGGCGGCCATCCATTCGGGGCTGGCTGGTGGATGGCCGCCAGTTTGAGCTCAGGAGGGAGAGCTCGGGTTCACTTGATGTAGCCGGCGCGCTTCATCTCGCGCTCGGTGGCGGACTGCGCCGCGGTAAGCGCGGCATCGACCGTCATCGATCCCGCGAGCGCGGCGGAGAATTGCTGGCCCACCTGCGTGCCAATGCCCTGGAATTCGGGGATCGCCGCGTATTGCACGCCGACGTAAGGCACCGGCTTCACGGTGGGCTTGTTCGGGTCGGCAGCATCAATCGAGGCCAGCGTCAGCTTCGCGAAGGGCGCGACTTTCAGATAGTCCTCGTTCTGGTAGAGCGAGGTCCGCGTGCCTGGCGGCACGTTGGCCCAGCCCTCCTTCGACGCCACGAGCTTGGTGTAATCCTTGCTCGTCGCCCAGGCGATGAACTTCTCGGCCGCGTCCGACTTCTTCGAGCCGGCGGGAATTGCAAGGCTCCAGGCCCACAGCCAGTTGGCGTTCTTGCCGAGCCCCGTGTTGGGCGCGAGCGCGAAGCCGACCTTGTCGGCGACCTGGGACTCCTTCGGGTTGGTGACAAAGGACGCAGCGACCGTCGCATCAATCCACATCGCGCATTTTCCGGCGTTGAACAGCGCCAGGTTTTCGTTGAAGCCGTTGGCGCTCGCGCCGGGAGGGCCGGCGTCCTTCATGAGATTGACGTAAGTCGTGAGCGTCGTCTTCCATTCCGGCGTGTTGAACTGCGGCTCCCACTTCTCGTCGAACCAGCGCGCGCCGTAGGAATTGGCCATGGCCGACAGGAACGCCATGTTCTCGCCCCACCCGGCCTTGCCGCGGAGACAGATGCCGTAGGTGCCGGCGCTCTTGTCCGTGAGCTTCTTGGCGGCGTCGATGACGAAATCCCAGGTCGGCTTTTCCGGCATCTTCAGGCCGGCCTTCTCGAACAGGTCGGTGCGATACATTACCATCGAGCTCTCGCCATAGAACGGCGCGGCGTAGAGCTTGCCGTCGACGGAGACCGCGTCCTTGATCTTCGGCAAGAGGTCGGCGACGTCGTAGTCGGCGCCGAGATTGGCGAGCGGCACCAGCCAGCCCTTCTTGGCCCAGATCGGCACCTCATAGGTGCCGATGGTCAAAACGTCGAATTGGCCGCCCTTGGTGGCGATGTCGGTGGTGACGCGCTGGCGCAGCACGTTCTCCTCCAGCGTCACCCATTTGACGGTGATGTCTGGATTTTTCTTGGTGAATTCGCTGGCCAGCCCCTGCATGCGGATCATGTCGCCATTGTTGACGGTGGCGATGGTCAGGGTCGTTTCGGCCATCACAGGGACAGCCAACAACAGGCAAGACGCGCCGCAGACGGCGCCGAGGACGTGTTTCACGGTGACCTCCCTAGGATCGCGCTTCTGAGCATATGCCCACGCGTTGAGCGTATGTTCGGACGAGGTGCGACGCTTGTCAAGCAGGCGCGCGGGCGTTCCCGCAACTTATGAGTGCTGCGGTGCACCACCCACCCCCGTCATGCCCCGCGAAGGCGGGGCATCCAGTACGCCGTGTCGTGAGTTGGTTTGCCCCAAGCGGGGCCGCGGAGTACTGGATCATCCGCTTTCGCGGATGATGACAGTCGCGCAAGTCGTGAGATCGCCCGCCCTACCGCTCCAGAATCGCCCTTGCCGTCGCCTCGTCCGTGATCAGGCCGTTGATCAGGTGCCCGTTCAGCGCGGCCGCGATCGCCGGCACCTTGGCCGCACCGACCGCGGCGCCGATCGTGGTGGTCTTGGCCGGCACTTCCGGCGGAATGCTGGTGAGGCGCTTGTTGGTGCCGGCCTTGAGCAGGCGGCCCTTGGCATCATAGGCCCAGCCGGTGATTTCGCCGATCGCCCCCTGCCGCATCATCTCGAACAATTCGTCGCGGGTGACGAAGCCGTCGATGTGGATTTGCGCCTTCTGGTCCATCTGACCGATGCCGACGAGGCGCAAGTCAGCCTTGGCGGCGACCGCCTTGACCTTCGCGATCGGCTCGATCCGCACCATCTTGTTGCGCTCGTCCTCCGACGACATCAGGAACGGCAGCGGCATCGGATAGTGCCGCGCGCCGGTGCGGTCGGCGAGCCGGCCGACGGTGTCGTAGAAGCTCGCCGAGCCGTCGGCGGAGATGTTGCCGACCAGCGAGACGATCTGGTGGTTGGGCCGGTCGATCGGCGTCACGCGCTCGACCGCAGCGCGCACCGCCCTGCCCGTACCGAGCGCGACGATGACGGGCGTTTCCGAACGCAACGTCGAATCCAGCAGGTTGGCACAGCGTTCGGCGATGCCCGCCGTGGCCTGCGGCGCGGCAGGATCGGCCGGCACCACCTCGCAATGGCTGAGGTCGAAGCGCGCCTTCAGGCGTGCCGCCAGTTCCATGCAGGCGGCGATGGGATGTTCGAGACGGAAGGTGATGAGACGCTCGGCAAGGCACAGCGAGACCAGCCGCTGCGCGGAGGCCCGCGAGACCTGCAGCATCTTTGCGATCTCGTCCTGGGTGTGACCGGCAATGAAATAGAGCCAGCCGGCACGCGCGGCATCGTCGAGCCTGGACTTTTCGTTCTCGACGGCCATGGCGGCCTACGCCTCCCAGAAATCGCTCATGTGCGCGAAGACCCGATCGGCCCCGGCGCGGGACAATATAGCTTGGCCGTCGCGCCCGCGATAATGGCTGCCGCCGACAAATCCCCAGACGGTCATGCCGGCAGCCTTCGCGGCCAGCACGCCACTGACGCTGTCCTCGATCACCAGCGTGCGCGCGGGTTGCGCGCCCATTTTCTCCGCCGCGTGGAGAAAGAGATCCGGCGCGGGCTTGCCGTGCGTGACCATCTGCGCCGTGTAGATCCGGTCGCCGAAATGGGGCGCGAGACCGGTCACCCTCAGAGACAGCGCGACGCGGTCGAGATCACTCGACGAGGCCACGCAATTCGGCACGCGCAGGCCGGACAGGACGGTATCGGCATCGGGAATCGGATCGAGCGCCTTCTCGAAGGCGGTCAGTACGCGCGCCTTCAGCCGGACGGGAAAATCGGCCGGCACCGCCTGGCCGAATTCGCGATAATGCTGCGTGACCGCGCTCGTGCTTCGCCCGAGAAACAGCTCGAGCGCCTGCACAAGTGTCAGCGATATCCCGAATCCGGACAGCTCGTCGACAAGGCACTGGCAGCTCAAGAGCTCGCTGTCGACGAGCACGCCGTCGCAGTCGAAGATGACGAGATCGGGCCTTTGCCGGCTTCGGTCCATCCGGCCATTCGATCATATACCCATGCTTTGAGCAATAGTTCACCGAAGAGGCGCGTGGCGGGCTTTCCGGGGTCAATGGGCGACCTGTCGATAGATCGCCGGCAGCGCCGCAGGCAATCGACAGATATTGCCGACGATGGCGTAGCCGCTGCGGCCGAACAGCGTCGGGACGTAGGATTGCGCCGTCGCATCGACCGTCACGCCGAAGACCGCGATGCCAAGCCGCCGCGCCTCCTGCACGGATTTGCGGGTGTCCTCGACTGCAAAGCGCCCCTCATAATGATCGACGTCGTTCGGCTTGCCGTCGGTGAGAACGAGCAGCAGCTTCTTGCGCTGCGGCTGGCGCGCCAGCTCGGTCGAGGCGTGGCGTACCGCCGCGCCGATCCGTGTGTAATAGCCAGGCTTCAGCGCGCCGATCCGGCGCTCGATCGCCCCACTCATCGGCTCGCCGAAGGCCTTGACCGTTTCGAGCCGTACCCAGGAACGTCGGCGCGAGGTGAAGGTGAGGATGCTGTGGTGATCGCCGCAGGCCGACAGGCCATGCGCAAGCACCAGCAGCGCCTCCTTCTCGACGTCGAGCACCCGGTAACCGTCGACCCAGGCATCCGTCGAGAGCGAGACGTCCACCAGCAGGGTGACGGCGAGATCGTGCCCCTGCGGGCGCATCGCGACATGGATGCGATCGAGACCGCCGCCGCTGCCGGCGCGGAGATCGCACCGCGCACGCACGAGCGCATCGAGGTCGAGATCGTGACCATCGGCTTGGGCGCGCATCAATTCGTGACGCGGCCGCAACACCTCGAAGCGGCGGCGCACCTGGCGGATATGCCGACACATGGCGTCGTCAGGCGTCCAGCTCTCACCCAGCTCGGAGGCCGCACCCGCGAGCACGCGGCAATGATCGGGCAGATAGGAGCCGCTGCGATAATCCCATTCGGGATAGCTCAGGTCGGCGTTCAATCGCGAGGCATCGAGGGCTTCCGGCGGCAGGTCGAGATCGAATTTGAGCCGGCTCGCCGGCTTGCCGCTGCGGCGGCTGAGCGTGATCTCCTCGAGGTCGTCGGCTGCCTTCTGCGCTTCCTCGTCCTCACTGTCGTCAGCCGGGCGATCGACATTGATCATCTCGGCCATCGCGAGGATCTTTTCAAAGCGATTGAGCACGAACGGGTCGCGGCGATCGGTGCCGTCTTCGCGCTCACGGACGGCGAAACGCTTGCGATCGTCTGATGGCGCTGGCGCGGCGGTCGGCCCGCACGCGTCATCGCCCGCATGTGCGGGTGACAGCTCCCGTGTCCAGCAATCGCCCCAGAGCGGGCATGGCAGGATCGAACGATAGCCCGGCGGCGCCCTGTCCGGCAGCGGCTCTGTCCCCATCATCGCCGGCCACAGCTTTCCCACCGGCGGCGTACCGGCGCCGAGCAGAGCAAGCACGATCTGCTCCATGTCCTGCTCGATGCGCGGCAATGGCCGGTGCGGCCGCGCCATGGCCGTGGCCGCGGCCAGCCGGGCGTAGTCCCCGGCAAGGCCGGGACATTCCGTCAGCACAAGCACCGCGATCTCGCTGGCCCGCCGCAGCATCAACAGGTCGCGCCGCAACGGATCGGCCTCGGGGATAGCGTCGACCGGCGCAAAGGCAAACCACACGGCCAGCCACCGGTACAGCGCAGCATTCAGCCCGCGATCGGCGAAGATCGCGATGTTGTCGGGCAGGAAGATCGTCGCGGCGTCACGCCCCGGTTGCTCGAGCCGCTCGTCGCCGAGCCCGATGCGCTGCCGCCATCCAAGCCGATGCCCAGTCCGGCGAGCACTCGCGCTGGCGATCTGCACGCCCGTCTCCCCGCCAAGCGCGCGGAACATGATCGCGATCCGGCTGCGCACCTCCGCGAGGGACACCGCGTGTTCGGCGTAAACCAGATAGCTCGCGGTGCCGCCGACCAGGCGATGCCAGGCGCGGCCGACGGTTTCTTCAAGCTCGAGGAAATCGAGCATCGCATCACCCTCAGGAGATCACGGCGCGTGCGACGTCGAGCAGCGCCGCCTTGACGTCTGCGTCATCGGTGAGCGGTTCGATCATGCCGGCCAGCACCGCATCGCCAATTGAGGCTCCGGCCGCAATCAGGGTGGCGCAATAGACGACGAGACGGGTCGAGACCCCCTCCTCCAGGTCGTGCCCTTTGAGCGCGCGCAGCCGGCTGGCCAGCCCAACCAGCGGCCGCACGCGCTCCGGCGAGAGCCCGCTTTCGGCGGACACCACCGCCTCCTCCTGCTCCGGCGGCAGGAAGCCGAACTCGATGGCAACGAAGCGCTGACGCGTCGACGGCTTCAACGCCTTCAGCAGCGTCTGGTAGCCGGGATTGTAGGAGACCACGAGCATGAAGCTCTTCGGCGCGACCAGCTCCTCGCCGGTCCGCTCCAGCGGCAGAATGCGGCGGTCGTCGGTGAGCGGATGCAGCACCACCGTGACGTCCTTGCGCGCCTCCACGATTTCGTCGAGATAGCAGATGCCGCCCTCGCGCACCGCCCGTGTCAGCGGACCGTCGGTCCACACGGTGTCGCCGCCTCTCAGCAGGTAGCGGCCGGTGAGATCGGCGGCGGTGAGATCGTCATGGCAGGCGACGGTGTGAAGCGGCAATCCCAGCCGCGCCGCCATGTGGGCGACGAAGCGCGTCTTGCCGCAGCCGGTCGGTCCCTTCAACAGGACCGGGAGCTGATGCCGCCAGGCGTGCTCGAACAGCCCGCATTCGTTGCCGCTCGGAACGTAAGCCGGGAGCACGAGCGCGGGTGCCGCCAAGGCGTGAAGTGCTGCTGTCATGGTTCTTCTCCGGAAATCATTCTGGAACGGCGGCCGCGACTTGCGCGGCCGCCTTGTGTTCATTCGGCCGGTTGGAGCACGCCTGGGATAGTCGCCCGCTTCTCGCGGCCGGGCACCAGCACCGCCCAGACGAACATCAGCGCAGAGATCGCGACGAACACGCCGGAGCCGAGCCGCACCCAGTAGAAGAAGGCAAGCTGGTCCTGCACGTCCATGTAACTCTGGCCAAGCACGCGCTGGAGATGGACCTGAATCACGCCGGCAAAGGTCAACGCGAAAGTCATGGTCATCATCGCCGTGCACATGATCCAGAAGCTGGTCATGCTGAGCCACTGGTTATAGGGCGCACGTCCCTTGATCTGCGGGATCGCATAAGCCATCACCGACAGGTTCAGCATCACATAGGCGCCGAAGAAGGCGAGATGGCCATGTGCGGCAGTGACCTGCGTGCCGTGGGTGTAGTAGTTCACCGAGGACAGCGTGTGCAGGAAGCCCCAGACGCCGGCGCCGAGGAACGCCATCACCGAGCAGCCGACCGACCACAGCAGCGCGGCGCGGTTCGGATGCTTGCGGCCGGCCTTCCAGGTCATCTGCACCGTGAAGATCACCATGGTGAAGAAGGGCGCGACTTCCAGCGTGGAGAACAGCGAGCCGATCCACTGCCAGTAGCCGGGTGCGCCGATCCAGTAGAAATGGTGGCCGGTGCCGAGAATGCCCGAGAACAGCGCAAGGCCGATGATGACGTAGAGCCATTTCTCGACCACCTCGCGGTCGATGCCGTTGAGCTTGATCATCAGATAGGCGAGCACGGACGCCATGATCAGCTCCCAGACGCCCTCGACCCAGAGATGGACGACGTACCACCAGTACATCTTGTCGACCGCGAGATTGGCCGGATTGTAGAAGGCGAACAGGAAGAAGATCGCAACGCCCCACAGGCCGAACAACAGGATGTTGGTGACCGTCGTCTTGCGTCCCCTCAGCGCCGTCATCGTCACGTTGAACAGGAACATCAGGCAGACAACCACGATGCCGACCTTGATGATGAAGGGCTGCTCGAGGAATTCGCGGCCTTCATGGTAGTGGAACAGATAGCCGACCACAGCCACGCCAGCGGCGCCAAAGAACATCCAGAACTGGATCTTTGCGAGCAGCGGGCTGTAAAGCTCGGTCTCGGTTTCCTCCGGCAGCAGGAAGTAGGTCGCGCCCATGAAGCCGATCAGCGACCACACGATCAGCGCGTTGGTGTGAATCATCCTGACGATGTTGAACGGCAGCAGCACCGACAGCGTGTTGGGCAGGACGTAGATGGTCCCGGCAAGCAGGCCAAACAGGACCTGCGCCAGGAACAGCGTCAGCGCGCCGTAGAAATACAGCATCGCGACTTTCTGGGTTTGATATTTCATTTCGGGTTCTCTCTGTCTTGAAAGAGGCAAGGCCTTGAAAGAGGCGGCCTTGAAAGTGGAAGGCGTCAGCCGGCCTTGTTCGGCGGCCACTCCTGGCGCTTGATCTTGCTGGTCCATTGCAGGAAGTCGGCGAGATCGTTCAGCTCCTGGTCGGTGAGGTTGAACTGCGGCATCTGGCGCCGGCCCTCCGCGCCCGAGGGCTGCGATTGCATCCAGGCCTTCAACGTCTCGCGCGCACCGGCCGGATCCTCATTGCCGCCCCAGCGATCCCAGACATTGCCGACTTCGGGGGCGAAATAGGCGCCCTCGCCCAGCAAAGTGTGGCAATTGATGCAGGAGTTCTTCTCCCAGACATGCTTGCCGCGCGCGACCGACGATGTCAGCGTGGCCGCGTCCGTCGAGGTCGTCGCCATATAGTAATGGCTGTGCGCCGTCAGCCCGATGAAGATGGCGAAGAAGAAGGCCGAGCCGCCGTAGAAGACGTTTCGAGCCGCCGACTTGGTCAGGCGTTCAGCCATTGCCAGTCCTTTCCGTTGTGAGTCCCGTCGTGAGGAAGCAGTGATGCTGTATCTTGCCGATTGGTGCCGACGGGTCTTTGTCCGGGCGCAATGAACGCTGCGTTGGCGGCGTCAGATCAATGCGACGACGGCGGAGGCGAGCCAGGCAACAAGCACCACGATGAGGATCCATGCACTCACCAGACCGCGCCAAAGCGCCGGCGCGGCCCCGAGATCCATGAAATCGAGCGCAATGCGGCGGCCCTTGATGGCGGCGAAGGTCAGCAACAAAGCGTCGCCGAGCAGCGGTCGCGGCACTAGCTGTGGCACCAGGATGGTCGCCAGCGCGAGGCCGATCAGCGCGATCCAGGTGATGTCGAGGCGATCGGGCATCATCACCGCAGCAGATAGAGAATCGGGAACATCACGATCCAGACCAGATCGACCATGTGCCAGAAGGCGGCCCCCGTCTCGACGCCCGATATGTCGGCGCGGCGGCAGACCACGGCGAGAATCACGATGCCGAGGCAGACGTGCAGGAGATGGAAGCCGGTCAGGAGGAAGTAGAGCGTGAAGAACGGGCTGGTCTCGAGGCCGATCCCGCGACCGATCTCTTCGGCATATTCGGTCAGCTTGATCGCGATGAAGAGGCCGCCGAGCGCTATGGCGGTTAGGAGCCATCGGCGCGAGGCTTGCTTCTCGCTGGTCCGCGCGGCCTTCGTAGCCCGGGCCGCAGCCCAGCCGCTGGTCACCAGCACGACGGTGTTGAGACCAGCGAGATTCGAATCTAGCACCGCCTGCCCCGCCGCGAACACTGCGGGGTGGATCGCGCGCGCGACCGTGAAGGCACCGAGAAACAGGCCGAAGGCGACGAGCTCACTGAAGATCAGCACCCAGATCATGGGATCGCCGGGGAGATCTTCCAGAATTCCCCAGCCGGTTCCCTGTTGCTCGCAATCGGCTGTCGACATCTGCTTTTTTGGATCAGGACACCGGGCAGATTTAGCTCAGGCGTCGCGATCCGAGTTTGTCGCCGGACAAACTCTGCAAACGCCGCGTCGTTTGTTTGCGCCGACGCAACGACCGGCCGGCCGGATCGCGCTACGAACCGCCTCAGGACTCCACGGAGTGGCGAGCGACGACATGAGCGATGCACAAATCGGACTGATGACCGCGACACCGATCATCATCGCCTTCGCCATCGCGCTCAGGCGCATGGGGGTGCTGTCGACTGTGGCAACCGTATCGGCGGTGAGCCTCTCCGTCGCGATCGCGGCGGTGCTGTTCACGACGCAGTAGCCGGGCACTACCGATGAGGAAACGATCAGCTATCGCCGGTCGGGCGCCATTCTCGGCAGGATGAGCTGAAACCGCGTCCCCGCGCCGGGCAGGCTCTCGAGCCGGAGCTGCCCACCCAACCGGTCGACGACGATGCTGTGCACGATATGCAGACCGAGGCCGCTGGCGCCGTCGTGCCGGCGCGTGGTGAAGAATGGGTCGAAGGCCCGCCGTTCCACATCGGGAGCCATGCCGCAGCCGTCATCAGCAAACAGCAGCTCAACGTGGTCATCATCGACCGCACGGAGCGAGACGTTGATCGTCCCGGTCTCACCATCGGAGAACGCGTGCGTCATCGCATTGACTGCGAGATTGGTGAGCACTTGGCCGAAAGGCCCGGGATAGCTGTCCATGGCGAGATTCGTTTCGCAGTGGAGGCTGAACGCGATGTCGCGCACCCGCCACTGCCGCTCGAACTGCGACAGAACCTGCCCGGTCAGCTCGCCTGCGTCAAAGCCGCGCCGAAGTGACTCGGTCTGGTCAGCCGCCACTTGCTTGAAGGATTGCACCCGCTCGGCGGCGCGACCGAGGTTCGTGACCAGCTGCGCGGACGCATCGCTGACCAGTTCCAGAAACCCTGTCAGTGTCGAGCGCTTGAGATTACCCCGCGCGACCTCCGCCGCGAACTGCTCCGCCTTGCGCTGGAGCGTCGATGCCACCGTCAGACTGCTGCCGAGCGGCGTGTTGATCTCGTGCGCGACACCGGCAACCATGCGCCCGAGCGCCGCAAGCTTTTCTGCCTCGATCAGGGTGTCCTGGATATCGCGCAGATGGCGAAGCGCGGTCTCAGCGGCGTCCCTGGCGCTGCGAATCTCCCGCTCGGCGCGCTTGCGTTCGGTGATCTCCTCCGCCGCCACGTTGACCGCGACAATCTCGCCATCCGGCATTCGCAGCGGGTGCCAATAGGTAACCCAGGAACGCTCCTCGACCCGATCGGCCCGCTGCCCCGCCACCTCGATACCGATCACGGGCTCGCCCGTCGCGACGATCGAGCGCACAATCTGCTCGACGGAATCCGCCAGGGCCGGCACGCAGTCCCTGACCGTATGTCCAAGATGGCCTTCGATGGATATGCCGCAGATCTCGGTCAGACGCTGGTTGATCAGCAAATAGCGGCAGTCCGGCGACAGACAGGCCAACCCGATCGGGGCGGTGTCGTAGATCAGCTGCAACGCCGGCAAAGTCGAGACCAGCATCACCTCCGAAGCCGGCGATGACCTCACTGTACTCGTCACTCGGGTTCCCCGTGGTCCCTTGCGTCGACCACATGAGATTAGCACAGAATTGGCGATCGGTTGATCTAGATCAAGAAGACGCGCCGGCGCCTATCGTTCCGAGGCTCTGGAGTGAATCGCCTCGTTCAAAACAGAACAAAGGCGCCGATCAATAAACCTGCAGCAAAGGAGCCTAGCCCGAGGGTGCAGGCGGAAACGATGCGCAAGAGGATGCGAAGCCGGCCCTCAAATTCATCGTCTGTCATCTCGTGGATATGAGCCGCCACTGGTGCTGCCCTGCCCGTGCCCTGCTCGGCCCCCCCGGATCTAGCCCCCAAATCATGGTCATCGCGAGGCATCGGTTCCGGTCGCGATGCCATGATCGAAATTGACGAAAATTGTAGTCGCCTGGCGGGGCGGCGCCAGAGCCTCCCCCGCGACGTGATTTTGCGCTTACCGCCGCTGATTATACACGTCGATGCAGACCGCCCCGAGCAGCACCAGGCCCTTGATGACCTGCTGATAGTCGATGCCGATGCCGAGGATGGACATGCCGTTGTTCATGACGCCCATGATCATGGCGCCGACCACGGCGCCGCCGACGCGCCCGACGCCGCCATAGGCCGAGGCGCCGCCGATGAAGCAGGCGGCGATGACGTCGAGCTCGAAGCCGAGACCGGCCTTGGGCGTTGCGGTGTTGAGACGCGCGGCAAAGACGAGGCCGGCCAGGGCTGCGAGCACGCCCATGTTGACGAAGGTGAGGAAGGTCAGCCGCTCGGTCTTGATGCCCGACAGGCTTGCCGCCTTGGCGTTGCCGCCGACCGCATAGATCTGCCGGCCGATTACGGTGCGGCGGGTGACGAAGCCGTAGAGCGCGATCAAGGCGCTCATGATCACCAGCACGTTCGGCAAGCCGCGATAGGTCGCGATCAGGTAGGTAAAGTAGAGCACGGCGCAGGCCAGCACCACGCTCTTGCCAAGGAAGAACGCATAAGGCTCGACCTCGATGCCATGCGACTGCTCGCGCGCGCGGCTCTTGGCGCTGGCGTAAACCAGCCCCAGCGCCAGCACGGCGCCGATCAGCATCGAGGTCGGATGCAGCGTGCCGGCTTCGGGCAGGAACTCCGGAATGAAGCCCGACGACAATTTCTGGAAGGTCGGCGGAAACGGCCCGAGCGACTGCCCCTGCAACACCGCGAGCGCAAGTCCCTTGAACACGAGCATGCCGGCCAGGGTCACGATGAAAGACGGTATCTTGAAATAGGCGACCCAATAGCCCTGCGCCGCGCCGATCGCAGCGCCGACCACGAGGCAGGCGATGAAGGCGAGCGTATAGTCGACCTTGTAGGTCACCATCAGCAGGGCGGCGACCGCGCCGACGAAGCCCGCGACCGAACCGACCGAGAGGTCGATATGGCCGGTGACGATCACGAGCAGCATGCCGAGCGCCATGATGACGATGTAGCTGTTCTGCAGCACCAGGTTGGTCAGGTTGAGCGGCTGCAGCAGCGTGCCGCCGGTCATGACCTGGAAGAACAGCATGATCGCGATCAGCGACATCAGCATGCCGTAATTGCGCAAATTGTTCTTGATGAAGCTGCCGTGCCGACGCTCCTCGGGCAGCGATACCGTCTTGTCGGTCATGGCTGCGATCCTCCCATCTCCGCGGCCTCAGGCACGCCGTTTCCATTGCTTCGTTCGTTGCGCATGATGGCGCGCATGATCTTCTCCTGCGTCGCCTCTGCGCCCTTGAATTCCCCGACGAAGGCGCCGTCGTTCATGACGCAGATGCGGTCGCAGATGCCGAGCAGCTCGGGCATCTCCGAGGAGATGACCACGACGCCGCGCCCGGCCTCCGCAAGCTCGTTGATGATACAGTAAATCTCGTATTTGGCACCCACGTCGATGCCCCGGGTCGGCTCGTCCAGGATCAGGACCTTGGGATCGGTCATCAGCCATTTCGACAGCACCACTTTCTGCTGGTTGCCGCCGGAGAGCTGGCCGGTCTCCTGGTACACGTCGGAGCAGCGGATGCGCATGCGGCTCCGGTAGTCGCTGGCGACCTTCAGCTCGGCGATGTCGTCGATCACCCGGCCGGGTGCGACCTGGTCGAGGCTGGCGAGCGTGATGTTCTTGCGGACGTCATCGGCCAGGATCAAGCCGAGCTGCTTCCGGTCCTCGGTGACATAGGCAAGGCCGGCGTCGATCGCGGCCGCAACGCTCGGCAGCACGATCTCCCTGCCCTCTAGCCGGATCCGGCCGCTGATAGTGGTACCCCAGGAGCGGCCGAACAGGCTCATGGCAAACTCGGTGCGGCCGGCGCCCATCAGCCCGGCAATGCCGACGACCTCGCCGCGCTTCACGCCGAAATTGACGTTCTTGATCACCTGCCGCTCGGGATGAATGGGGTGATAGACCGACCAGTTCTCGACGGTCAGGACGGGCTCGCCGATCTTGGCGCTGCGCTCGGGAAAGCGATGGGCGAGATCGCGGTTGACCATGCTGCGGATGATGCGGTCTTCCTGGATCGGCTCGGCACGGCAGTCGATGCCGTCGACGGTGCGGCCGTCGCGCAGCACGGTGATGTGGTCGGCGACCTTGGCGACCTCGTTGAGCTTGTGCGAGATCAGGATCGAGCCGATGCCCTGCTCGCGGAAGGCCATCAGGCGTTCGAGCAGCGCGGCGCTGTCGGCCTCGTTGAGGCTCGCGGTCGGCTCGTCCAGGATCAGCATCCGCACCCGCTTGGACAACGCCTTGGCAATCTCGACCAGCTGCTGCTTGCCGACGCCGAGGTCGGTGATCAGCGTATCCGGCGATTCCTTCAGGCCGACTTGCGCCAGCAGCTCGCGGGTGCGCCGGTAGACCTGATCGCGATCGATCACACCGAATTTTGACGGCGGATGCGACAGGAAGATGTTCTCCGCGATCGACATCAGCGGGATCAGCGCCAGCTCCTGGTGGATGATGATGATGCCGAGCGCCTCGGAATCGTTGATGTCACGGAAGCGGCGCTCCTCGCCCTCGAAGACGATGGTGCCCTCGTAGCTGCCGGCCGGGTAGACGCCACTGAGCACTTTCATCAGTGTGGATTTGCCGGCACCGTTCTCGCCCACGAGCGCGTGGATCTGCCCGGCGTGAACCGAGAAGTTGACGTCACGCAGAGCCTGCACGCCTGAAAAGCTCTTGCTGACGTTGCGCATCTCCAGCATGGCGGTCATCGTCGTTATCCCTAGTCCTTTGCTTCACCTCGCCCCGCCTGCGGAGAGAGGTCGATCGCGATGGAGAGTCTCCGCAAGGGCAACTGCCCGTGTGGAGAGAGCTCCTCACCCCAACCCTCTCCCCGCAAGAACGGGGAGAGGAAGAAGAGAGAGTCTTACTGGAACTGCGACTTCTTGTAGTAGCCGCTGTCGACCAGAACCTTCTCCCAATTGTCCTTGTAGACCACGACCGGCTTCAAGAGATAAGACGGCACCGTCTTGGCGCCGTTCTCGTAGGTCTTGGTGTCGTTGACGGTGACCTGCTTGCCGGCGAGCGCCGCGTCGACCATGTCGGCGGTCACCTTGGCGAGGTCGCGGGTGTCCTTGAAGATGGTCGAGTACTGATCACCGCGCAGCATCGCCTTGATCGAGGGCACCTCGGCATCCTGGCCCGAGATAACAGGCATCGGCTGGCCGGCGCTGCCATAACCGACGCCCTTCAGCGACGAGATGATGCCGATCGAGAGGCCGTCATACGGCGACAGCACCGCGTTGACCTTCTTGTTGCCGTAGTAGGCGCTGAGCAGGTTGTCCATGCGGGCCTGGGCGGTGGCGCCGTCCCAGCGGAGCGTCGCGACCTTGTCCATGCCCATCTGGCCGGAGACGACGACGAGCTTGCCGCTGTCGATGTACGGCTTCAGCACGCTCATCGCGCCGTTGTAGAAGAAGTAGGCGTTGTTGTCGTCGGGCGAGCCGCCGAATAGCTCGATGTTGAACGGGCCCTTGCCGTCCTTGAGGCCGAGCCCCTGCACGAGCGATTCCGCCTGCAGCACGCCGACCTGGAAATTGTCGAAGGTCGCGTAATAGTCGACGTTCGGCGTGCCGCGGATCAGGCGGTCATAGGCGATCACGGTGATGCCTTTTGCTTTCGCCTGCTTGAGCACGTCGGACAGCGTGGTGCCGTCGATCGCGGCGATCACCAGCGCCTTCGCGCCCTTGGTCACCATGTTCTCGACTTGCGAGAGCTGGTTCGGGATGTCGTCCTCGGCATATTGCAGGTCGGTGTTGTAGCCGCGCTCCTTCAGCACCTTGACCATGTTGTTGCCGTCGTCGATCCAGCGCGCCGACGATTTGGTCGGCATGGCGATGCCAACCGTCGCCTTGTCCTGGGCGGAGGCGGTGATGCCTGAGGCCATCGTCGCTGCGCCGGCCAGCGCCAGCGCGAGGAATGTCGTCTTCAGTTTCAGCATGTTTTACTCCCTTGGGTGTCAGACTGTTTCTTCGTTTCGTCGAGAACGTTGGTCGTGTGCGGCTTCGAGCCTCCTATGCGAGCTTGACGTCAGGCTCCGCGCGGCCACGCGCGGATGCCTGCAACAGGAAAGTGCAGCCGGCTTGCGGATCGGCGGCGCGCGCCGCCGCGTCCATATCCTGCCAGGCCGACGTGACGAGAAGGCGCGACAGATCTGGGCCGACGAAAGCCGGGCAGCTCGACTGCTTTGCCGGCACGCGCAGCGAGCGCAGGCGCTCGCCTTGCGGAGAGTAGACATCGATCCGGCCCGCACCCCAGCAGGCGTTCCAGATCTGCCCGTCGGCGTCGCACACCGAGCCGTCGAGCCCCCCGATGCCGGTGTGGCGCAACAGGACTTCCGGCTCGCCCCGCGGCAAGCCGGTGGCCGGATCAAGCGGAACGGCGCAGAGCACGGCGCGCGCGGTGTCGGCGAAGTAGCCGGTCGCACCATCAGGTGAAAAACAGATCGAATTGGGAATGGTGATGCGCGGGAACAGCATCGAGATCTTGCCGCGATGGAACGCGTAGATCGCTCCTGCTCCCGCCTCCGCATTGCGGCCCATGGTGCCGATCCAGAACGTGCCGGACTGATGCACACGGGCATCGTTGGAGCGCGTCGCGGGATTGTCGGCTTCAAGCGGGCAGACCAGCGTCATCGCGCCGTCGGCGAGCTTGCGGACGTAGAGGCCGTCTTCGGCGACAATCAACTGGCGCTCGGCGTCGATACGCCCGAGACCGCTCGCCATCCGGCCGAGCGCGTGGACGCGAATGCCGCCGCTGCCGAGATGCGCCTCGAACAGCCGCCCCTCGCGGATATCGAACCACCAGGCCGTGTCGGTGGCCAAATCATAGGTCGGCCCCTCGCCGAGATGGCATGGTTCGTCCGAGAGAACCGAGGTAGGCACCTCTTCCATCATAGCGTCCTCACTCCAAAGCGATAGACCGTGTGATGGCGGTAGACCTCGCCGGGATTGAGGCGCGGGCTCGGAAAATCCGGCCGGTTCGGCGCATCCGGCCAGATATGCGGCTCGAGACACATCGCATCCGACTGCCGGATGAGCTTGCCGCCCTTGCCCGAGATCGTGCCGTCGAGATAGTTGCCGGAATAGACCTGAAGGCCGGGCTGATCGGTCAGGAGCTCCATGATGCGCCCTGAACGCGGCGCCTCCAGCCGGGCCGCGAAAGCAAGCTTGCCGTCACGCCCGAGACAGTAGGTATGGTCGTAGCCCCTGCCGTTCCGCAATTGCTGATCGCTCTCGCGGATGCGCGCGCCGACGGCCTCGCCGTCGCGGAAGTCGAACGGCGTTCCGGTCACCGCGCGCGGCGGCTCAGGCAACGGAATGGCGGTGGGATCGATGGCGAGGAAACGCTCGGCGGCGACCGTCAGCTTGTGGTCGAGAATGGGCGTGCCTGAGGTCGCGCCTTCCAGATTGAAGAAGCTGTGATTGGTCAGGTTGACGATGGTCGGCCGGTCGGTTCGCGCCTCCATCGTCAGCGACAGCTCCGCCGGGCCGGTGACGCGATAGGTCAGGCGCACGTCGAGCCGGCCGGGGTAATTCTCTTCGCCATGCGGACTCGAATAGGTGAGCGTGACGCCCGGCTCCGCACCGTCGTCGATGCCGGCGATCTCCCAGAGCTTGCGATCGAACCCGTCGAGGCCGCCATGCAGCGCATTCGGACCGTTGTTGACCGGAAGCTGCACCGTTTCGCCGTCCAGCGAAAACCGTCCGTTGGCAATGCGGTTGGCATAGCGGCCGACGGTGGCACCGAAGAATTTTCGTTCGGCCAGATAGCCGGCGAACGCGTCATGGCCGAGCATGACGTCGTCGTAACCGCCTTTGGCGTCCGGCGCGATAAGCGCCTGGATCACTGCGCCATGGGTGATGATGCGGGCTTCGAACCCGCCCTCCCCGCGCAGCACGATGCGCTCGACGTTGCGGCCATCCGGTAGCGTTCCGAAGATGTCTTTTGTTATTTTTGCGCCAGCCATGTTCAGTCCACAAACGGTTCGACGATGTTGCGCCTGCCGAGCAGGAAGGCATCGGCAACGAGACGCAGCGGCGCCAGGTCGACGTCGCGCGCGCCGGTCGCGGTGAGCTTGACGAAGCGCCCGTACAGCTCGCGATATTCCTGATCGGGCGCCTCGGCAACGGTCTCGCCGTCGATTGCCATGCGCCGGCCGCCGCCCGACAACGTCATTCGGCCCTCCTCCGTTTCGACGACGATATCCCAACTCTGCGGTCCGGTCTGGCGGAAATCGAACTCAGCGGTCACAGGCAGGCCGCCAATGTCGGTCAGCGTCAGGTTCGCGGCGATCGGGGCCTGGCAATTGGCTGGAAAGGCCAGCTCGGCCGCGGTGACGAACACCGGCCGGGGCAGAATACGGGTCAGGATCGAGAGGGCGTTGATGCCGGGGTCGAACACGCCGAGCCCGCCCGGCTCCCAGATCCAGCCCTGCCCGGGATGCCAGACGCGAACGTCTTCCTTCCAGTTGATGTGCACGGACTTGATCCGCCGGGTGAGAAGCCACGCGCGCGCCGGCTCGACCGCGGGCGCATGGCGCGAATGCCAGGTCGCAAACAGCGTTCGCTTGGCCTCTTCCGCCATCGCGATCAGCGGGTCGAGCTCGGCAACACCGGTGCCGGGCGGCTTCTCCAGCATCACGTGCTTGCCGGCAGCGAGCGCCGCGGCAGCCTGGGCACGCCGCACCTGCGGCGGCGTGCAGAGCGAGACGGCATCGATCGGCGGTCCCTTTTCCAGCAGTTCCTCGATGGTCGCAAAATGCGGCACGCCCGGCAGCGATGCGTTGCGGCTCGCGACGGCCGCGAGCGTCGCGCCCGCCGTTGCGGCAATCGCACCGACATGCTGGTCGCGCGCGATCTTGCCGAAGCCGACGATGGCGATGCGAAGGTCTGTCACGCTTATTCTCCAGTATCTGCCGACGGCAGCGGCTCGGCCGGGGCTGTTACGATCACCGTGCCCTCGTGGCGGCGCATGCCGTTGTGAATGACATAGACCATGGCCTCGGACGCGGCGTCCGCGTCGCCCGCGGCGATGGCATCGACGATCTTCTGGTGCCAGAGCAGCACAGTGTCACGGTCCTCCGTCTCGACCGGAGCGCTGAGCAGGAACGAGGCGCGCAAGGCTGCCTCGATGACGTGCCCGATCGAGCGCATGAACAGATTGCCGGAGGCACGCGCCACGCCAACGTGAAGCGCAAGATCGGCATCGGCAAAGCCGACCGAGTCGGAGGCTTCACGCCGCATGCGATCCATGCTGCGGCGGAGCTCGGCGACGTCCTCCTCGGACCGCTGCACTGCGGCAAGCATGGCCGCGCGCGGCTCGACCGCGAGACGAATCTCGGCGAGGTCGTTGAGGAAGCGCTTGTCGATGCCGGCGTCCAGATGCCAAGCCAGCACGTCGGCGTCGAACATGTTCCAGGCAGCGCGCTCGCGCACGACCGTGCCGACCCGCGCCTTGGTGGTGAGCAGGCCCTTGGCCACCAGGGTCTTCACGCTCTCGCGCAGCACCGGCCGCGACACGCCGAACATCGCAATCATCTCGGCATCACCAGGCAGGCGCGTTCCCTCGGCGTAGCGGCCGGCGATGATGTCGACGCCGATCGAGCGGGCCACTTCCGCATGGTTGGAGTGAGCCCGGCGCGTCGGGATGACGACGATGCGCGACGTCATGTGGCTGCTCCTGCGCGCTTTGCCGCCGGCCGCCGCGCGAGCGCGACCAGTCCTTGCTGCAAGGCGATGAAGGCGAACAGTAGCACGCCGGTCGCGATCTTGGTCCACCAGCTCGACAGCGTTCCGTCGAAATTGATGTAGGTCTGGATCAGGCCCTGGATCAGCACGCCGAGGAAGGTGCCGATCACCGAGCCCTGCCCGCCCGTGAGCAGCGTGCCGCCGATCACGACGGCCGCGATGGTGTCGAGCTCGACGCCGACTGCGGAGAGCGAATAGCCGGCGCTGGTGTAGAACGAGAAGACGATGCCGGCGATGCCCGCGAGCAGGCTCGACAGCATGTAGATCTTCACCGTCATCTTGCCGACGGCAACGCCCATCAGGCTCGCGGTCGCCCGGCTGCCGCCGAGCGCATAGACATTGGCGCCGAACCGGGTGAGATGCAGCAGCAGCGCGCCGCCGATCACGATCACGAGCATGATGATCGCGATCGCCGTCAATCGCCCTCCGCCGGGCATCCGCAGCGCGAAGTCCGACACGGTGGAATAGACCGGCGCGGTGATCGGCACCGATTCCGTCGAGAGCAAGAAGCTCGCGCCGCGGGCCAGGAACATCCCCGCCAGCGTCACGATGAACGGCGGCAGGTCGAAGACATGGATCACCGCGCCCATCGCCGCTCCAAAGGCCGCCGAGAGCGCGAGGATCGCGACGAAGGCAAGCAGCGGCGGCACGCCCCAGCGCTCGATCGCAAGCGCGACGAACACCGTGGTGAAACCGATCACCGAGCCGACCGAGAGGTCGATGCCGCCTGAGATGATGACGAAGGTCATGCCGGTCGCGACGATGCCGAGAAAGGCGTTGTCGGTGAGGAGATTGCCGACCACGCGGGTCGAGGCGATGTTGGGGAATTGCACGGCGCACAGCGCAAAGCCGGCAACGAGCACGATGGCGGTGATGAGGACGGGCGGCAGGCCTTTCATGCTTTGGACCTCCGCAGCCGCGCGGCGATCCCGGCAATCCCCGAAAATTTCGGCGATTGCAGCAGCAGTACCGTCATCACCACCACCGCTTTGACCAGCAAATTGAACTCCGGTGGATAGCCCGACAGCAGAATGCCGGTGTTCATGGTCTGGATGATCAACGCACCGAGCACGGCCAGCACGAGGCTGAAGCGGCCGCCGAACAGGGAGGTGCCGCCGATCACCACCGCGAGGATGGCGTCGAGCTCGAGCCAGAGGCCGGCATTGTTGGCGTCCGCGCCCATGATGTCGGCCGCCGCGATCACGCCGGCGAGCGCGGCGCAGATGCCGCACCAGACGTAGACCGCCAGGATCATCGCGCGCGTGCCGACGCCGGCAAGCTCGCTCGCCCGCGCGTTGCCGCCGGTCGCCTCGATCAGCAGTCCGAGCGCCGAGCCGCGCACCACCGCGCCGGTGAGAATCAGCATGCCCAAGGCGATCGCGACCGGCATCGGCACGCCGAGCACCGCGCCATTGCCAAGCCAGACCAGATCCGGCGAGGAGAAGGTCACGATACGCCCCTCGGTAATGAGCTGCGCGATGCCGCGTCCCGCCACCATCAGGATCAGCGTCGCCACGATCGGCTGCATGCCGAGCACCGCGACGAGAAATCCGTTCCACAATCCGCAGATCAGGCCAGCGCCGAGCGCGGCCGCGAGGACAACGGCCAGACTGTGCGTGTCGGCAAGGCTCGCCGCGATCGCACCCGAGATGGCCATGACCGCACCGACCGACAGATCGATGCCACGCGTCGCGATCACCAGCACCATGCCGAGCGACAGCAGCGCCACCGGTGTGCCGCGGTTGAGCACGTCGATCAGGCTGCCGAACAGACGGCCGTCCTGGAGGCGCAGATCGAAGAATTGCGGTGACACGATGCGATCGACCGCCAGGATGACGATCAGCGCGAGGATCTGGGCAAGGCCGCGGCGCGGCAACAGCGCTGTCATGTGTGGGCCTCGAGCGCAACAGCGACGCTATCGGCGGCAATGGCGGCGAGAATGTTGCCGACGTCGATCGCCTCGCCCGCGAGCTCCTCGACATGGGCGCGGTCGCGCAACACGACCACGCGGTCGGAATAGGTCACGATCTCATCCAGCTCGGAGGAGATCACGAGCAGCGCCAGCCCGTCGTCGCAGAGCTCGCGGATCAGGCGGATGATCTCGGCATGCGCGCCGACGTCGATGCCGCGGGTCGGCTCGTCCAGCACCAGGAGGCGCGGCGAGGTCGCGAGCCAGCGTGCCAGCAGAACCTTTTGCTGATTGCCGCCGGACAGCAGCCCCACGGCGCGCTCCGGATCGGGCGGGCGAATGTCGAGCATCCTGACGTAGCGGCTTGCGATCTCGTCCTGCTCGCGGCGCGACAGCGGCCGGTGCAGGCCGCGCTTGGCCTGGAGCGCGAGCACGATGTTCTCGCGCACGGTGAGCTCGGCGACGATGCCGTCGGTCTTGCGCTCCTCCGGGCAATAGCCAAAACCGTGGCGCACGCCGTCGCGCGGCGACTGCAGCCGCACGGGCGCCCCCTCCACCGTCGCCTGCCCGCCATCGGCGCGCTCGGCGCCGAACACCAGCCGCGCCGTTTCGGTCCTGCCCGAGCCGAGCAGGCCGGCGAGACCTACGACCTCGCCATGGCGCAGCTCGAGATTGAACGGCGCGACATAGCCGGCTTTGCCGTAGTTCTCGAAACTCGCGCAGACCTCGCGCGCCCGATGCTCTCCCGCCGATGCGCGGGCGCTGGTGGTCTCGGCCAGCTCGCGGCCGAGCATCATCCGGATTAGCTCGAGCCGCGGCAGCGAGGCGGTCTCACGCTCGCCGACCAGGCGGCCGTTGCGCAACACCGTGATGCGGTCGGAGATCTCGTAGACCTGATCGAGGAAGTGGCTGACGAACACGATGCCGATGCCGCGCTTGGCGAGCTGGCGCATGATGCCGAACAGGATCTCGACCTCGTGGCAGTCGAGGCTCGCCGTGGGCTCGTCCAGGATCAGCACGCGCGCGGAGAGATCGACGGCCCGCGCAATCGCGGTGACGTGCTGGATGGCGACGGAATAGCTACCGAGTGCTGCTGCGACGTCGATATCGAGGCCGAAGTCCGTGAGCAGCGCCTTGGCGCGACGCCGCATCTCGCCTTCACGCACGATGCCGAAGCGCATCGGCTGTCGGTCGAGGAACAGGTTCTGCGCGACCGAGAGATTCGGCAGCAGATTGACCTCCTGGTAGACGGTGGCGATGCCGGCCTGGAGCGCGGCCTTGGCCGAGCGCGGCGCGACCTCTTCACCGCCCAGCCTGACGATACCTGCATCGCGCGGGAATACGCCGGTGATCACCTTGATCAGCGTAGACTTGCCGGCGCCGTTCTCGCCGAGCAGCGCATGAATCTCGCCCGCACGAAGCGTGAAGTCGACCTCCTGCAACGCACGCACAGCACCGAAGCTTTTGCTGATCCCGCGCACCTCCAGCAGGGAAGGAGCAGGATCGGGGCTGTTCTCCATAACGACGTCACTCCCACCGGCGCCCGCTTGTGATGCGGGCACCCAGCCTATTCGTTCGCGCAGCGGATTCGAAGGGGGCTTGCACCGCCGGGCCACAGCGAGCGGTCCGGCGGTGCGGCACGCCTCAGTAACCGAGGCCCTTCTTGCTGTCGTAGACCTTCTGCGGATCGTCGGCCGCGGTATAGAGCTTGGAGTCGGTCTGGATCCACTTGGGCGGAACGGTGCCCTTGGCCTTGAAGGCCGCGATGGCATCGAGCGCGGGGCCGGCCATGTTCGGCGTCAGCTCGACGGTGGCATTGGCTTCGCCGGCGGCCATCGCCTTGAAGATGTCGGGGACCGCGTCGATCGAGACGGTGAGGATCTCCTTGCCGGGCTTGAGGCCGGCTTCCTTCATCGCCTGGATCGCGCCGACCATCATGTCGTCATTGTGCGCATAGACGGCGCAGATCGACTTGCCGCCGCCTTCGGCCTTGATGAAGCTCTCCATCACCTCCTTGCCCTTGGCGCGGGTGAAGTCGCCGGTCTGGCTGCGCACCACCTTGAGGTTCGCATGCTTGGCGATGGCGGTGTCAAAGCCCTTCTTGCGGTTGGCGGCGACGCTGGCGCCGACGGTGCCCTGCAATTCGACGACGTTGCAGGCCTTAGCCCCGACGGTCTTGGCCAGCCAGTCGCCGGCAACCTCGCCTTCATGCACGCTGTCGGAGGTCACGGCGGTGAGATAGAGCTCCTTGCCGGAGGGATCGATGTCGCGGTCGAGCAGCACGACCGGGATCTTGGCCTCCTTGGCTTCCTTCAGCACCGAGTCCCAACCGGTCGAGACCACGGGTGCAAGGAAGATCGCATCGACGTTCTGCGCGATGAAGGAGCGGATCGCCTTGATCTGGTTCTCCTGCTTCTGCTGGGCGTCGGCGATCTTGAGATTGACCTTGCGCTTGGCGGCCTCCTGCTTGGAGACCGATGTCTCGGCCGCGCGCCAACCGGATTCCGATCCGATCTGCGAGAAGCCGATGGTGAGCTCGGCGGCGCTGGCCGGCAGCGCGAGCAGCAACGCGGCCGTGGCGCTGGCCGCAAAGAGGGCTTTGAGGGTCATCAGGCGTGTCTCCCAAGAAGTCATCTTGTGTTATCTCGGGCGCCGATCGGTAGCATGGCACCCGCAGGCCGGCCCTTGAGGCGGCGGGAGGGACTATTTCACGGAAGATGAGTTCCGACTAGTCATATTATTTGACTATTTGCGCGAAATTTCGATTTGGCGCGATGGACGGTTCAATGACACGCCCAGCGCGATTTTGTTCCGTGGATGCAACGGGGAGATGAAGGAGCATATGCGGCTCGCGACCTCTCCTCCACGTCATTGCGAGCGCAGCGAAGCAATCCAGAATCTGTCCGGGGTGGGACTCTGGATTGCTTCGCTGCGCTCGCAATGACGCTGTGGATGGAGTTCGGCGTAGGTCGACCAAATCGACTCGCGGAGAGTCCGCCTCACCCGGACTGCATCTTCGATGCAATCCGGCTTCTCCCCGCGTGCGGGGAGAGGCGAAGGGCAGCGGAGCTAGATCAGCTTCCGTTGCGCGAGGTTCTTCATCAGCGCGCCGATTCCAAACGTCCAGGGCTCGCACTCGTCGCTGGTGCGCATGCGGTTGACGAGCTTGCCGAGCTGGGGCGCTGCGATCGTGACGATGTCGTCGCGCTTGTGGGTGAAGCCCTGCCCCGGCGCATCGCGATCCTTGACGGGGGCGAACATCGTGCCGAGAAACAGCACGAAGCCATCGGGATATTGATGCACCTTGCCGATCGTCTGCTCGACGAGATCAGTGGGATCCCGGCTGATCATGCTGATCGAGGAATGGCCGTCGAGAACAAAGCCGTCCGCCCCCTTCACGTTCAGGCTGATATCGAGCTTGCGCGCGTCGTCGAGTGTGAAGCTGTCATCAAACAGGCGCAGCAACGGACCGATCGCGCAGGAGGCATTGTTGTCCTTGGCCTTCGACAACAGCAGCGCCGAACGCCCCTCGAAGTCGCGCAGATTGACGTCGTTGCCGAGTGCGCCGCCGACGATCTTGCCGCGGCTCGAGACGAACAGCACCAGCTCGGGCTCGGGATTGTTCCAGGTCGATTTCGGATGCAGGCCGGCATCCATGCCGGTGCCGACTGACGACAGCGTCGGCGCCTTGGTGAAGACCTCGGCATCCGGACCGATGCCGACTTCGAGATATTGGCTCCAGGCGTTCTGATCGATCAGCACCTGCTTCAAATGCATCGCCTGGTCGGAGCCCGGCTTGAGCTTCGACAGATCGTCACCGATCAGCCGCGTCACTTCTTTCCGGATCGCTTCGGCCGAGGCCGGATTGCCCTTGGCCCGCTCTTCGATGACGCGCTCCAGCAT
Source organism: Bradyrhizobium sp. Unk1 (assembly GCF_059512345.1). Lineage (NCBI taxonomy): Bacteria > Pseudomonadati > Pseudomonadota > Alphaproteobacteria > Hyphomicrobiales > Nitrobacteraceae > Bradyrhizobium > Bradyrhizobium sp. Unk1. Next base: position 359,305 of record NZ_JCAMOP010000001.1, read on the forward strand.
CGAGATGGCGAAGGTGACGCCGGCGGCCTTCAGGGTCTGGAGATCGAGGGGCGCGAGCAGCCACGGCTTTTTCGGATCGCGCCCATCTGGCGCCGTGTTGGCCACGATCGCTTCGAGATCGCCGATGCGCTCGCCCTTGACCGCGGCGAGCGCCTTGGCCGGATTGTCCTCCTCGCAGAGCGCGCTGACAGTCGGAAAGCTGGCGGTGACGTCGAAGACGCCGTCTCCACGGACGGCGACGACGGCCGGGCCGTTCGCCTGCGGCAGCCAGACGCGGCCGACCAGCGTCCCCTTCGTTCCATCCTCGGGGAGAAGATCTTTTACAGACAGTGTCGTCATGGCCGCGTCCTCGCTCTTTCTCGGATCGGCCACGCTGAAATAGCAGCCGATCCCATTGGCGAAGACCAATAAACGTCTGGCAGGGGAAGTCCAGACCGGCAGCGAAGAGCCGCTATGTCCCTGCCCGGGCCTTTATGCGCCCGCTCGCGCTTTGCGCGCCGCGATCTGCTGGAGCGCCCAGCGCGCGTTCTTGCGAACGTCAGGGTCGGCATCGTCGGCGATGACGGCCAGGAAGGCCTCGCCGTCGGGATGGGCGATCTCGCCGAGCGCGGCGGCCGCCTCCTTCCGCAAATTGGCCTGGTCGTGGTTGATGCAATTGCCGATCGGGCGTACCGCGCGCTCGATCTTCATCTTGCCGAGGCTGCGGATCGCCTTCAGCCGCACCTGCCAGAATTCGTCGGCGAGCGAGGCGACAAGCTGATCGGCCGCGAGCGAACCGTTGACGTTGAGGCCCAGCGTCTCCGCGGCCATCTCGCGCACCATCCAGTCCGAATCCTTCAGCCCGCGTGTGATCGTCTCGGCCGCGGGTTTCATCTGCGAGAACGCCAGCGCGCTCACCGCGGCGCGGCGCACATGGGCGTCGGGATCGTTGATCAGCGCGGTCAGCGCGGGGATGGATTCCTCCAGCTTGAGGAAGCCGATCACGCCGATCGCCTGCACGCGAACGGCCGCATCTTGATCCAGCAGCGCTTCCAGCGCCGGCTTCAGCGTGTCCTTGCAGCGCAGCTCCTTCAGCGCGCGCAACGCGCCCATACGAACGAAGGCGTGGGCGTGCTTGACCAGCGGCAGGATGATCTCGGCGCAGGCCGGATCCTTGAACTCGGCCATGCTGTCGGCCGCGGCCGCCGCCACGATTCTTTCGGGATCGACCAGCAGCTTGACCAGCCCACTCGCGGCCTCCGGCCCGTCGAACTCGCCGAGCGCCATCGCGACCTGCTGGCGCACGCCGGCATCGGGATCGGCGACCATGTTGGCGAGATGCGCGACGGCTGCGGGATCACCGGAGTGACCGAGCGCAATGATGGCGACACGGCGCTCGGCGGGATCGGCGGCTTGCAACCGCTCGTCGGCGTCTTCGAGGTCGTCATAGGATTCGAACGGGCTCGACATGATCACCTCAACAGATAGGGAATGTTGACGGTGACGGCGCCGGTCGGGCAATCGGCCTCGCAGGGCATGCAATACCAGCACTCGTCGTAGGCCATGTAGGCCTTGCCGGTCATGTCGCTGATGCGGAGCACGTCGAGCGGACAGACGTCGACGCAGACGGTGCAGCCCTTGTCGGCGATGCATTTGGCGTCGTCGACGACCACCGGAACCGATGTCTGATAGGACGCGAGAGGCATTTTTGTCTCCTGTTGCGATCGTGCGGTGGATCAGGCGGAGGCGCGGATGCGCTGCTTGTCGTAGAGATCCTTCTCGTCGTCGGCGATCGGCACGACATAGGGCTCCACGGCGCGCTTCTCGCTGGTCATCTTGCCGTTCTGCTTGGAGAGCAGCGTGTGGCAGAACCAGTTCTCGTTGTCCTTCTCCGGGAAATCCGTGCGCCAGTGGTAGAGGCCCCAGCGGCTCTCCTCGCGGTACAACGAGGCGTGCACCGCCATGTCGGCGCAATCCATGATCGACTGCACCTCGAGCGCACGAAGCAATTCATGCGCGTTACGGGCAATCATGTGCTCCTGCATATCCTCGCGCGTCTCGGCGAGGCGGCGCATACCGAGCTCATATTTGCGCGAGACCTTCGGCGGCTGGAGATAGTCGTTGACGAGGCGACGGGTCTTGTACTCGACCTGGTTCGGCGGAATGCCGTCCTCGCGCTTCGTTGGCGCCAGCACGCGGTCGCGCTCCCTGGCGACATCGGCCGCATCGAACTCCGCAAAGTCGTGGTTGTCGGCGAACTCCATCGCATCGATGCCGGCAACCGAGCCGTTGGTGAAGGCGCCGAGCATGTAATTGTGCGGCACGCTCGCCATATCGCCGGCGGCGTAGAGGCCGGGAACGGTGGTGCGGGCATTGTCGTCGACGAACACGCCGGAGGCGCTGTGGCCGGAGCAGAACCCGATCTCGGAGATGTGCATCTCGATCGACTCGCTGCGATAATCGACCCCGCGCCCCTGCTGGAACAGGCCGCGCGTGGGACGCTCCACCTTGTGCAGCGTGGATTCGATCTCCGAGATGGTGTCGGGATGGAGATGCTTGAGCTGGAGGAACACCGGCCCCTTGCCTGACAGCAGTTCGTTGTAGAACTCCAGCATCATCTGGCCGGACCAGTAGTCACATTCGATGAAGCGCGATCCCTCGTTGTTGGCGGTGAAGGCACCGAAGGGACCCGCGACATAGGCGCAAGCCGGGCCATTATAGTCCTTGATCAGCGGATTGATCTGGTAGCATTCGAGGTTCGCGAGCGCGGCGCCGGCGTGATAGGCCATGGCATAGCCGTCGCCGGAATTGGCGGCGTTCTCGTAGGTGCCGAACATGTAGCCGGAGGTCGGAAGGCCGAGGCGGCCGGCGGCGCCCATGCAGAGGATCACGGCCTTGGCCTTGATCACCAGGATCTCGGCGGTGCGAGTGTTGACGGAGATCGCGCCGGCGATGCGGCCGTCGGACGATTTGAGCAGCCGCGTCGCCATGTAGCGGTTGGAAATCAGGATGCGGGCGCGGCGAAGCTGGCGATAGAGTGCTTTCTTGACCGTCTCGCCGTTCGGCATCGGAAGGACGTAGGTGCCGATATGGTGCACCTTCTTCACGGCGTAGTCGCCGTTCTCGTTCTTCAGGAAACGGATGCCGAAACTATCGAGCTCCTCGATGATCGAGTAGCAGTTTTGCGCGTATTTATAGACGGCCTTCTGGTCGACGATGCCGTCGTTCGCAATGGTGATTTCCTTGGTGTACTGCTCCGGCGTCGCATAGCCGGGGATGACGGCGTTGTTCAGCCCGTCCATGCCCATCGAGATCGCGCCGGAACGCTTGACGTTGGCCTTTTCGAGCAGGACGACGTTGGCCTTCGGGTTCTTCAGCTTCGCCTTCAGCGCCGCCATCGGGCCGGCCGTGCCGCCGCCGATCACCAGCACGTCGCAGGAAACCTCCGAAAGTCCGTCGACGATCTCATCTAGTGCCATCGCTTGCTCCTGGTTCGCCGGTTCGGCGCCTTCGCATCAGATTTATTCAGGTGGTCGTCCGGCGATAGCAATTAGTTGTCGCCGGGACGCGATTTGCGCCTCAGCGCTCGACGAAGGCCTTTTCGATGACGAAATGGCCGGGCTGGCTGTGATTGCCCTCGACAAAGCCGCGCGCGGCAAACATCGCGGGGAGTTCCTCGAGCATCGCCGGGCTGCCGCACAGCATGATGCGGTCGGTCGCGATATCGAGACCTGTTAGCCCGATGTCGTCGAACAACTGGTTCGAAGCGATCAGATCGGTGATGCGGCCGCGGTTCCGGAACGGCTCGCGGGTGACGGTCGGGTAGTAGACGAGCTTGTCGCGGATCAGCGGACCGAAGAATTCGTGATTGCGCAGGCCGTCGACGAGGTGCTCGCCATAGGCGAGTTCCGAAACCTGGCGGCAGCCATGGGCGAGCACGATGGTCTCGTAATTCTCATAGACGTCGGGGTCCTTGATCAGGCTGGCGAACGGCGCGAGGCCCGTGCCGGTCGAGAGCAGCAACAGGCGCTTGCCCGGGATGAGATTGCCGGTGATCAGCGTGCCCGTCGCCTTGCGGCCGACCAGGATGATGTCGCCTTCCCTGATCTTCTGCAGCCGCGAAGTCAGCGGGCCGTCCTGTACCTTGATCGAGAAGAACTCGAGTTCCTCTTCGTGATTGGCGCTCGCCATGCTGTAGGCGCGCATCAACGGTTTGCCTTCGACTTCGAGGCCGATCATCGCGAACTGGCCGTTCTGGAATCGGAAGCCCGGATCGCGCGTCGCCGTGAAGCTGAACAGGGAGTCGGTCCAGTGCCGGACCGACAAAACCGTTTCCTTCTGAAATGCGCTCATGGTCTCTCCTCAGCCATCGTTGGCGCACAAGGTTTCGGAGAGAGCAGAGTCCGGCAATTCGGAAGTGATATTCCCGGTCGATTAGTTTCACATTTGGTGGGCGATGATCGAAGAGGAGGCAGACGGCCACGTGTCCGCGCTGGCAATTAGTTGCTATTCGCTCGCGTCCGGCCCGACGTAGAACGAAGCTGGAGGTTCGTCATGACCATGACCTTGGTGACGCCGACGGTGGCCGACTATGAAGCCAGCGCCGATCTCGCGACGCTCGTCGTCCGGACCACGCAGGACGATGTGGTCGGGATCGCCGCCGAGCAGCTCCGTCTCTGCTGCAAATGCGCTCACTGCACCCGCGCCCGCTTCGACGATCGCTTCCCTGAACGCTTTCCCGGCATCGCCATCACCGAGATCGGCGATCTCGGCTACGGGCTGAACATCTCGTTTTCGGATGGGCATAACAGGGGGATTTATCCGAAGCCGTATTTGCTGAGCTTGGCGGGGCGCTGACCCAGTATTCGGTGTCATTCCCCGCGAAAGCGGGGAATCCAGTACGCCGCGGCCCCTCCGTATCCCATTGACGTCTCTGGAATACTGGATCGCCCGATCAAGTCGGGCGATGACGGCGCAGTGATTGGCACGGACATTGCTCCTCTTTAGAACGATTTGAACGTTCCGGAGGCAGACGATGTTGCAGGCGGCCAATGTGGTTCGCGGGACGGTTCCCGCAACGGTCCGGGCTGCCGGCGGCTCCTCGCTGCTGCTGACCGAGAACCAGCAATGGATCGGCGGACCGCCGCCGCTGATGGACAAGCTGTCACCGCGCGAGCGGGAGCTGGTGCTGAAGCAGGGCCGGCGAAAGGTGCTCAACCGCGGCCAGACGCTGTTCAGCCAGGGCGGCAAGCATGACGGCATCTGGCTGATCGAGAGCGGCCGCATCCGCGTGTTCTACACTTCCCCGCTCGGACGCGAGATCACGCTGGCCTACTGGCATGTCGGTAATTTCGTCGGCGGGCCCGAAGTGTTCGAGGGCACCGTGCATCAATGGTCCGGCGTCGCATCCAGCAATTGCAGCGTCGTGCACCTCCCCGGAAAGGAACTGCGGTCACTCGCCGTGGAGATCCCGAACCTCGCCATCGGCCTCATTGAAGGCCTCACCTTCAAAGGCAAATGCTATTCGGCGCTGGCGCAGATGCTGGGAACGCGCTCGATCACCCAGCGCCTCGCGCATCTCCTGCTGCATCTGGTCGAGCTCTACGGCGTCGAGGATGCCGACGGCCGGGTGATCGCGGCCGCCTTCACTCATGCCGACATCGCCCACATGGTCGGCGCTACCAGGCAATGGGTCACGATCAGCCTGAAGCGGATGCAGGAGAAGGGAATCGTCGTCACCAAGCGCTCGCAGATCGTGGTGTGCCGGGCCGACGCTCTCGAGGAGATGCGCGGCCAGGGCGCCGACTAACGCCGATGCACAGGCAAGCGGCTTTATAGTGCAGGACTGCCCAAGGAGTATGCAATCAGCTTTTCCCGGCAACTAATCGACTGCGGCGCGCACTCCGGATTTGCCCTGCCCACGCCCTCACCCAATCATGGCAACCACAGCACATCCAACCGAATGAGGATGAGAATGGTCCGCCATCTTCCCACGCTCTCGATCGCGATGTCGGTGACCTCGCTGGCGCTTCTGCTCGCGCAGCCGGCCCTGGCGGAAACCGTCACCCTCGGCATCGGAACGCAGGACACCACGACCAACACGGTGACCGCCGGCGTCGTCATCCGGCAGCTGCATCTCCTCGAGAAATATCTGCCGAAGGACGGCAAATACGCCAACATCAAGTTCGAGCTGGAGTGGCAGAATTTCACCTCCGGCCCGCCTGTCACCAACGCGATGATGGCGAACAAGCTCCAGATCGGCATGATGGGCGACTATCCGCTGATCGTGAACGGCTTCACCTTCGAGAGCAATCCGGAGAGCAAGAGCCGCCTGATCGGCGTGGCCGCCTACAGCCTGTCCGGCTCCGGCAACGGGCTCGTCGTCCACAAGGACTCGCCCTATTACGATCTCGCCGATCTCAAGGGCAAGCTCGTCAGCGTTCCGTTCGGCTCGGCTGCACACGGCATGGTGCTGAAGGCAATGCAGGACCGCGGTTACGCCTCCGACTTCTTCCAGCTCGTCAGCCAGAGCCCGGAGGTCGGTTCGACCAATCTCCAGGAGAAGAAGATCGACGCGCATGCCGACTTCGTTCCCTTCGCCGAGCTGCTGCCCTTCCGCGGCTTTGCGCGCAAGATTTTTGACGGCGTCGAGACCAATCTGCCGACCTTTCACGGCATCGTGGTCCGCACCGATTTCGCCGAGAAATACCCTGAGGTCGTCGTTGCCTACTTCAAGGCGCTGATTGCCGCCAACCAGTGGCTGCGCGACGATCCGAAGCTCGCGGCCGAAAAGATCCAGGATTGGACCGGCATCAACAAGGAAGTCGTCTATATCTTCCTCGGTCCCAGCGGCAACATGACCACCGATCCCACGGTGAAGCCGGCGCTGATCGATGCAGCCGCGACCGACGTCAAGGTGTTGCAGAATCTCGGCCGCATGAAGGAGTTCGATCCGAAGAAGTGGGTGGATGATTCCTACATCCGCAAGGCCTATGCCGAGATGAAGCTCGACTATGACGCGCAGCTCGACAGCACGAAGAACTACGAAATCTCCGGCGAAGACTCGTTCTGCAAGAAGCCGATCACCGACCCGCGCAAGGCCGGCGAGGTCTGGGTCGACGAAGCCGGCATCCTGCCGTTCGCGTCCGCAGCGTGCACGTTAGGGGCCTATGCCGACTACAAGGCCAAGGGCAAGAAGATCAACGTCGCCTACGTCTTCGACACCACGCGCGGCATCAAGCTGTTCGCCGACCAGGCCTTCTTCGCGATCGGCAACGGCGAGGTCGCGCCATTCCTGCTGAAGAAGGACGCCGAAGCCCATGCCGCCAAGATCAGCGGCAAGGTGCTCGGCTTCGATGACGCGGTGAAGGCGGCGGTCGGCGGAGGCAAGACGTGAGCAGTCCCGCCCTCGTCAGACATCCCGAGGACAGCATGCCGGCAGCAACAGCAATCGCCGAGGCGGGCCCCGTGCCCGCCCCTTCCCCGCCCGCGACACCGCCTTCCTTCGGCACGCTCGCGCTGCGCTGGTACCGGCTCAATCGGGCGGGGCTGCGCGCGACGGCGATCGGCGTCATATCGCTGCTGGCCTTCCTGCTGGTCTGGCACCTGCTCACGACCTATCGCGTTGTGTTCTTCGTGCGCTTCACCAACGTGCCCTCGCCGCTGGCGGTCTATGCCAGCTTCACCAAGGCGATCCACGATCCCAAATTCCTGCTGCACATCCTCTTGAGCTGCCGGCGCATCTTGTTCGGCTTCTCGCTCGCGGCGGTGGTCGGCGTGCCGCTCGGCCTGATCATGGGCCGCTTCAAGCTGGTGCACGAGATCATCTTCCCGGTCGCCGAGGTGCTGCGGCCGATCCCGGCCATCGCCTGGGTGCCTATGGCGATCATGCTTTGGCCGACCAACGAGCAGAGCATCGTCTTCATCACCTTCCTCGGCGCGTTCTTCCCGATCCTGGTCAACACGCTGCATGGCATGTCGCTGGTCGATCCCGTGCTGGTCCGCGCCGCGCAATGTCTCGGCGCGCGAGAACGGTCGATCTTCCGCCAGGTGTATTTTCCAGCTTCGCTGCCGCACATCTTCACCGGTCTCACCGTCGGCATGGGCGTGGCCTGGGTGTCGCTGATCGCCGCCGAGATGATCTCGGGCCAATACGGCATCGGCTACTTCACCTGGGAAGCCTATTCCCTGGTCCAATATGCCGACATCGCGCTCGGCATGATCGCGATCGGCGTGCTCGGCCTTGGATCGAGCCTGCTCATCAGGGGCGCCGGGCAGTTGGTGATGCCGTGGAGGCTGAAATGAACGAAATCCTGACCAAAGCACCGCAGGGCCATATCGAGGTCAGGAATTTCTCCCTCAGCTATGAGAGCATCGAGGGACCGGTGCAGGCCGTCACCGACACGCAGATTCATGTGAAGCCCGGCGAGTTCGTCTCGATCGTCGGGCCCTCCGGCTGCGGAAAGTCGACGCTGCTCAATGCGGTTGCGGGGTTCCTCAAGCCGACCACAGGCATCGTCACGGTCGACGGCGAGCGGGTCAACGGCCCCAGCGCCGAGCGCGGCATGGTGTTTCAACAATATTCGCTGTTTCCGTGGAAGACGGTGCGGGAGAACGTCGAGTTCGGCCTGAAGATGCGCGGCATGCCGCGCTCCCAGCGCGAACGCGCCGCCCGCACGCTGCTCGGGCTTGCCGGGCTCGAGGCCTTCGAAAAGCATTATCCGGACAAACTCTCCGGCGGCATGAAGCAGCGCGTGGGCATCGTCCGCGCGCTCGCCACGGGCCCTAAGGTGCTGCTGCTCGACGAGCCCTTTGGTGCGCTCGACGCGCAGACGCGCGTGATCATGCAGCAGATCCTCACCAACATGTGGCAACGGCTGAAGATCTCGGTGCTGTTCGTCACCCACGACATCGATGAAGCCATCTTCCTCTCCGACCGCGTCTATTGCATGACGGCCCGCCCCGGCTCGATCAAGGCGGAGATCCCGATCCCGCTGGAGCGACCGCGGCAGCAGGCGATGATGATGTCGTCGGAGTTCCTGGCGCTCCGCCGCGGGCTGATGTCACTGATCCGCGAGGAGAGCCTGAAGGCGATGGGCGGCGAGATCAGCGACATGGGCATGCAGGGGCTGAACATCGAGCTGCATGGGCATTCGCTAGCGGATGTGATTTAGACTCGGCAAACACTCTCGGCGTGAGCGATCCTCTTACCCTCCCCTGGAGGGGGAGGGTCGGCTCACATTGAGCGCAGCGAAAATGTGAGTCGGGGTGGGGTGACGGTCTCTCCGCCTCCGACAGTGCCCGAGTGGAGAGATCACCCCACCCCGCTCGCGCTGCGCGCGATCGACCCTCCCCCTCCAGGGGAGGGTAAGCGCGCTCTCACTTGAACCAGTGCACCAGCACGATGCTGATGCCGAGCAGCAGCATCAGCGACAGTGTCACCGCGGCCGTCACCCGGCCGCCGACATTGGCGAGCACCTTCACGTCGACGCCGAGGCCCAGCGCGGCCATCGACACGACGGTGAGGAAACCCGTGATCCGCGTTATCGGAGCCACCACCGTGCCTGGCACGATCTCCAGCGAGCGCAGGGTCGCCAGCGCAAGGAAGCCGAGGATGAACCAGGGGACCAGGCGGAAGAAGCCGACATTGGTTTTCTTGGCTTCGGCCTGCCAGCGCGAGGCCGCGAGCGACAGGCCGACCACGACCGGCCCGAGCATCAACACGCGCATCAGCTTCACCAACGTGCCGATCTGCGTCGAGACGAGCCCGGCCGGGACCGTTGCCGCAAGCACTTGCGGCACCGCGTAGACGGTGAGGCCTGCGAGAATGCCATATTGCGTGGCCGACAATTGCAGCAGCGGAATCAGCAGCGGCAGGCCGAGGACCATCATCACGCCGAGGATCGCCGTAAAGGAAATCGAGGACGCGATCTCGTCGTTGTTGGCACCGATGATCGGCGCCACGGCGGCGATCGCGGAATTGCCGCAGATGGAATTGCCGCAGGCGATCAGGATCGAGAGCCGCGTCGACAGGCCCAGCATGCGACTGAGGCCGAAGGAGACGCAGAGCGCGATCACGACGACCGCGGCGATCGATGCCAGCAGCGCCACGCCGGAAGCCGCAATGGCGGCGAAACTGATCGAGGCCCCCAGCAGCATGACCGCAACTTCGAGCAGCTGCTTGGCGCTGAAGGCGATGCCGGCCTGCCAGCGCGGCGCCGGTTTCCAGAAGCTGCGCAGCGCCATCCCGAGCAGGATCGCCATCACCAGCGCTTCGACATAGGGGTGCTCGAAGACACCCAGCTCGGCCCGCTCGAGCAAGGCCGAGATACCGGCGACGGCGATACACAGGAGGATTCCCGGAATCAGCGCCGCGATACGGCTCACGACAGTGGTTGGCTTGGCGTCGGCCGGGTTGGATGCTTGATTCTGCGACACAAATCTCTCCCAGAGGAGAAATATTTATACGCAGTGCTCGCCGATTGGGGAATAAGTTTTCGGCATATCAGGGCCGAGGGAAGTTCTATGCTCAGCCCGGAATAATCGGTTCAGAAGATCAGGCTTTTGGCGAGCGAGGCGACACGGCTGAAGCTGTCATAGACGCCCGGCTCAAAGAAGGCCGCACGCGCCAGCACGATGCCCGCGACCAGCGACCAGAACACCGTGGTGCCGGCCCGCAGCAGGAGCTTTGACGCGCGCGATCGCGGCTGGGTGTCCGTTGCGGACACCAGCTGCTCGCCGAAGGGCTCAAATCCAGTGCGTTCCATGGCTACGCCGATCCATCAAATTCTGAATGGAATGTCGTCGTTTCGGCCCCAAACGGCAATGGAAGCGATTGGCGTTTTTGGCCCTCGACGGGGAAACTCCTTCCGTCTGACGAACCCGAGACAATAGTTTTCTTCTTTGGGCCGGGTTGGCGCTCCGGAACCCGGTTACAGCGCCAAATAGCGGCGGCGGATCGCGTCGTTGGCCTTCAACTCGTCGATCCCAGCGGCGTAGACGATCTGGCCCTTGTCGATCACCGTGGCGTGGCTCGCCAGCCCCAGGCAGAAATGCATGTTCTGCTCGGCGATCAGCACGGTCGATCCGAGCTGTCGGAGCTGCCGCAACAGCTCGCCGATCCGCTGCACGATGATCGGCGCGAGGCCCTCGCTCGGCTCATCGAGCAGCAACAGCGCCGGGTTGCCCATCAGCGTGCGCGCGATCGCGAGCATCTGCTGCTCCCCGCCTGACAGGCGCCCGGCAATACGATGGCGCAGCGGCTCCAGCAGCGGGAAGACCTCATAGATGCGCCTGATTGGCCATTCGTCCTGGCCCTCCGGCCCCCGCTTGCGACCGATGACGAGATTGTCCTCGACCGTGTGCTCCGGAAAGATCTGGCGATCCTCCGGCACGAAGCCGAGACCGGCGCGCGCGATATGATGCGGCTTCTGGCCCGAGATCACCGCGCCGCGCAGGCTGATCCTGCCCCGACGCGGCGGCGCCAGTCCCATGATCGCCTTCATCGTCGTCGATTTGCCCGCCCCGTTGCGCCCGAGCAGCGCCATAGTCTCGCCCTGCCGCACCGAGAGGCCGACGCCGAACAGGATCTGGCTGGTGCCGTAATAGACGTCGAGATCGGCGACTTCGATGATGGCGGCGTTCATGCGGCGGCCCCCGCATGTTCGGTGCCGAGATAGGCCTCAATCACCGCACTGTTGTTACGGATCTCGTCGGGCGTGCCGGTCGCAAGGATGCGGCCGTAGCAGAGCACGACGATTTTTGGTGCGATCTTGAACACGATGTCCATGTCGTGCTCGATGAAGACGACGGTGATCTTCTGGGTGTCCCAGAGCTCGCGGACCTTGTCGATCATGCGCCAGCGCTCTTCGGGGCCCATGCCGGCGGTCGGCTCGTCCAGCAGCAGCACCTTTGGTTCGAGCACCAGTGCGAGAGCAATGTCGAGCAGTTTCTGGTCGCCATGCGACAGCGTTGCGGCCGTGCGATTGCGCTTTCCCGCCAAGCCCAGCAGCTCCATCACATGCTCGGCGCGGTCGCGTGTCTCGGGCAGCGGAAAGCGCTTGTGCAACACTGCGGAGGTGCGTTGGTCGGCGCTGACGGCGGCAAGCATGGTCTCCTGCACCGTCAGGGATTTGAAGATGCTCGCGACCTGGAAGGCACGGCCGATGCCGTGGCGCACGATCTCCGGAGGCGAGCGGCCGGCGAGATCGACGCCGTCGAGCAGAACCTGACCAGAATCCGGCCTCAGGGCGCCGGTAATCAGGTTGAAGAACGTGCTCTTGCCGGCGCCGTTCGGTCCGATCACCGCCGTGAGCGAACCGTCGGGGAAGTCGAGCGTGACGTCGTTGGTCGCCTTCACACCACCAAAGGATTTTGCAAGGTTGCGGATCTCGAGCATGACTAGCGCCCCTCGCCCGTCTCGCGCCGGTGCGCGAACCAGTCGGCGACGAAATCCAGCAGGCCTTTGCGCAGGCCCAGCGCGAAGAACAGGATGACCACGCCGAGCACGATGCCGTGGTACTCGGTGAAGCGCGTCACGGTGTCGTTGAGCAGAAGCAGCAGCACCGTGCCGACCATCGGTCCGAGGAAGGTCGAGACGCCGCCGAGCATGTTGATGAAGATGCCCTCGCCCGAGATGGTCCAATAGGCGAATTCCGGATAGGCGCCGGACACGAACAGCGCCATCACCATGCCGCCCATCGACGCGAACAGCGCCGCCAGCACGAAGACGGTCAGTTTTGCGCGCCAGACGTCGATGCCGAGGAAGCTCGCGCGCGCCGCGTTGTCGCGGATCATGCGCAGCGTGTAGCCGAACGGCGACTGCGCGATCTGACGCATCGCGAGCAGGCCGAGGATCAACAGCGCGCAGCTCGCGATGTAGAGATGGACGTGGTTGGCGAGATTGATGCCGAGGAACACGGGTCGCGGAATGCCGCCGCGCAGGCCCTGGTCGCCGCCGGTGAAGGACGCCCAGGACAGGATGGTCGAGTGAATCAACATCTGGAAGGCGAGCGTGACGAAGGCGAAATAGATCTCCTTCAGCCGCACGCAGATCGCGCCGATGATTGCGGCGATCACCGCCGTGATCGCCAGCGTCGCGACGAAGGCCACGGGAATGGGGACGCCCAGCTTCTGCATGATCAGGCCAAAGCTGTAGGCCCCTAAGCCGAAGAACATGCCGTGGCCGAACGAGGTCAGGCCGGTGTAGCCGACCAGCAGGTTCAGCGAGGTCGCGAACAGGCCGTAAGCCGAGCAGCGGATGAGGAAATCGAGCAGCGCCTTGCTGCCGGTGAACAGCGGCAGGCTCGCGAGCACGGCAAAGGCGACGAGCGCGATCAGCACGTCGCGATAGCGTTGCAGCGCCGCACCGCTGCGCACGGGGACCAGCGTTTCGGCACGTCCGGCCTCGAGCTCGGTCATGCCGCCTCCTTGCCGAACAGGCCGGTGGGTTTTGAGACCAGCACGATCACCATGAAAAGGTACATCAGGCCTTCCGTGAACAGGGGAAAGCCGAGCGAGCCGAAGGACCTGATAAGGCCGAGCAGCAGCGCGCCGATCAGAGCGCCCAGGATCGAGCCCATGCCGCCGATGACGGTGACGATGAAGGATTCGATCAGCACCGAAAATCCCATGCCGGGGGTCAGCGACCGCACGGGCGCCGCGAGCGCGCCGGCAAGGCCGGCCAGCATGCCGCCGAGCGCGAACACGCCCCCATAGATCAGGCCGGTGTTGATGCCGAGCGCCGAGACCATGCCGGTATTATGTGCCGCCGCCCGGATCACCTTGCCGATGCGGCTGCGCGACAATCCGATGCCGAGCACGATCGCTGCGACCAGCGCGACGCCGATCAGCAGCAGGTAGTAAGGCGGCACCACGCCGCCGGCGATGAACAGCGGCATCACCTGGAATGCCGCGGGCATGCCCATCGACTTGAATTCCGGCCCCCAGATGATGCGCACGACATCGTCGAAGATCAGCACGAAGGCGTAGCAGACGAGCAGCTGCATCAGCACGTCGGCGCCGTAGACGCGGCTCATGAAGACGCGCTCGAAGATCAGGCCGAGAACCGCGGTGCCGGCCGCCCCCGCGAACATCGCAAGCGCAAAGCTCCCGGTGAGCTGATAGGCCGTCATCGCGAAATAGGCGCCGAACATGTAGAAGGCGCCGTGGCTGAAATTGACGACCTTGAGCACGCCGAAGATCAGCGTCAGCCCGACTGCGACCAGGAACAGGAGCATGCCGATGATGAGGCCGCTGGTGGTTTGCGTCACCAGGCAGGCGGAACTGGAGAGGCAGCCGGCAAGCGCGTCGAGATCCACGGGAGCACTTTCATTGCGACGCGCCGGACTTGGCGCGGAGAGCCAAATAGAAACGGCGGAGACGGTCGCCCGTCCCCGCCGCGCATCGGATCAGGTGTAGCCCTTGCTCTTCTTCCACTCGGCCTCGAGCTCGAAGATGGTCTTCCAGTCGCCGGCCTTGACCTCGGGTACGTAGGGCTCCTGCGGGATCGTGGTGCCCCAGCCGATGGCGTAGCCGACCAGCGTGTGGTCGTCGCCGCGCATCGTCACGGTGCCGTCGGCGCCGAACGGGCACTTGATGGTGAGGCCCTTCAGCACCTCCGCGATCTTCTTGCCGTCGGTGGAGTTGGCCTTCTTCGCGGCCTCGGCGAGGAACATCACGGCCGTCGCGTTCTGCCATGACCAGTTGGTCGGATATTCGTTGTACTTCGCCTTGTAGGCATCGCCCCAGGCCGCGTTCTCCGGCGTGGTCGGGAAGGTCTTGATGTAGCGGTTGCCGGAGTGGATGCCCTTGGGCAGGTTCTTCACCACGGTGAGCGCGGTGTAGTCGGCCATGTTGACCGCGAATACCTCCATCTGGCCGAACATCGCGTAGATGTTGGCCTGGTCGATATAGGAGGTGAGATCGCCGCCCCACAGGCAGGAATACAGCGCCTGCGGCTTGGCCTGGAGGATCTTGGTCACGACTTCGGTGTAGTCGGGCTGAAACAGTTTTGGCCAGGACTCGCTGATGATCTCGACGTCGGGCGCGAAGCGCTTCAGGTACAGCGTGAACTCACCGGTGGTGTCGCGGCCATAGGCATAGTCCGGCGAGCAGGTCGCCCATTTCTTCAGGCCCTTGGCTTTCGCGATTCCAGCGGCATAGCTGCCGCCGACGATGGAATCGTGGATGCCCTGACGCACGCAACGGAACGCGTTCGGGATGTGCTGCTTCGGATCGGCCGTCAGCGAGGACGCCTCCGAGCAGGTGTGGACGCAGAGCACACCGAGATCGCGCGCGACTTCGTGCACCGCAAACGATCCGGACGACGCCTCGCCGTCGATCAACCACTCGCAACCATCGGTGTTGACGAGCTCGCGCGCGACGCGAGCGGCTTCCTGCGGCTGGCCCTTGGAGTCGCGGATCACCATCTCGATCTGACGGCCGGCAAGTCCGCCGGCAGCGTTGACCTTGTCGACCTCGAGCATCACCGCATTGCGTGACGACGTGCCGAGCTGCGCGACGCGGCCCGACAGAATCGTCGGCATGCCGATCTTGATGGTCTTGGCTTGCGCACGCGCCACCCACGGCGCGGCAACACTCATCGCACCGGCGCCCATCAGCGCCAGCGTTGAACGGCGGCTGATGCCCGGCATGCGGGTTCTCGTCATTTTCCCCTCCCTCTTTCGGGTCGGCGTTCCAGTCCCTTGCCGGAGATCGTCTCGTCTCCGTGTTTCCAACAATTTCAGAGGCTGGGGGGTGACGTCAAGCCAAAGATGAATTACGAGTCATAATTCATCAAAGGAGAAAACGAGGCCGACAATCGGCCCAAAGCCCGCAAAATGATCAATCTTTCGAGCTTCATCACCTTTCACGCCCGGCGCACGCCGGACTGGCCCGCGCTGAAATATCGCGGCGAGGAGATCTCCTACGCCGTTTTCGATGCGCGCATCCGGCAGGCCGCCGGCTGGCTCGCCGCGCAGGGCATCGGCGTGGGCGACGTCGTGGCCGTGCTGATGAAGAACAGCGCGGCATTCCTGGAGCTCGTCTTCGCCACCAGCCATCTGGGCGCGGTGTTCTTGCCGATCAATTTTCGACTTTCGCGCGACGAGGTCAGCTACATCGCGGGCAATGCCGGCGCGCGGTTGTTGATCGTCGATGAAGAACTTGCCGCGAATGCAACGGGCGCGAAAATTGTCGTGCTGAACGAAGCCGCGCAGCAAAGCATCTCGCACCTCGCGGGCGAGGCCGCGCCCGCGCCGATGCTCGTCCGCGCGCCATCCGACCTGATGCGGTTGATGTACACCTCGGGTACGACCGACCGCCCCAAAGGCGTGATGCTCGCTTACGATAATTTCTACTGGAAGTCCGCCGACCAGACGATTGCGCTCGGCATCAACGCCGAGACCCGACTGCTCGTCGTCGGCCCGCTCTACCACGTCGGCGCGCTCGACCTGCCAGGCATCGCCGTGCTCTGGCATGGCGGGTTCATCCGCATCGAACGCAATTTCGACCCAGAGACCGCGCTTGCGGCGATCGCGGAGGACAAGCTGAACGCGACATGGTTCGCGCCTGTGATGACCACCGCGATGCTCACCTGCCCCACCCGCGATCGCTACGACGTCTCCAGCCTGAGATGGGCGATCGGCGGCGGCGAGAAGACGCCCGAGGTGCGCATCCGCGCGTTCTCGGAGTTCTTCCGCAATGCGCGCTACATCGATGCCTATGGCCTCACCGAGACCGTCGGCGGCGACACTTTCATGGAAGCCGGCCGCGAGCTCGAGAAGATCGGTTCAACCGGGCGCGCCATCGCCCACGTCGAGATCGAGATCCGCGACGAGGACGGCAAGACGCTGCCACCGAACGTCAATGGCGAGATCTGCCTGCGCGGACCGAAGATCACGCGCGGCTATTGGAAGGATCCGTCGAAGACGGCGGCGGCCTTCTTCGGCGACTGGTTCCGCAGCGGCGACGTCGGCTATCTCGACGAGGAAGGCTTCCTGTACCTGACCGACCGCAAGAAGGACATGATCATCTCCGGCGGCGAGAACATCGCCTCCTCAGAGGTCGAGCGCGTCATCTACGATTTGCCCGAGGTGCGCGAAGTCGCGGTGATCGGGCTGCGCGATGCGCGCTGGGGCGAGCGGCCGGTCGCGATCGTCGTGCTGGCCGAAGGCGCAAGCCTTGAACTCCCTGCCCTCACCGAGCACTGCCGTACGCGCCTGGCGAGCTTCAAGGTGCCGAAGCAGCTCGTCATCCGCGACAGCCTGCCGCGGAATCCGAGCGGAAAGATCCTCAAGCGCGTGCTGCGCGCCGAGCTGGAGACCTCTGAATGACGCAAGCGAATGCCAAGGTCACAAAGCTCAACCGCGTCGAGCGCAACGCCTGGACCAAGCAGAAGATCTTTGACGCCGCGACCAAGGTCGTCGGCAAGCATGGCTATGCCGAAGCCTCCGTCGCCCGCATCACGGAAGAAGCCGGCGTCGCGCAAGGCACCTTCTACAATCATTTCGAGAACCGGCAGGAGCTGCTCGATCAGCTGCTGCCGAAGATCGGCCTCGACATGGTGGAATTCATCCGCGCCCGCACCGGCACCGCCGATGCCGCGCGGCAGGAGATCGCGCGCTTTTCCGCCTTCTTCGACTTTATCCGCGAGGTGCCGGAGTTCCTGCGCATCCTCAACGAGGCTGAATTCTTCGCGCCCATCGGCTACCAGAAACATCTCGACAACATCTCGGTCGCCTATGTCCGCATCTTGCGCCGCGCACGAGCGGCAGGAGCGATCGAGGATTACAGCGACGAGGAATTCGAGGCGATCGTCCACATGCTGATGGGCTCGCGCGGCTATCTCAGCCGCCGCTACTCCTATTCGGCCGGCGGCGTCACCGCCGTGCCGGACCACGTCATCTCAGCCTATCGCAAGCTGATGACGCGCGGCCTTTTCAGCGCATCCGGAGATCAGGACACGCCATGAACATCGCATCTCCACAAAAGCCGCTCGATCTCGTCTCCGCGATCGCCGAAGGCGATATCCGCTGCCTGCTGATGGTGCTGGTGCACATGACCGGCGATGAGCGCTGGCTCGAGCCGCCCTACTTGCCCAAGCGCGACATCCGTCTCATTCCCGATCCCGAGGCTGGCGTGCCCCGGGAGGTCCAGGACGAAATCCGTGCCGCAGTGGTCAAGCTGTTTGCCGACGGCACGCCAAAACCCGTCATCACCGATCCCGGCGAAGAGCTGCTGCTCAAGATGATGCGCGCGTGCCTCGGCGAGAACGTCGCGCCGGAATATGCGCCCCTGATGCGCGAGGAGATGGGCTTTGTGGCGCGCGAGCCGCAGTGGACGAAGCGCCCTTCCGACGAGAAGCTTGCCGGCCAGCATGTCCTGATCGTCGGCGCCGGCGTTTGCGCCATCGCGCTCGGCGTGGCACTCGGCCATCTCGGCATCCCCTACACCATCGTCGAGAAGAACGCCGAGCTCGGCGGCACCTGGTGGATCAACCGCTATCCCGGTTGCGGCGTCGATACGCCGAACCATTCCTATTCCTACTCGTTCGGCTCGGGCAATGCATGGACGCGCTATTTCTGCCAGCGCGAGGAGCTGCTCGGCTATCTGCTGAAGGTCGCCGAGGAATACGGCATCCGCAAGCATCTGCGCGTCAATACCGAGCTGACGGCGTCGCGCTGGGACGAGGGCAAGCGGCGCTGGATCTCGACGCTGAAGACGAAGAGCGGCGAAGAGACCTTTGAGTCCACCGCACTGGTCTCGGCCATCGGCCAGCTTAACGATCCCTCGCGCGCCCGCTTTAAAGGCGAGGAAGACTTCAAGGGCACGATCCTGCATTCGGCCCTGTGGTCGGACGACATCAATCTCGAAGGCAAGCATGTTGCCGTGATCGGCACCGGCGCGACATCGATGCAGCTGGTGCCGTCGATCGCCGGCCGCGTCGCGTCCGTCACGGTCTATCAGCGCAGCGCGCAATGGGCGCGGCCCGTGAAGGGCTATTCCGATCCGATCAGCGAGGGCGCGCGCTGGCTGCTCGCGCATCTGCCGTTCTATGTGCAGTGGTATCGCTTCAACATGTTCTGGCGCTATGGCGACGGCTTGCTGCCGTTCCTGCGCAAGGACCCGGCCTGGCCGCATCCCGAGCGCGCCGTCAACAAGGGCAATGACCGGCATCGCCAGGAGCTGACCGATTTCATCCTTAACGAGCTGAAGGACCGGCCCGACCTGATCGCCAAATGCGTGCCGACCTATCCGCCCTATGGCAAGCGCATCCTGCTCGA
Organism: Bradyrhizobium sp. Unk1; assembly: GCF_059512345.1. Lineage (NCBI taxonomy): Bacteria > Pseudomonadati > Pseudomonadota > Alphaproteobacteria > Hyphomicrobiales > Nitrobacteraceae > Bradyrhizobium > Bradyrhizobium sp. Unk1. Next base: position 378,567 of record NZ_JCAMOP010000001.1, read on the forward strand.
CAACAACTGGTTCAGGACGCTCACGCGGGACAATGTCGAGCTCGTCACCGGCGCGATCGATCATTTCGATCGCGACGGCATCGTCACCGCTGACGGTGAGCACCGCCCCGCGGACATCATCGTGGTCGCGACCGGCTTCAAGGTGACGGAGATGGCGGCCCGCCTCAACATCAGCGGCCGCGGCGGCAAGGATCTGCGCAAGGCCTGGGCCAACGACAATCCGACCGCGTTCCTCGGCCTCACCGTCCCGGGCTTTCCGAACTTCTTCTGCATGCTCGGCCCGAACTCCGGCCCCGCCCACGGCGGCAGCGTCATCTTCCAGTCGGAATGTCAGAGCCGCTATATTTCCACCTGCCTCGCCGACATGATCGAGCAGGACGTCGCCGCCATCGACGTCCGTCAGGACGTGCTCGACGACTACGTCCGCAAGGTCGATGCCGAGCACGAGGCGATGATCTGGACCCATCCCGGCATGAGCACCTATTATCGCAATTCGAGCGGCCGTGTGTTTTCCGCGATGCCCTGGCGGTTCGTGGACTACTGGCGCATGACGCATGATCCGGATCTGGGACAGTATCGGTTGACGAAGGGGTGAGCGCAGGGACCTGGGGACATTGATCGTGCGGCGACGACGGTGCACCCTCTCCCCTTGCGGGAGAGGGTGGCTTCGCAAAGCGAAGCCGGGTGAGGGGTTCTATCCTCACGAACGGTAGCGCGAGTGGACAGATACCCCTCATCCGGCGCTTCGCGCCACCTTCTCCCACAAGGGGAGAAGGAAGAAAAAGGGAAACGCCAATGCCCAAGCCGCTTGTCCGCATCTACACCGACTACAAAAGCCCCTACGCGTTCGTCGCCAACAAGCGCCTGTTCGAACTCGAGGAGACGCATGGCTTCGAGCTCGAATGGCTGCCGTATACGCTGCGCGTCGCCGAATTCATGGGGACAGTCGAGGAGCGCACGCCGCATTTCTGGCGCAAGGTGCGCTACCGCGGCGCTATGCCAATGCGCAAGGGCTCGTCATGAAAGGGCCACGCCGGATCTACGACGCCTTCTATTCCAGCGTTGGAATGCTGTTCGCACAGCGGCACGGGTTCTTCCGCTCCTATCACGACGCGGTGTTCCGCAAATTCTGGAGCCATGAGCTGGAGATCGACGATCTCGCCGCAATCGCGGACGTCATCAAATCGTGCGGCGGCTCGGCAAGCGAGTTCGAAGCCTACGTTAACGGCCCTGCCCGCGCCGAGCACGACCGCATCATCGACGAGGCCGAAGCACTCGGCGTGTTCGGCGTGCCGACCATGGTGTTCAACGGCGAGCTGTTCTGGGGCGGTGATCGCATCGACATGCTGATCGAGCGGATCGAGCGTCCGGAAACGATCGAAGCCGCGCTCGGCAGCCGCCACCGCAAATCAGTGTAGCCGTTACGCGGCGAGGCCGCTCTCAACCGGGGCAAATTCCAGCCCGAGACTCTCGGCAACCGCCTTGTTGGTTATGCGGCCACGATGCACGTTCAGTCCGTTGCGCAAATGCGGATTTTCCAGGACCGCGGCAAAGCCCTTGTTCGCGAGCATCAGGCCGAACGGCAGCGTCGCGTTGTTCAGTCCCTGGCTCGACGTCACCGGCACCGCGCCCGGCATGTTGGCGACGCAATAATGCACGACGCCGTCGACCTGATAGGTCGGATCGGCGTGCGTGGTCGGATGCGAGGTCTCGAAGCAGCCGCCCTGGTCGATCGCGACGTCGACCAGCACGGCGCCCGGCCGCATCGACTTGAGCATCGCGCGCGTGACGAGCTTTGGTGCGCTGGCGCCCGGCACCAGCACCGCCCCGATCACGACGTCGGCGGCGAACACCTCGTCCTCGACCGCTTCGATGGTCGAGAAGCGGGTGCGCACCCGCCCGAGAAACACATCGTCCAGCTCGCGCAGACGAGGAATCGAGCGGTCGATCACAGTGACTTCCGCACCGAGGCCCGCCGCCATGCGCGCGGCCTGCGTTCCCACCACGCCGCCGCCGAGCACGACGACGCGCGCCGGCTGCACGCCGGGCACGCCGCCGAGCAACACCCCGCGGCCGCCGGCCGATCGCTTGAGCGCGGCGCCGGCGGCCTCGATGGCGAGGCGGCCAGCGACTTCGCTCATCGGCGCAAGCAGGGGGAGGTGACCGGCCGCGTCGGTGACGGTTTCATAGGCGATCGCAGTGCAACCGGAAGCGAGCAGGCCCTTGGCCTGTTCGGGATCCGGCGCAAGATGGAGGTAGGTAAAGAGGATCTGGCCTTCGCGGAGTTGGGCCCATTCGCTCTTCTGCGGCTCCTTCACCTTCACGATCATGTCGGAGCTGGCGAAGATGTCGCGGGCGTTCTCCGCGATCGCGGCGCCTGCCCGCTGGTACACCTCGTCGGAAGCGCCGATGCCGCTGCCGGCGCCGGTCTCGACAGTCACCTGGTGCCCGGCCGCGACATATTCGCGGACGGCGCCTGGGGTCAGCCCGACGCGATATTCCTGCACCTTGATCTCCTTGGGCACACCGACGCGCATTTTGGGCTCCTTTTGATTCACCTCACGATCGTAACGGCGTGGCCGGTTTGGTTTCGTGCAAATATCCGCTAGCTTCGACCTCCCCGCGCCGGTTTCCGGCGTGCAAACGCCCTTTCACGCTGGAAACGAAACCTTGGCCCTCGACCGGAAAGATCTCGCCATCCTCGCGGAACTCACCACCAATGCGCGGGCCAGCCACACCGAGCTCGCCAACAAGGTCGGGCTATCAAGCACGGCGCTGGCGCGGCGGCAGAAGGCGTTGGAGGACGACGGCTATATCCAGGCCTACCAGGCCGCGCTCGATCTCGCCCAGTTCGGCCTCACCACGACAGTGCTGGTCCGCATTGCGCTGGAGAGCCAGAGCGACGAGGCGCTGAAGGCGTTCGAGGCGGAGGTGGTGAAATGCCCCTCCGTCGTGCGCTGCTTCCTGATGTCGGGCACCGACGACTACATCCTGATCGTGCTCGCCCGCGACATCCAGGATTTCGAGCGCATCCACCGTACCGAACTGTCGCGCCTGCCGCGCGTGGCGCGAGTGCAATCGAGCTTTGCGCTGCGCGAGATCGTCAACCGCGCGGTTCCGACGGTGGTCTTCGGCGAAGCCAAACGCTGACCGCCCACGTCGAAGAGACAATTCGTCGCAAGGAACCAAGCGACCGGTTGCCCGTTGGCGCTACTGGCCACCAGAGACGATGCGCCCTCGCATCAACACGGCTAGATGTCTCGGCTCGGCCTCCGTCGCAGGGGAGACGACATGGCCGACGCCGCAAATCAAATTCCCGACCGCATTCCGATCAATCTCGTGGTCAATGGCGTCAGACACACGCTCGACCTGGTGCCTTGGACCACGCTCCTGGACGCCTTGCGCGACCATCTCGAGCTGACCGGCACCAAGAAGGGCTGCGATCACGGCCAATGCGGCGCCTGCACCGTGCTGATCGACGGACGGCGCGTCAATTCCTGCCTGACGCTCGCCGTCATGAAGGACGGCGCCGAGATCACGACGATCGAAGGGCTTGCCAAGGACCTAACGCTTCATCCCCTGCAACAGGCGTTCATCGACCACGACGCCTTTCAGTGCGGCTATTGCACGCCGGGACAGATTTGCTCGGCGGCGGGCCTTTTGGCCGAAGGCCGCGCCCGGGATGCCGACGAGATCAGAGAGCTGATGAGCGGAAATCTCTGCCGCTGCGGCGCCTATCCGAACATCGTCGCCGCGATCCAGCAGGCAATGGGCCGGCCATGAACAACTTCCAATATTCCCGCGCCACCGACGTCGCCGATGCGATCCGCCTGCTGGCCGCCGATCCCGGCGCCAAGCTGATTGCCGGCGGCACCAATCTGATCGACTTGATGAAGGAAAATGTCGAGCGGCCCTCCCGGCTGATTGACATCTCCCGCCTGCCGCTCCGCGACATCGAGGAGACCGCCGATGGCGGGCTGCGCATCGGCGCCTTGGTGCCGAATTCGGACCTCGCTTACCATCCGCTCGTCGAGCAGCGCTATCCCCTGCTCGCCGCCGCCATCCTCGCCGGCGCTTCCGCGCAATTGCGCAATATGGCCTCCGTTGGCGGCAACCTGATGCAGCGCACGCGCTGCGCATACTTTTATGACACGGCGACGCCTTGCAACAAGCGAGAGCCCGGCAGCGGCTGCTCGGCAATCGACGGCCTCAACCGCAATCACGCAATCCTCGGCACGAGCGCGTCCTGCATCGCGACCAACCCGTCCGACATGAGCGTCGCACTTGTCGCGCTCGGTGCGCTCGTGCACATCGCAGGTCCCTCCGGCCAGCGCACGATCGCATTGACTGATTTCCATCGGCTCCCGGAGGACAAACCTCACGTCGACACAAATCTCGGCACCGGCGAGATCATCGCGGCCGTCGAACTTCCAAAGCACGGCTTTGCCCGCAACTACAGCTATCTGAAAATCCGTGACCGGCTGTCCTATGCTTTTGCTTTGGTCTCGGTCGCGGCCGCGCTCGAACTGGATGGCAACGCGATCAGCGAAGCCCGCCTGGCGCTCGGCGGCGTGGCTCACAAGCCCTGGCGCAGCCTCGAGGCCGAAGCGGCGTTGCGCGGCCGGGCGGCGACGTCGGATCACTTCTCGCGCGCTGCCGATCTGCTGCTGCACGGGGCAACGGCCCGCGCACATAACCGCTTCAAGATTGAGCTCGCACGCCGCGCCATCGCGCGGACGCTGATACAGGCCGCCAGCGCCACGCCACAATCACAGGCTCACAAAAAAATCGCGTGAGGGACCGATGAAAGCCTATGTCGGAACGCCAACGTCCCGCGTCGATGGCCGCGCCAAGGTCACCGGAGCCGCCAAATATGCCGGCGAATTTCCGGCGGACGGCCTCCTCCACGGCTTCGTCGTCGAGTCCACGATTCCGCGCGGACGCATCGCTCGCCTCGACGCCAGCGACGCGCTGCAAGTGAAGGGCGTGGTCGACGTGCTCACGCATGCGCATCGTCCGCCCCTCGCCGACAATGACGATGCCTGGAAGGACGAGGTGGCGCCGGAGAAGGGCTCGCCTTTCCGCCCGCTCTATGACGACAGGATCAGGTTCAACGGCCAGCCGATCGCGCTCGTCGTGGCGGATGATTGGGAAACCGCCAAGTTCGCTGCGACCCGCGTGCGTGTTGAATACGACCGGGAGGCATTTGCGACGGATCTCGAATCCGAACATGGCAAGGCCGGCAAAGTGGATCGGCCACACAAGCCGCGCGGCGACGCCGCCGCGGCGCTGGCTGGGGCCGCCGTGCGGCACCAGGCGGATTACGTCCTGCCGACCGAACACCACAACCCGATGGAGCTTTATGCGACCACGGTGGTCCGCGATGGCAGCGGCAGGCTTACCGTCCATGACAAGACGCAAGGTGTCCAGAACGTCCACAAATATCTATGCGGTGTGTTCAACAAGAGGCCCGATGACCTCCGCGTGGTCTCGCCCTATGTCGGCGGCGCCTTCGGCTCCGGATTGCGGCCGCAATACCAGGTGGTGCTGGCGGTGCTTGCCGCGCTCGAACTCAAGCGATCCGTTCGTGTCGTCCTGACACGGCAGCAGATGTACGGGCTCGGCTACCGGCCGATGACCATCGAGCGCGTCGCGCTCGGCGCAAAGCCTGACGGCACGCTCGATGCCGTCACGCACGAAGCCACTGCCGTGACTTCGCGCTACGAGGATTTTTCGCGCAATGACACCGGCTGGGCGGAACAGCTGTACAAGAGCCCGAACAGCCTCTTCTCCCACAAGCTCGTCGATCTCGACGTGTCCACGCCCTGCGACATGCGCGCGCCCGGTGCCGCCTCCGGCGTCTGCGCGCTCGAATGCGCCATGGACGAGCTGGCCGTCGCGCTCAAGCTCGACCCGATCGAGCTGCGGCTGAAGTGCTATTCGGACCGCGACCAGAGTGAAGACCTGCCCTACACCAGCAAGCAGCTGCGCGAATGCTACGCCCGCGGCGCGGAAGCCTTCGGCTGGAGCCGACGCAATCCTGCGCCGCGCTCCATGCGCAACGGCAAGGAGCTGGTCGGCTGGGGCATGGCGACGGGGGTGTGGGAGGCGCTTCAGATGCCGGTCGCTGTCCGCATCGTGCTGACGTCGAACGGCCATGCCGAAGTATCCTGCGCCGCCTCCGATATCGGCACCGGCACCTACACCATCGTGGCACAAGTGGCCGCCGACGCACTTGGACTGCCGATCGAGAATATCGACGTGAAGCTTGCCGATTCGACCTTGCCGCAGGCCCCTGTCGAAGGCGGTTCCTGGATGGCGGCGTCGGCCGCGCACGCCGTGCTGGGCGCGGCCGAAGACATTCGCCAGGAGCTCGCACGGCTTGCCAAGGCGATACCCGCCTCGCCCCTCGGCGGCGTCGATGCGCCCGACGTGATCCTGGTCGACGGCGCGATCGCCAAGGCCGGCGACAAGGCCCGTGCCGTCTCGATCGCCGACGCGATGCGTCACGGCAAGCTCGAGCGGATCGAGAAGCAGAAGCTCAATCATTTCGCGGAGGACAGGTCGCACGCGCGCAACACCCATTCGGCGGTCTTCGCCGAGGTCAAGGTCGACGAAGAACTGGGCGTCATCCGCGTCACGCGCGTCGTGAGCGCCGTCGCCGCCGGCCGGATCCTCAATACCAAGACCGGCCGCAGCCAGATCATGGGCGGCGTGGTCTGGGGCATCGGAATGGCGCTGCACGAGGAGACGGTGATGGATCACCGCTTCGGCAGGATCATGAACGCGAACATCGCCGAGTACCACATTCCCGTGAATGCCGACGTTCACGACATCGACGTCATCTTCGTCGACGAACCCGACGACCGGATCAACCAGCTGGGCGTCAAGGGCATTGGCGAGATCGGCATCGTCGGCGTGCCTGCGGCGATCGCGAACGCAGTCTATCACGCCACCGGCAAGCGCATCCGGCGCTTCCCGATCACGCTGGACAAGTTGCTGGACTGATCGCCGTCACACGATCCCCGCTGGATCGGGCGACTGTCATAAAACTGTCATCGAAAGTGCAGAGACCTGCCAGTCTCTGTAGATTCGGGACACACCATGGATTATTTCAAGCGCTTCAACTTCCTGTTCGCCGCACCTGTGTTCGACGCCGACGATCTGGAAGGCATCCGCTTCAACCAGATTATCGAGGAGATCCAGCGCTCCGGCTTCGAGGTCGTGAGGGCCCGCAGGTTGGAGGACGCCGAGATCGCGGTGCAGACCGACGCCGCGATCGGCTGCATGGTGGTGGACTGGGGCAAGAAGGGCCTCGAGGGGAAGACCTCGGCGCTGATCAACCTGATGCGGCGCCGCGGCCTCGACTTCCCGATCATCCTCCTGATCCGACGCAAGCGCTTCGAGGATTTGCCGGTCGAGGTGCTCGACTTCATCGACGGCTATGTCTTCCTCTCCGAGGAGACGCCGACCTTCATCGCCAAGAATTTGATCAGCCGGCTCAAGCAATACGCCGAGACGCTGAAGACGCCGTTCTTCGGGGCGCTGGTCGATTATGCCGAGGAAGGCAACCAGCTCTGGACCTGTCCGGGTCACAATGGCGGCGTGTTCTACAACCGCAGTCCGATCGGCCGGGTCTTCGTCGAGCATCTCGGCGAATCCGTGTTCCGCGACGACCTCGACAATTCCGTGCTCGACCTCGGCGACCTCCTCACCCATGAGGGTCCCGCGCTGAGGGCGCAGAAGGAAGCCGCGCAGATTTTTGGCGCGGAGAAGACCTATTTCGTGCTCAACGGCACCTCGACCTCGAACAAGGTCGCGCTCGGCGCCCTCGTCACCGACGGCGACCTCGTGCTGTTCGACCGCAACAACCACAAGGCCGCCCATCACGGCGCGCTGATGATCAATGGCGGCGTCCCGGTCTACGTACCGACCATCCGCAACGCCTGGGGCCTGATCGGCCCGATGCGCTGGGACATGCTCGACGAAAAGGCCGTGCGCGAGGCGATCCGCAACCATCCGCTGGTGACCGACAAAGACGCCTGGCGCAAGGAGCGGCCATTCCGCGTCGCCGTGGTCGAGCAATGCACCTATGACGGCACGATCCACAGCGCCGAAATGATCCTGAAGCGCATCGGCCATCTCTGCGAATACATCCTGTTCGACGAGGCCTGGGCAGGCTTCATGAAGTTCCACCCGCTCTATGCCGGCCGCTTCGCCATGGGGCTGGCGAATCTTCCTCCCGAAGCGCCCGGCATCATCGCGACGCAATCCACCCACAAGCAGCTCGCGAGCTTCTCGCAGGCCTCCCAGATCCACATCAAGGACCGCCACATCCGCGGCCAGAAGCGGCGGGTCGAACACCGCCGCTTCAACGAGAGCTTCATGCAGCACGCCTCGACCTCGCCGTTCTACCCGCTGTTCGCCTCCCTCGACGTCGGCGCGCAGATGATGAAGGGCCGCTCGGGCGAGGTCCTGTGGGACGACACGATCCGCCTCGGCATCGAGCTGCGCAAGAAGATCCGCGCGATGCGCCGGGAGTTCGAGGAGAAGGAGCAAAATCCGGATCGCCGCTGGTTCTTCGAGCCCTTCGTTCCCGATCGCGTCGCCATTCCCGACGTCAGCCGCCCCGGCGCCGCCCACAATGTCGCCTGGGAGACCCTCTCCACCGATGAGCTCGCCACCAATCCGGCGCTGTGGCAGCTTTCGCCAGATACCAACTGGCACGGCTTTCCCGATCTTGCGGAAGGCTTTGCCATGACTGATCCGAACAAGCTGACGCTGCTGACGCCCGGCTTCGATCGCACCACCGGCGCCTATGCCGAGCACGGCATCCCCGCGCCTGTGGTCGCGCAGTACTTGCGCGAAAACCGCATCGTCCCTGAAAAGAACGACCTCAACTCCCTGCTCTTCCTGCTCACCCCCGGCGTCGAGGCGAGCAAAGCCGGTACGCTGATCTCCGGCCTCGTCGCATTCAAGAGGTTGCATGACGACAACGCGTTGCTGGCCGACGTCATCCCTGAATTCTACCAGCGGCGTCAGGCGCGCTATGCCGGCGTACGGCTGCGCGATCTCTGCGGCGACATGCACCGCTTCTTCCGCGCCGCCGATGTCAGCGCCCTCCAGGCCCGGCAGTTCATGCCCGAGCACATGCCCGAGATCGCGATGTCGCCCCGCGATGCCGCACGCTATCTGTTCAAGAACGACGTCGACTATCTCCCGATCGAGGCGATCGCGGGCCGTATCGCCACCACGCCCTTCGTGGTCTACCCGCCCGGCATCGCCACCATCGTGCCCGGCGAGCGGCTGACGGAGCGGGCCAAGCCCATGGTGGATTATCTCAAGATGTTCGAGACCTGCTTCAACACGTTCCCGGGGTTCGATGTGGAAATCCAGGGAGTCTACAAGGAGATCGATGCACAGGGCCGCATCGGCCTCTATACTTACGTCGTTGCCGAGTAGGTGCCGATGAACGAAACAGCGATTGCGCGTACAGATGACGAACCGGTTCTGGTCCGCCCCTCACGGGAGAGCGACGTCGAGGCGATGCTGGCGATCTACCGCCATCACGTCCGCAATGGGGTGCCGCGCGACGTCGAGGGAACCGGCGCGCCCGAACCGGACGATCTGCGCGACCGCCGCAAGAACCTGAAGCAGACCCGCCTGCCGCATCTGGTCGCGACCTATCGCGGCGAGGTGGTCGGCTATGCCTATGCCGTGCTGTTCCGCAAGCGCCCGGCCTACCGCTACACCGCCAAGCATTCGATCTACGTCCATCACGAGCATCTCGGTCGCGGCGTCGGACGGCTGCTGCTCCAGGGAATGATCGATGCGTGTGCGGCGGCCGGCTTCCGCCAGATGATCGGCTATATCGATGCCGACAACGCGCCCTCGCTGGCGCTGCACGAAAAGTTCGGCTTCGCGCGCGCCGGCCTGCTCTGCGGTGTCGCCTATCGCCACGGCCGCTGGTCCGACACGGTCATGGTGCAGCGATCGCTCGGCGCGGGCGTCACCGCACCGCCGACGCTAACGGCACCGGGCCGTTAGACCTTACGAGGGAAAGTCAGCCGGTCTGACCTGGATCCGGTCGGCATGCAGCGACCAATGATGCAACGCCTGGTCCTTGCAAAACCTCGCCTTCGCCCGCTCCCTGGCTTCGTCCTCGTCGGTGGCGTCGATTTCGAGCGTGCCCTGGCAAACCTCGATCTGCCGGCCGTACTGGCCGAGCACGTCCTTCATGAACCTGACGACATAAGTTGACATGGGACCTCCTGCCTGCGCCAGCCTGCCCCGGCGGCACTCTAATCCCATTTAGCTTGAACCGGGAAAGGAGATTTTGACACGGATCAAGTTCGGCGACGGTTCCCGCCGCCAATGCGTCGATACAATCCGTCAGCGATCACGTCTTGATATCGAGGAGGGTCTCTTCTGTCTCGGCGTAGGCTTGAATGACCTTCGCATTGGCAATGAAGCTGTACTTTGCGGTCGCCAGCTCAGCGAATTCGCTGGCTAGATCGACATTGGGCGCGGCGACCAGGCCGTCCTGGTTTGCGAAGGGCGCGCTAGGGTCGGATTGCGCGATATAGCTCGGCGAAACCGCCGACACGGTCGCAACCGTACCGCCCGGCGTCGAACCGCTCGATTGGGAGACCTGATCGACTCGCAGCGGCACATAGGCTGCGGGAAAGGTCGGAGCAATGCCCGAACTGCCCGCGCCGGCCGATGTGCTCGATCCGCCTGAAGCAGGTAGCGGCCCGGTCGTGCTGATGTTGGCGATATTGCTCGCGGCCACGTTCACGCGCAGGCTCGCGGCGGAAAGTCCTGATGTCGCAATCGAAAATATGCTCATGGACTTTCAACTACAGGACAAGTGATACGCCTTCATTCACGCCATCGGTAAAATCCGCCGCTTTCTATTCGCACCCTCGTAACCAACGATCGGAGCGCGATCGGACTTCGCGCGCCCTACCCCGGCATCACGCCGAACGCCTGCTTGAAGCGCTCGGCATAGCGCGGCCAGACTTCGGGGTTGATGATGCGCGGCGGGCGTCGGCCGTCGAGCGTGTCCAGCACCTGCTCGGCGGCGATGCGGCCCATGTTCTGGCGCGCCTCGATCGTGACGCCCGCGGTGTGCGGGCTCGCCAGCACGTTGTCGAACTGGAGCAGCGGATGCTCGGGCGGCGGCGGCTCCTTCGACCAGACGTCGAGGCCGGCACCGGCAATGCGCTTGTCGCGGAGCGCCTGGAGCAGCGCATCCTCGTCGTGGATGAAGCCGCGCGCCGTGGTGATGAAATAGGCGTGCGGCTGCATCAGCGCGAATTCGCGCGTGCTGATCATGTTGCGGCTTTTCTTGTCGAGCGGACAGGAGATCGAGACGAAATCGGCGCGGCGCAGCAGCTCGTCGAGCTCGACCTTCTGCCCGCCCCGCTCGGCCATCACCTCGGCCGACAAATACGGGTCATAGGCCAGCACCGTCATGCCGAGCAGGCCCTTGCACAGCGCGGCAATGCGGCGGCCGACATTGCCGAGGCCGATGATGCCGACGGTCTTGTGCTCGACCTCGTTGCCGACGAGCTCGTTGCGGTTGACGTCGCGCTCGCGGCGCAGGCGGCGGTCGGACTGGATGATGCGCTTGGACAGCGTCAGCATCATCGCCAGCGCATGCTCGGCGACCGAATGGGCATTGCCACCGGACTGGTTGACGACCAGCACGCCCGCATCCGTGCACGCCTCGACGTCGACAGGGTCGAAGCCCGCGCCATTGCTGGAGACCAGCAACAGGTTCGGCGTGCGCTTCAGGAAGGCGGCATCGACATGGAAATGCTGGGCAAGTTCGTCGCGGGCGGCGCCGATCTGGTAGACGTGGGCCGCCTTCAGGATCGGGGCGTAGAAATCTTCCGGGCTCTCATTCTCTATGCGATCGAGCCGGACGTCGGACCGCGCCTTCAGGATGTCGATATAGATCGGATTGGCCAGGTATTTGACGTAGAAGACGCGCTTGCTATTGACGGACATCAGGACCCTTCCGGCTCTCTCAAGGAGATCCGCAAGGCCAGCGCACCCCGCGCTCCGTCCATGCGTCCCTCCCGTTTTTGCATTATCGCCGCTTATGACATGGCGGTGCCGGCCACGGCAGGCCGTCTGGCGCAGATCACGGTGCTGGCCCGGACATGTTGACAATCCCGCTGCCTGCGTCAAGTTCGGCAGACCGCCGCGACGGCCAGAACCAAGAAGCATGCGCGGCCTAGGGGAGAACGCGATGGCGATTGCGGAGCAGCAGACCTCGTCCGAGGCGGCACGAGCCTCCAGTGACGAGAGCTGGCACGGCATCGTCCTGCAGACCTTGAAGCGGAACGAGATCAGCCTGATCCCTTACGTGCCCGACCGCGTGCTGACGCCGCTGATCAAGAACCTGCACGCCGATCCCTTCTTCACCACCTTTGCCACCGCCCGCGAGGAGGAGGCCGTCGGCATCGTCTCCGGCGCCTGGATGGGCGGACGTCGCGGCGCGGTGCTGATGCAGACCTCCGGCTTCGCCACGCTCGCCAACGTGCTGGCCTCGCTCGCGGTGCCCTATCAGATCCCGCTGATCATGTTCGTCTCCGAGCGCGGCACGCTTGGCGAGTTCAATTACGGGCAATCGCTGGTCTGCCGGACCATGCGCCCGGTGCTGGATTCACTCGCGCTGGAGCACCACACCATCACCCGGCTCGACGAGCTCGAATTCATCGCCGACCGCTCGATCAAGCAGGCCGTCACCACGCAGGCGCCGGTGGCGCTGATCCTCAACCCGCTGCTCACCGGCGGCAAGGTTTTCGACAAGTGAGGCCGGCCAAAATGAGCACAGATTTGGACAACCGCAACACCAAGGTCATGAACCGCTTCGATGTCACCTCGCGCCTGATCGCCAAGCTCAAGCACGAGGAAGCGGTGATCGGCGGCATCGGCAACACCAATTTCGATCTCTGGGCCGCCGGCCATCGCCCGCAGAACTTCTACATGCTCGGCAGCATGGGGCTGGCTTTCCCGATTGCATTGGGCGTCGCGCTGGCCCAGCCCGATCGCCGCGTCTTCGCGCTCGAAGGCGACGGCTCGCTGCTGATGCAACTCGGCGCGCTCGCGACGATTGCGGCGTTGAAGCCGAAGAACCTCATCATGATCGTGATGGACAACGGCATCTACCAGATCACCGGTGCGCAGCCGACGCCGGCCGCTGGCGTCGCCGACATCGTCGCCATAGCCACAGGCTCGGGACTTGCCAACAGCGCCTGGGCCGCGGACGAGGAGGATTTCGAGCGGCTGGTCGACGAGGCCATGTCCGCTGACGAGCCCAGCCTGATCGCGGTCCGCATCGACGACAAGCCGGGCGTCGGCGCCACCCGCAGGGATCCCGTCCAGATCCGGGAACGCTTCATGCACGGCCTCGGCGTGCGCGAGCCACTTTAACGTTTCGTCATTAACTACACGGCGATCTGATCCCCGCCCCGTAACAGGCCGTTGCAAATCCGTGCTATCGGCACCGGATGCCTATTTTTGTTCGCTTTTTTGCCTGGCTGCTCGCGGCCGCCGTCACTTTCGCAACCCTCGGCCCGCCCGGCCTGCGGCCCCATTCCGATCTCGGCCAGGACGGCGAGCACGCCCTCGCCTTCATCCTGGTGGGATTGGCCTTCGGCCTCGGCTACCGGAATCGCCGCTGGGCTGTCGCCGCCGTCGCGGTGGTCCTGATCGGCGCGCTCGAGCTGATGCAGTTCTGGGCACCGGGACGGCATGCGCGGCTGGAAGATTTTTTGGTCGATGCCGGCACCGCTTGCATCGGCTTTGCGCTCGCCGCCGTCACCGATTGGATCATGGCGCGCTTCCGCGCTAGTACGGCCCTGACTAACTAAGGCCTCGCGGAGTGACGCTCCGCGAGGCCCGGCTCTTCAAAGCCTTCACGCTCTGACCGATCAGTCGATGATCTTGACGACGCGGCGCGTGCGCGGTTCGACGATGACGCGGCGATCGTTCACGACCGCGTAGCGATACTCGGTGTAGTTCGGCACGGGGCGCAGCACCACGGTCGGGGGCAGCGGCTCGCCGACGACGACGCGCTCGTGGATCACGACGGAGTCGTCGCGCGGGATTCCGCCGAGCACGGCATTCGGGATTTCGAGGCCGGCGCCGACGGCCGCGCCGACGGTGCCGCCGACCATCGCGCCGATCGGTCCGCCGATGTCGCCACCCGCACGTGCGCCGTCCCTGGCGCCCTGTTCGGTCGTCGACTGGGCAAAGGCTGCACTCGACGCCAGCAGCGACACGGCAGCCAGCGAAATCGCAAGACGGGTCTTCATGTCCACACTCTCCAGTGTTTGTTGATGCGCCTTCAACCGCGGGGCCGGAGCATTGTTCCGGTTCCCCCATGATGAAAGGCACGTCAAATCTGGAGACTGTTACCGGGTAACAGTTCAGGTCGCGGCGATCTCGTGTCCCGCCATCAGTTCCAGTGCCCGCACCATCGCGGAATGATCCCAGGCCTTGCCGCCATGCGCGGCGCAGGACGAGAACAATTGCTGCGCCAATGCCGTGCTCGGCAGCGACAGGCCGAGCGCGCGCGCACCTTCCAGCGCGAGGTTGAGGTCTTTCTGGTGCAGCTCGATGCGGAAACCCGGCTCGAAATTGCGCTTCACCATGCGCTCGCCATGCACTTCGAGAATCCGTGACGAGGCAAAGCCGCCCATCAGCGCCTTGCGCACGAGAGCGGGATTGGCTCCCGCCTTGGATGCGAACAGCAGCGCTTCGCTCACCGCCTCGATCGTCAGCGCGACGATGATCTGGTTGGCCACCTTCGTCGTCTGGCCATCGCCATTGGCGCCGACATGCGTGACGTTCTTGCCCATCTTGTCGAAGATCGGCTTCATGGTGCCAAAGGCCCGCTCCGGCCCGCCGACCATGATGGTGAGGCTCGCGGCCTTTGCCCCGACCTCGCCGCCCGACACCGGCGCGTCGAGATAGTCCGCCCCCAGCGCCTCGATCTTCTTCGCAAACTCCTTGGTCGCCAGCGGCGAGATCGAGCTCATGTCGACGACGATCTTGCCCTTGGAGATGCCGCTCGCGACACCGTCCTTACCGAACAGCACCGCCTCCACGTGCGGGGTGTCAGGCACCATGATGATGACCGCATCCGCCTCCTCCGCGACCTCCTTGGCTGACTTGCAGGCGATGCCGCCCGCCGCGATCAGCTCGGGCGGCACGGGCGTAACGTCGTGCAGCAGCACGCGATGGCCCGCGGCCAGAAGATGGCCGGCCATCGGCCGTCCCATGGTGCCAAGTCCGATGAAGCCGATGTCGATCATGTCTAGGTTTCCTCAGGTCTCGAATGTCTGCGCGGCGTGCCAGGACAGGCCTTCCAGCGTCGTGGTGCGCGGCTTGTATTCGCAGCCGATCCAGCCGCGATAGCCGATCGCGTCGAGGTGGCGGAACAGGAAGGGGTAGTTGATCTCGCCGGTGCCGGGCTCGTGGCGACCGGGATTGTCGGCGAGCTGGATGTGCGCGATCTGCGGCAGATATTCCTGCATGGTGCGGGCGAGATCGCCCTCCACGATCTGCATATGATAGATGTCGTATTGGACGAACAAATTGTTCGATCGCACCTCGGAGATCAGCTGCACCGCCTGCTCGGTGCCGTTGAGAAAGAAACCGGGAATGTCGAGCGTGTTGATCGGCTCGACCAGCAGCTTGATATTCTCGCGCGCCAGCGTCGAGGCGGCAAAGCGAAGGTTGCCGACCAGCGTTTCGTTGAGCTCGCGCGGGTCGGCATCGGCAGGCGCGATGCCGACGAGGCAATTGAGCTGCTCGCAATCGAGCGCCTTGGCGTAGTCGATGGCACGGAACACACCGTCGCGAAATTCACTGACGCGATCGGGCAGGATCGCGATGCCGCGCTCGCCCGCTGCCCAGTTGCCGGCCGGCAGATTGTGCAGCACCTGCGTCAGCCCGTGAGCCTCGAGCTGCTCGCGCAGCAACGCCTTGTCGAAATCGTAGGGGAAGAGATACTCGACCCCGGAGAAGCCCGCCGCTTTCGCCGCGGCGAAGCGGTCGATGAACGGCATCTCGTTGAAGAGCATGGTGAGGTTGGCGGCAAATTTCGGCATGATGCTCTCCCCTATTCCGCCGGCTGCAGCACGCCGGGACGCTTGATCCCGACCTCGTCCAGCGGCAGGTCCAGCACCTCCTCGAACTCGACGATGTTGTCGATCTCCGTGCCCATCGCGATGTTGGTGACGCGTTCGAGAATGAACTCGACCACGACGGGCACGCGGTGCTTCGCCATCAATTCACGTGCGGTCGTAAACGCCGCCTGCGTATCCTTGGGATCAGTGACGCGGATCGCCTTGCAGCCCAGGCCTTCGGCGACCGCGACATGGTCGACGCCGTAGCCACCGAGCTCCGGTGCGTTGACGTTCTCGAAGGAGAGCTGGACGTGGTAATCCATGTCGAAGCCGCGCTGGGCCTGGCGGATCAGGCCGAGATAGGAATTGTTCACGACGACGTGGATGTAGGGCAGATTGAACTGCGCCCCGACCGCGAGCTCCTCGATCAGGAACTGGAAGTCGTAATCGCCGGACAGCGCGACGATCTCGCGATCCGGACATGCCGCACGAACACCGAGCGCGGCGGGCAGCGTCCAGCCGAGCGGGCCGGCTTGCCCGGCATTGATCCAGTTGCGCGGCTTGTAGACGCCCAAGAACTGCGCGCCGGCGATCTGCGACAAGCCGATCACGGTGACATAGGTGGTGTCGCGGCCGAAGGCCTTGTTCATCTCCTCGTAGACGCGCTGCGGCTTGATCGGCACGTTGTCGAAATGGCTCTTGCGCAGCATCGTCTTCTTGCGATCGCGGCAAGCCGCGGGCCACGCCTGGCGCTCGCGGAGCCTGCCAGACCGGCGCCACTCCCTGGCGACGGTGACGAAGAGTTCGAGCGCGGCCTTGGCGTCCGAGACGATGCCGAGATCGGGATTGAACACGCGCCCGATCTGGGTCGGCTCGATGTCGACATGCACGAAGGTGCGGCCCTTGGTGTAGGTCTCGACCGAGCCGGTGTGACGATTGGCCCAACGGTTGCCGATGCCGAGCACGAAGTCGGATTCCAGCATCGTCGCATTGCCATAGCGGTGGCTGGTCTGAAGGCCGACCATGCCGGCCATCAGCACGTGGTCGTCGGGGATCGCACCCCAGGCCATCAGCGTCGGCACGACCGGCACGTTGGCGATCTCGGCGAATTCCACCAGCAGGTCCGAGGCGTCGGCGTTGATGATACCGCCGCCCGCGACGATCAGCGGCCGCTCGGCGGCGTTGAGCATCTCCAGCGCCTTCTCGACCTGCTTGCGCGTCGCGGTGGGCTTGTAGACCGACAGCGGCTCATAGGTCTCGTCGTCGAACTCGATCTCGGCGAGCTGCACGTCGAGCGGCATGTCGATCAGCACCGGGCCCGGCCGGCCCGAGCGCATGACGTGAAAGGCCTGGCTGAACACACGCGGCACCAGCGCCGGCTCGCGCACGGTCACAGCCCATTTGGTTACGGGCTTTGCGATCGACTCGATGTCGACGGCCTGGAAGTCTTCCTTGTAGAGCCGTGCGCGCGGCGCCTGGCCGGTGATGCAGAGGATCGGAATGGAATCGGCGATCGCCGAATAGAGCCCGGTGATCATGTCGGTGCCGGCCGGCCCCGACGTGCCGATGCAGACGCCGATATTGCCGGCCTTCGCCCGCGTATAGCCCTCGGCCATATGCGAGGCGCCCTCGACATGGCGCGCGAGGATGTGGCGGATCGACCCGCGCTTCTTCAGCGCCGAGTACAGCGGATTGATCGCGGCCCCGGGAACGCCGAAGGCAGTCGAGATGCCTTCCTTCTCCAGAATTCGCACGGCAGCATCAACGGCTCGCATCTTCGCCATATCGGACCTCGCTTGAGTTGCGTCAGCGAGCGTGATCATCAGGCGTGCAAGATGCGATCTCAACGAGATCGATTTTATTTTCCACGATGCGGCAGCCGCGGAAAAACCGCGGCGCTCTCAAGCGGTTAGATCGACATCGACGTGAAAGCCGCTCACTCGAACAGCGGCGCGAGCTCCATCTGCGGCACCAGCACGAGGCCCTTGTCGGTGATGCGAATTTCCGGAATGACCGATAGCGGAATCAAATTGAAGCCCATGTAGGGGATGGTGCAGCCGGCTTCGGCCCATTCCTTCTTCAGCACCTTGACCGCTTCGGCGACCTCGGTGACCCGTTTGTCGGAGAGCAGGCCGGCAATCGGCAGCGGGACCAGCGCCCTCACCTTGCCGTCGGCAACGACGCAAACGCCGCCCTGCTCCGCCTTGATGGCTGATATCGCCGCCTGCATGTCGTCCTCGTTGGTGCCGGCGACGATGATGTTATGGCTGTCGTGCCCGACGCTGGAGGCGACCGCGCCGCGCTTCAGGCCGAAATCCTTCAGCAGGCCGTAAGCGACATTGCCGGCCGACTTGCCGTGGCGCTCTACCACCGTGACGAAGCACAGGCCATAGCGCTCAAACAGCGACGGCCAATCCTTGGCCGGCTCGATCGCGACCTTCTCATGGATCAGCGTAATACCCGGCAGCGCGGTCTTGATGGCATTGACGGTACACGCCGTCGCCGGCAGCTCCGGCGTCAGCTTGACCTTCTCCGGAAGCTTCACCGTCGCATAGGCCGCCTTCGGATATTGATAGCGTTGCGACAGCGCCTGATCGAGCCGCGGCGTAATCTTGCCATGCTCAACCACCAGCTCGCCGCCATACCAGGTGCATTGCGGTCTGAGCTGATCGTCCATCAGCACGAGATCGGCGCGGCGGCCGCCGCCGAGCCCGCCGATGTCGCCCTCCATGCCGAACCGTGTGGCGCCATGCAGCGAGCCCATCGACCAGGCCTGCTCCGGCGACATCCCCGCCTTCACGGCTTCACGCACCACCCAGTCGAGCCCGAATAGCAGCAAATCATCGGCGTCGCGGTCGTCGGTGCACACGGCGGTCCGCTTGTGCGAGGCCCCGAGCTCGGTGATCGTCCGGATCGCCTGCGGCAGCGAATGCCATGGCGTGGTCGGCGGACCGCCACGCAAAAAGACCCAGACGCCGGCATCGAGCAGATCGTCGGCGATGTCGCGATCGATCGCCTCATGGGTGTCGGTGACGCCGGACGCCGCATAGGCCGCGACGAATTCACGGCCGTAAACGTGTCCGGACACCGGCCGTCCCCGCTTCAAGGCAGCGGCAAGGATGGCATGGCTGCGCTCGTCGCCCATCGTGACAGGCACAAAATCCATCTTCTCGCCGAGCGCGACCGCTTCGGGCCAGCGGTCGAACAGGCCGGCGATCTTGTCCGGCGTGAGGTCGCCGCCCGCGGTCTCCAGTTCCGCCGACGTGGCCGGCACCGTGCTCGGCACCGTCAAAAAGATCGAGAGCGGCGCCTCGCGCGCGTCCTCCAGCATCGCCTCGACACCGGCGACATCCATGACGTTGCCGATCTCGTGGCTGTCGCAGAAGATCGTGGTGGTGCCGTTGAGGAGCGCGGCTTCGGCATAGGCGCAGGCCGTCACCATGGAGGATTCGATGTGGATGTGCGGATCGACCAGCCCCGGCGCGATGATGCCGCCGGCGGCGTCGTAAAGCGGCACCCCGCCCCAGACCTTCTTCGCCGCCCCGGCCGGCTTCACCGCTGCGACGCGGCCACCAGTGATCCAGACCTCCCGACCGGGATGGAGGCGCTCCGAATAGGTCGAAAGCACCCGGGCCCCCGTGACCACCAGATCCGGTGCGACGCGCGCGGAGGCAACATCGGCCAGACGCCGGGTCATCGAATGCAGCGGTGCGACGGCGAAGCGGGTAAGTCTGGTCATCGGGCCCTCGCGTGGCGTTACGGCCCAGCGATGGTTACGCCCTGCGCCAAACCGGGCAAGCGCAAATATAACGGCAGGCCCTGCTTACGCTTTAGGCGCCGAACTGCCGGTCGCCCCCGCCCTTGCAGGCCTGCGCGGGTTCCGCCTTCGCGGCGGTGCGGCGGCAGCGGGCTTGACCCGAATTCGCATCGACCGGCCCTTTGATTCATCGATCTCGAACGAGTTCGTCTTGCGCACGAGGTCGCTCAGCTTGCGGAACCCGAACGTTCTCGGATCGAAATCGGACGCCAGATTGGCGAGCTGCCGGCCGACTTCGCCGAGCGCGACCCAGCCATCCTCGCTCTCCATCTGGGTGATGACCTTCTTGATGATGGGCGTGGCGGCATCGGGCGGCTGAAGCGAATTCGATCTCGAGGCGGCGTCCTGGGTGGTCGCCGGGACGGCAAGCAGGTTCTCGGTGTAGACGAACCTTCGGCAGGCCTGCCTGAAGCTTTCCGGCGTCTTCTGCTCGCCGAACCCGAACACATCGACGCCCTGCTCACGGATGCGGGCAGCCAGACGGGTAAAGTCGCTGTCGGACGAGACCAGGCAGAAGCCGTCGAACCGGCCGCTGTGAAGCAGGTCCATGGCGTCGATGACCAGGGTAATGTCGGAGGCATTCTTTCCCGTCGTATAGGCGAACTGCTGCTGCGGGATGATGGCGTGTTTGGACAGGATGTCGGCCCAGCCCCTGGACCGCGCATTGGAGAAGTCGCCATAGATGCGGCGAACGCTGGCCTCGCCGATCTTGGCAATCTCCTCGAACAGGCCATCCGCGATCTTCGCAGAGGCGTTGTCGGCATCGATCAGGACGGCGAGACGGGGCGAGCGAAGTTCCGACGGCATGGCGTTCCTCAACGAGCTGGACGCAGCATTAGAGGACGCGCGCGCCGGGACGGCTAGTCCTCATTCGCCTTGAAGCGCCCCATCCCCTTCAGCACGAACGGGGCCAGCAGCGCAACCAGCGCGATGCCGAGCAGCGTCGCCGAGATCGGGCTCTGGAGCAGCGCCATGGGATCGCCGAGGCTGATCGCGAGCGCGCGGCGCAGCTGGCTCTCGGCGATCGGTCCGAGGATCAGGCCGACGACGACGGGCGCGATCGGAAAATCGAACCGGCGCATCAGGAAACCGAGCACGCCGAAGCCGGCCAGCATCGACAATTCGACCACCGACGGCTTTGCGGCGATGGTGCCCATGGTCGCGAACACGAGAATGCCGGCATAGAGCCACGGTTGCGGGATCGCGAGCAACCGCACCCACAGGCCGACCAGCGGCAGGTTGAGCACCAGCAGCATGCAATTGGCGATGAACAGGCTCGCGATCAGGCCCCAGACCAGGTCAGGCCGCTCGGCAAACAGCAGCGGCCCCGGGTTGAGGCCGTATTGCTGGAACCCCGCCAGCATCATCGCAGCGGTCGCCGAGGTCGGCAGCCCGAGCGTGAGCAACGGCACCAGCGTGCCGGCGGCGGAGGCGTTGTTGGCGGCCTCCGGTCCCGCGACGCCTTCGATCGCGCCCTTGCCGAATTCTTCCGGGTGTTTTGTAAGCCGCTTCTCGGTGGAATAGGACAGGAAGGTCGGAATCTCCGCACCGCCCGCGGGCAGCGCACCGATCGGGAAGCCGAACATGGTGCCGCGCAGCCACGGCTTCCACGAGCGCTTCCAGTCTTCCTTGGTCATCCACAGCGAGCCGCGCACCGGCTCGAGCTTTTCCTCGGTGTGGTGGCGGCGCGATGCGACGTAGAGCGCCTCGCCCACCGCGAACAGACCAACCGCAAGCGTCGTCACCTCGACGCCGTCGAGCAATTCAGGAACGCCGAACGCAAGCCGCGCCTGACCGGTCAGCTTGTCGATGCCGACCAGGCCCAGCGTCAGGCCGATGAACAGGCTGGTCAGGCCGCGGATCGGAGAATCGCCGAAGGTCGCCGACACCGTGACGAAGGCGACGCACATCAGCGCGAAGTAATCCTCGGGACCGAAGCGCACGGCGAAATCGACCAGCCACGGCGCGAGAAACGCCAAGCCAATCGTGGCGATGGTGCCGGCAACGAAGGAGCCGATCGCGGATGTCGCAAGCGCCGGCCCGCCGCGGCCGGCCTTGGCCATCTTGTTGCCTTCGAGCGCGGTCGCCATCGAGGCGCTCTCGCCGGGCGTGTTGATCAGGATCGCGGTGGTCGATCCGCCATACATGCCGCCGTAATAGATGCCGGCGAACATGATCAGCGAGCCGCCGGGATCGAGCTTGTAGGTGACAGGCAGCAGCAGCGCGACCGTCAGGGCCGGGCCGATGCCGGGCAGCACGCCGACGGCCGTGCCGAGGAACACGCCGATCAGCGCATAGAGCAGGTTCATCGGCTGGACGGCGACCGCCATGCCGTGGGCCAGCGCGGCAAAGGTGTCCATCACAGCAGTCGCTCCAGCGGGCCGGTCGGAAGGCTCAGCGTCAACAGCCGGTCGAACGCGAGATAGATGAGAGTGGACATCACGAGAGCGATGATGCTGTCGACGAGGACGGCACGGCGCCCGAAGGCCGCCGACGTCGTGACGAACAGCGCCGACGTCGCCAGGATGAAGCCGCCGCCGAGGCCGATGATGGCAATGAGGAGCGCAAGGCCAACCAGGATCAGAACCACCGGCACGGGATCGGCGCTCTCGCGCGCCGGCAGATTGCCGCGCAGTGCGTCGATGAAATTACCGATCGCGAGCAGCGCGAGGCCGGTGGCGACCACGACCGGCATCGCCTCCGGTCCCATCCCGTACATCGCAGTGGATTGCAGCCCGCGCGCGTCCCAGACCAGCACCGCGGCGAGCACGGCGAGCAGCGCAGCAATGACGATGCCGGCGCGATCGACGCGCCGCGGCGGCTGGACGGGATCGCCTGAGGTCATGACTTGACCAGGCCGACCGATTTCAGCACGTCGGTGACGCGCACGGTTTCCTTCTTCAGGAAGTCGGCGAAGGCGTCGCCGCCGAGATAGGCGTCCTCCCAGCCCTTCTGCTTGAGGATCTCCTTCCAGGCGTCCGACTTCACCATCTTCTCGACCGCATCGCTCAGCGTCTTGCGCTGCTCCGGCGTGATGCCGGGAGGCGCGACCACCGAACGCCAGTTGGCGATCACGAGGTCGATGCCCTGCTCTTTGAAGGTCGGGGTCTCGCTGCCCGCGATGCGCTTCTCCGATGTCACGCCGATCGCGCGCAGCTTGCCGGACTTGATCTGCCCCTCATATTCGCTCAACCCCGAAATGCCCGCGGTGACCTTTCCGCCCAGGATCGCTGCCAGCGATTCGCCGCCGCCGGAGAACGGGATGTAGTTGATCTTCTTCGCATCGGCGCCGACGGCGCCGGCAAACAACGCCGCCATGACATGGTCGACGCCGCCGGCCGAGCCGCCGGCGAAGGTCACCTTGGCGATGTCGGCCTTCACTGCCGTGGCCAGATCCTGCGCGGTCTTGATCGGCGAATTCGCCGGTACCACGATCACCTGGATTTCCTCGGTGAGGCGCGCGATCGGCGTCACCTGCTCGAGCGTCACCGGCGATTTGTTCATGGCGAGCGCGCCCACCATGACGAAGCCGTTGACCATCAGCTGGTTGCCGTCGCCCTTGGCGCTATTGACGAACTGCGCGATGCCGACGCTGCCGCCGGCGCCGGGAACGTTGGTGACCTGCACGCTGCGCGCGACGCCCGAAGCGACCAGCGCCTGCTGCATCGAGCGCGCGGTCTGGTCCCAGCCACCGCCCGGGGCCGCCGGCGCCATCAGCTTGAGCTCGAGCTGCTGGGCCAACGCGAGCGTAGCTGCCGCAAGGGTCAGCGCGACGGCTGCGCCGACAAGGCGCGCGGGAAATTTGAACATGGGGGCATTCTCCAAGGCTCGTGCGGACGTCGTTGATCGGTTGCCGCATTGTGTCGTTTGGTCGCATATCAGCCAAAACGGCCGATGCTGTCCAGCGACAGGCCCGGTTCCTTGTTAGCCAGACTTCGGAATCACCCCGCCGAGCGCGACGGTCAATTCGCCGGCGACTTCGCGCACGATTTGGCCGATTTCCAGCAATCTGTCGTCGGTCAGGCGGCTGGTCATGCCCGAGACGGAAATCGCCGCAAGCGGCTCTGCGCAGTCGTTGTAGACCACTGCGGCAATACAGCGCAGGCCCATACAGGCTTCTTCATCGTCGAGCGCAAAACCCTGCTTGCGGATCTTCTCGAGCTCCTTGAACAGGTCGCCCGGCCGCACGATCGACTTCTCGGTCAGGCGGGGCATGCCGTGATGGCGGATGACCGCGCCGACGTCCTCGTCCGAATAAGTCGCGAGCACTGCCTTGCCGACGCCTGACGTCACCATGGCGACGCGGCCGCCGACCTGGGTCAGCGAGCGCATGATCTCGCGGCTCTCCATGCGGGTCAGCACGATGATGAACTCGTCGTCGACGACAGCGAGGTTGGCGGTCTCGCGGGTGAGATCGCGCAGCTTGCGCAAGTAAGGAATCGCCTGCGTGGAGAAATTACGCCGCCGGGCAAAGCTCGCGCCCACGGTAAAACTGCGCACGCCGACATGCCATTTGGACTCGGCGCGGTCGAACTGCACGAAGCGGCGGCTTTCCAGCGTCGCCAGCAGCCGGTGCACGGTCGAGGCGGACAGGCCGGTGCGCACGGCGAGGTCGCTGAGGCGATAGCCTTCGTCGTCTTCGGCCAGTGTTTCGAGGATCGACAGCGCGCGGTCGACGGACTGCACGCCGCCATCGCGCGCGTCGTGGTCGGCCTCCGATGGCGATCGAGGCTCGAGCGATTTGCGCCGGATCACGTTCTTGCTCATCGCGACCTGACCGTTCTCCCTCGCCCTATTCTTATTTCCCTCTCCCCGCTTGCGGGGAGGGGTCAGGGTGAGGGGGAGTCTCCGCGAGGACGGTGACAGTCAGACTCGTGGAGAGTCCCCCTCACCCGAATTGCTTCGCAATTCGACCTCTCCCCGCACGCGGGGAGAGGTGAATAACCACCCGCTCCGGATCATATCGAAGCGGCTTCGTCATACTCAGAGCAGCCCTGCTCCGCGCGCCCACTTGTACTTGGCGCCGAGCACCTCGACCGGAAGCTCGGTGGAGTAGGCGTAGGCCGGGATGCCGTTCTGGTAGAGATATTCGGCGGCTTCCTCGACCTCGACGTCGCCGGCGAGCGAGGCGACGATCGGCTTCACGAAGCCCTTGGCCTCCATCTCCTTCTTCACCTCGACCATGTTGCGGGCGAACACCATCGGCGGCGTGACGATGGTGTGCCAGTAGCCGAGGATCAGCGAATGGATCCGCTCGTCCGACAGGCCGAGCTTCACCGTGTTGACGTAGGTGATCGGCGGCTCGCCGCCGGTGATATCCACAGGATTTCCGGCCGCACCGAACGGCGGGATGAACTTGCGGAAGGCCGCATCCAGATCCGGCGGCATCGACATCAGCGACAGGCCGTTGTCGACGCAGGAGTCCGACAGCAGCACGCCCGAGCCGCCCGCACCGGTGATGATCAGGACGTTCTCGCCCTTCGGCGTCGGCAGCACCGGCACGCCGCGGGCGAATTCGAGCAGCTGCCGCAGCGAACGGGCGCGGATCACGCCCGACTGCGCCAGGACGTCCTCGTAGATCTTGTCGTTACCGGCGAGCGCGCCGGTATGCGACGAGGCCGCCTTGGCGCCGGCCGAGGTGCGGCCGGCCTTGAGCACGACGACCGGCTTCTTCTTGGAGACGCGCTTGGCGGCTTCCGCGAACGCACGGCCGTCCTTGAGGTCTTCGCAGTGCTGCGCGATCAGGTTCGTGTTCGGATCCTGCTCGAAGAAGGCGAGCAGATCGTCTTCGTCGATATCGGACTTGTTGCCGAGGCCGACGATCGCCGAGACGCCCATCTTGGCCGAGCGCGAGAAGCCGATGATGGCCATGCCGATGCCGCCCGACTGCGACGACAGCGCCGCGTGGCCCTTGACGTCGTAAGCCGTGCAGAAGGTCGCGCAGAGATTGGCCGGCGTATAGTAGAAGCCGTAAATGTTCGGCCCCATCAGGCGGATGTCGTACTTCTTGCCGACCTCGACGATCTCGGCTTGAAGCTCCGGCGCGCCGGCTTCGGCGAAGCCCGACGGAATCAGCACCGCACCCGGGATTTTCTTCTCGCCGCATTCGGTGAGCGCCGCCGCCACGAACTTCGCGGGGATCGCGAACACGGCCGTGTCGATCACGCCCGGAACGTCCTTGACGCTCTTGTAGGCCTTGTAGCCGAGGATCTCGGATGCCTTGGGATGGATCGGATAGATGTCGCCCTTGTAGCCGCCGTTGATGAGGTTCTTCATCACGGAGTTGCCGATCTTGCCGTCCTCGGCGGAAGCGCCGACCACGGCGACCGCCTTCGGCTGCATGATACGGCTCATGGCCGCGACGATCTCTTCGGTCGGGCGCGGCTTGGGCTTCGGCACATAGGCGAAGTCGACGACGATGCGCACGTCGGCGGCGATCGCGTCCTTGGCCGTCGCGAACACCGGGTTGAGATCGAGCTCGACGATTTCGGGGAAATCGGTGACGAGTTGCGAGACCTTGACGATGACGTCGGCGAGCGCCGTACGGTTCACCGCCTCGCCGCCGCGAACGCCCTTCAAAATCTCATGCGCCTGGATGCCGTCGAGCATCGAGAGCGCGTCTTCCTTGGTTGCGGGCGCGAGGCGGAAGGTAATGTCCTTCAGGACTTCGACCAGCACGCCGCCGAGGCCGAAGGCGACCAGCTTGCCGAACGAGCCGTCGGTGATCGAGCCGACGATGACTTCGGTGCCGCCGGCCAGCATCTGCTGCACCTGGACGCCCTCGATCTTGGCATCGGACTTGTACTTCTTGGCGTTGGAGAGAATGGTCTCGTAGGCCTTCTCGGCATCCTCGGCCGTCTTGAGGCCGACGATGACGCCGCCGGCTTCGGTCTTGTGGAGAATGTCCGGCGAGACGATCTTCATCACCACCGGGAAGCCCATCGAGGAGGCCATTTTGCCGGCCTCACCCGCCGACCTGGCCACGCCCTCCTTCGGCACCGGAATGCCGTAGGCGTCGCAGACCAGCTTGCCTTCCGGCGCGGTCAGGCTGGTGCGGTTGTCCGCCTTGACCTGGTCGAGCACTTTGCGGACGGCATCTTTGGAATTGGACATATGGCTTCTCCCTTGACCTCAGTTCGTTCTTTTCAAAGCGCGCGCATGTAGCGGCTGCCAGTGATGCTTGCCATTCGCCGCGCTCTGTTCCATGTCGCGGAACGGAGTGGCATAAAGCCCACATTACTCCGCCGCTTTGGATCAAAAATGGCTGGCGATGGCATTTGGTATGCCAGAAGCCAACTTGTCAAGCTGCTGCATGACTTAGAACGCCGCAAAAAATAGCCAGCTTGACATTCTGGCATGTGGTATGCCAAAAACTTTCCCGTTAATAATCCTGTAAAAGACGACTCCCACTGGAGGAGATTCGTCGTGTCACTGCGGAAACCAACCAAGGCGTTGCCGAACATGACCGAGGCAGATATCGCAATCGTTCGTATTGCCCCGGAGAGCAGCTTCAAGAACAAGGCGTATGACGCCTTGAAGGAAGCCATCCTCAAGATGGACATCTACTCGACGCCCGAGCCGGTGATGCTCGACGAGCGCGCGTTGTCCGAACGCCTGGGTGTCAGCCGCACCCCGATCCGCGAAGCCATCGCGATGCTCGAGCAGGACGGCTTCGTGAAGACGGTTCCGCGCCGCGGCATCATGGTGGTGCGCAGGACCAAGAGCGAGATCGTCGACATGATCCGCGCCTGGGCGGCGCTGGAGAGCATGGCGGCCCGCCTGATCACCACCACCGCACGCAAGAAAGACATCACGGCGCTGCGCGACTACTTCAAGGATTTCGGCAAGGACCGCCTGCCCGAGGATCACGTCGAGGAATATTCGCGCGCCAACATCGCCTTCCACCAGGCGCTGATCTCGCTGTCGGAATCGCCGGTGCTGGTCGATCTCACCAACGATCTGCTGCTGCACGTGCGCGGCTATCGCCAGCTGACCATCGGACGCAAGGATCGCACCGCCACTTCGCTGCCCGAGCATCTCAGCATGATCGAAGCACTGGAAGCGCGCGACACCGAGCTCGCCGAGAAGCGCGCCCGCGACCACACCCTTGGCCTTGCCGCTTACGTCGAAGCGCACGGTCAGGAACTGTTCACCTAGCAACGTTCACCAGAAGGGCGAGCCATTCGCCCACAAAGCCTAAAACGGCATATGAGACCAGGGAGACAAGGCCCATGCTGAATACCGCGACCAAGTCCGAAGCACCGGGCACCGAGCAGGAACTGACGGATGGCTTTCATCTCGTCATCGACGCGCTCAAGCTGAACGGCATCAACACCATCTATAATGTGCCGGGCATCCCGATCACGGATTTGGGCCGCATGGCGCAGGCCGAAGGCATTCGCGTGATCTCCTTCCGCCACGAGCAGAACGCCGGCTACGCCGCGGGCATTGCCGGCTACCTCACCAAGAAGCCCGGCGTCTGCCTCACGGTGTCGGCGCCCGGCTTCCTCAATGGTCTCACCGCGCTCGCGCACGCCACCACCAACTGCTACCCGATGATCCTGATCTCGGGCTCCTCCGAGCGCGAGATCGTCGACCTCCAGCAGGGCGACTACGAAGAGATGGACCAGCTCGCGATCGCCAAGCCGCTGTGCAAGGCGGCCTATCGCGTGCTGCATGCCCAGGACATCGGTATCGGTCTCGCCCGCGCCATCCGCGCGGCGGTGTCGGGCCGTCCGGGCGGCGTCTATCTCGACCTGCCGGCAAAGCTGTTCGGCCAGGTGATGAACGCCGATGCCGGCCAGAAGTCGCTGGTCAAGGTGATCGACGCCGCGCCCGCGCAGATCCCCTCGCCCGCTTCGATCAAGCGCGCGCTCGACGTGCTCAAGGCGGCGAAGCGTCCGCTCATCATTCTCGGCAAGGGCGCGGCCTACGCGCAGGCTGACGAAGAGATCAAGTCGTTCGTCGAGAAGAGCGGCGTGCCGTTCCTGCCGATGAGCATGGCCAAGGGCCTCCTCCCCGACACGCATCCGCAATGCGCTGGCGCCGCGCGCTCCACGGTGCTGAAAGAATCCGACGTCGTGCTGCTGATCGGCGCCCGGCTGAACTGGCTGCTCTCGCACGGCAAGGGCAAGAGCTGGGGCGAGACCCCGAAGAAGTTCATCCAGGTCGACATCGAGCCGCGCGAGATGGACTCCAACGTCGAGATCGTCGCGCCCGTCGTCGGCGACATCGGCTCGGTCGTATCGGCCTTCAATCAGGCGATCAGCACGGGTTGGACCGCGCCGCCGGCCGAATGGACCAAGGCCATCGTGTCCAAGCGTGACGAGAACGTCGCCAAGATGGCGCCGAAGCTCATGAACAACAAGTCGCCGATGGACTATCACGGCGCGCTCGGCGTGCTGAAGAACGTGATCAAGGATCACCCGGAGGCGATCCTCGTCAACGAGGGCGCCAACACGCTCGACCTCGCCCGCGGCGTCATCGACATGTACAGGCCGCGCAAGCGCCTCGACGTCGGCACCTGGGGCGTGATGGGCATCGGCATGGGCCAGGCGATCGCGGCGGCGCTCGAGACCGGCCATCCCGTGCTCGCGGTGGAAGGCGACTCGGCCTTCGGCTTCTCCGGCATGGAGGTCGAGACCATCTGCCGCTACAACCTGCCGATCTGCGTCGTCATCTTCAACAATGACGGCATCTATCGCGGCACCGACGTCAACAGCGTCAACGCCGATCCGGCGACGACGGTGTTCGTCAAGGGCGCGCGCTACGACAAGATGATGGAAGCCTTCGGCGGCGTCGGCGTGAATGCCACCTCGCCCGACGAGCTCAAGCGCGCCGTCAACGAGGCGATGGCCTCGGGCAAGCCGACGCTCATCAACGCGGTGATCGATCCGGCCGCGGGCTCGGAGAGCGGCCGCATCGGCAACCTCAATCCGCAGAGCGTTCTGCAGAAGAAGAAGTAAGGCATGATCCGGAAAAGCGCACAGCGGTTTTCCGAAGAGATCATGCCCAAACAAAAGAGCTGAAGCGCCAAGCGCGCTTTAGCCTCCTCTCCTTCAACCCTATTCCCTGCCGGGTGCAGGGGCAGACACAGAGTACGGAGCAATACGATGACCAAAGCGCTCAAGGGCGTTCGCATTCTCGACTTCACCCACGTCCAGTCCGGGCCGACCTGCACGCAGCTGCTGGCATGGTTCGGCGCCGACGTGATCAAGGTGGAACGTCCGGGCGTGGGTGACATCACCCGCGGCCAGCTGCAGGACATCCCGAACGTGGACAGCCTGTATTTCACCATGCTCAACCACAACAAGCGCTCGATCACGCTCGACACCAAGAACCCCAAGGGCAAGGAAGTCCTCACCGAGCTGATCAAGAAGTGCGACGTGCTGGTCGAAAACTTCGGCCCCGGCGTGCTCGACCGCATGGGCTTCCCCTGGGAGAAGATCCAGGCGATCAACCCGAAGATGATCGTCGCCTCGATCAAGGGCTTTGGCCCTGGCCCCTACGAAGACTGCAAGGTCTATGAGAACGTCGCGCAGTGCACCGGCGGCGCCGCCTCGACCACCGGCTTCCGCGACGGCCTGCCGCTCGTCACCGGCGCGCAGATCGGCGACAGCGGCACCGGCCTGCACCTGGCGCTCGGCATCGTCACCGCGCTCTATCAGCGCACGCATTCGGGCAAGGGCCAGAAGGTCACCGCGGCGATGCAGGACGGCGTGCTCAACCTCGCCCGCGTCAAGCTGCGCGACCAGCAGCGCCTCGCGCATGGTCCGCTCAAAGAATACAGCCAGTTCGGCGAAGGCATTCCGTTCGGCGACGCCGTGCCGCGCGCCGGCAACGATTCCGGCGGCGGCCAGCCCGGCCGCATCCTGAAGTGCAAGGGCTGGGAGACCGATCCCAACGCCTACATCTACTTCATCACCCAGGCTCCGGTCTGGGAGAAGATCTGCGACGTGATCGGCGAGCCCACCTGGAAGACCGATCCGAACTACGCCAAGCCCGCGGTCCGCCTGCCGCGCCTCAACGAGATCTTCGGCCGCATCGAACAGTGGACGATGACGAAGACGAAATTCGAGGCGATGGAAATCCTCAACAAGGACGACATCCCCTGCGGGCCGATCCTGTCGATGAAGGAGATCGCCGAGGACCAGTCGCTGCGCGCCACCGGGACCGTGGTCGAGGTCGATCACCCGACCCGCGGCAAGTACATCTCGGTCGGCAACCCGATCAAGCTGTCGGATTCTCCGAGCGAGGTGGAGCGCTCCCCGCTGCTCGGCGAGCACACCGACGAGATCCTGCGCAGCGTGCTCGGCTTCAGCGATCACCAGGTCGCCGACATCCACAAATCCGGCGCGCTCGACCCGCCGCAGAAGCAGGCCGCTGAGTAAGCGGATCTAGTTCAAGCCAAGAGGAAAGGGCCGCCCGAAGGGGCGGCCCTTTTTGCTTCAGAAGGCCGTGCGGTCGCGGCTCAAACTTAAAAACTGAAAAACAACCCCATGCACAGTAGCTAACCCCTTGGCCACAAGACGATTTCGTATTTTACGAAACGCCCTTTGACACGTCGGGCAAAACAGGTGCATTATGCCATGATCCGACAAAGCCAATATCCTGCCCGGCGAAGAGCGGCCGAGGGGTTGTTCGTCGGACAAACCACCCAACGGCCAGGGCATGATCGGGAAAGCGGCTCAGCGGCTTGCAAAAAAGGTCAGAGGGCCTCCAGCCCCAGCCGGCCAAACAACTTCCGATCGGCTTCGTCCTGCGGATTGCCCGCAGTCAACAGCGTGTCGCCGACAAAGATCGAGTTTGCACCGGCAAAGAAGCACAGCGCCTGCATCTCGTCGGTCATCGCCGACCGCCCCGCCGAGAGTCGCACGAAAGAGGCCGGCATCATGATACGCGCCAGCGCGACAATGCGCACGAACTCGATAGGACCTATCGGCGTCGCCTTCGCCATCGGCGTTCCCGGAATCGGGATCAGCATGTTGATCGGCACGCTCTCCGGCGCTTCCGGGAGGTTGGCGAGCGTGACCAGCATGTCGACGCGGTCCTGTTCGCTCTCACCCATACCGAGAATTCCGCCGCAGCACACTTTCATGCCGGCCTCGCGGACATGCTCCAGTGTGTCGAGACGATCGGCGAATGTGCGGGTGGAGATGACGCTCGGATAGTAGCGCTCCGAGGTATCGATATTGTGATTGTAGTAATCAAGCCCGGCTGCACTCAGCCGGTCGGCCTGATCCCGGTCGAGCATGCCGAGCGTCATGCAGGTCTCGAGCCCGAGCTCCTTCACGGCTCCGACGACCTCGACAATGGCATCCATGTCGCGCGGCTTCGGATTGCGCCAGGCCGCCCCCATGCAATAACGCGTCGCGCCGCTGTCTTTTGCCTTACGTGCCTCGGCAACGATCTTCCCGACCTCCATCAACTTGGAGGCTGCAAGAGCGGTCGCATGATGCGACGACTGGCTGCAGTAACCGCAGTCTTCCGGACAACCACCTGTCTTGATGTTCAGCAGCCGGCTCAACTGCACGCGATTTGGGTCAAAATGCTCCCGATGTACGGATTGTGAACGGAAGAGCAGATCGTTGAAGGGAAGCTGGTAAGCCGCCCATGCATCTTCACCGGTCCATCTTTGAGACCTTTGCGGCCTTTCCTTCGCGGGGATTGTCTCCCCGTCGTTCACACCGAACATTACACATCTCCTGACATTGCGGCGGGACCATCGCACTATCGCAAACCTGGCGCCAGTCCGCAGGGTCCCTGGAACATAAGCGGCGGCGTGCCGTTGTTAGCTAAGCCGGCGTGCTATCCCGACGTACGAGCAACGCAGCCGCCAAGGCGAGTAACTGAAACACATCGCAAAAGCATCTGCGCAACGCTGCAGAATTGGTCTTCTTCTCGCCCCGAAAGGTAGCAAGCCCACGCACAGCGTTTGCGGGTGGGAGGCGTCGGCCAGCACTTGTCCTGTCACAGCTTGTTGATCAAAACGAGGTCGAAATGTTGAGAGATCAATCCTCGGATCGGGCCAAGCGTGAAGCCAACAAGGCGTTCAAGCCTGTCAAAACGCAGAAGCCGATGAATGACTATGCGAAGGACCAGCACTCCTTCAACGAGAACCGCGAGCGCCTGAAGGCGGAGCGATTGGCCCGCGAGGCCAAGTCGGGAAACCGCTCCGAATAGGAAACGCTCTCTGGCTGGTTACGATCTTATGTCCGGGCGATTGAAGGTCGCGCTGAAGGCGCTGCGTCGAAATCGATGCCGGACCTAAAGCGCGATGAGATCGGAATAAATCGTCTCGCACTTTAGGTTATTGCTTGAGCATGATCTTTTCGGAAAACCGCTTCGCACTTTTCCGGCTCATGCTTTAGAGCATCGAGAGCACGACGATCCCGTCTTCGAGCTCGCCGGAAGCCAGCCGGCTCCGCGCAATGCGCTCGAACTCCGTCCGGTATTTCTGAAGATAGCTGAAGGCCTGTTTCTGCGTCTGGAACGTAGTCGCAAGGCGGCACATCTGCCGGCCTGCGCCAAGCGCGAGAAAGAAGGTGATTGTGCCGCCGCTGTCCGACTTGACCCTAGGCACGATCCGCACTCTTTGGCATGTGACCGGCCCTCTCCAGATTTTCGTCGGCGCTGTTGAAATCGACTACTGCGACAGCTTTCTCTTGCGCTTCGTCAGGGTCGGCGCCGGCAACGATGCTTGAAGAGTTGCATCGGCCGCTTCCTTGGCTTCGCGCAGCTCGCGAAGCCGCGCCATGTTCTTGCGAACATCGACGGCCTGTCTTTCGACGTCCGCCATGGCCCGCGTTCCCTCCTCGGCCGCCAAACGCTGACGGTTGGAACGCGCAATGCTTTGGGGTGACGGTTCAGCCGACTTCTTGCCGCTCATGCTTCACCCACTCCGACAACGGACAAAACCCGCTCAATCCCTGGGATCGAGCGGGCAGCGTGGCCGTTTCAGTACATCCGTGAAACGGCGCAGTATCTTAAGCCAGCGAGAGATTCTCTGCGCTGACCTTGCCTCGCATCTTGTCGGTCTTGGCCTCGAAGTTGACCTTCTGGCCCTCGGCGAGACCTGAGAGACCAGCCCGCTCGACCGCGCTGATGTGAACGAACACATCGTTGCCGCCGTCGTCGGGCTGAATGAATCCAAAGCCCTTTTGGCCGTTGAACCACTTCACGGTACCTGTCGTCATTATTCTTCTCCAAAGCGCATACGCGCATATTCCGCGTGACACTCACGCGGAACCAGATTCAATTCGTCGATGTCTCTGGAAAAGGAGCCCGCGGGCGCATTCAACAAGGCACAGCGGCTGAACGAACAAGCATCACGGTATACCCCATCATCGCCAGTTGCAAGGCTTGGCGGGATTTAATGCCTCATGGGCCGCAGTGGAACTTTTTCAACTTTGAGGATTCAGGCCCGAAAGGCGCCTGAGACAAGGTGAGTTGCGCGTTCGCAGCCGCGATTGGTGCCAGCTGACCGTGCTCGCCTGAGAGCGTCGACACGATGTCGCGTTATCGAGCGCTCACCGTACACCACCAGCAAGCTGCTCTCGGAAGAACCGCACCACTCTCCCTCCAGCCAAAATCGACTACGGGCACCGAAAGGCTGCCAAGCGCCACACGTGCGGGCACCACCGCGAAGGGATCGCAGATCGCACCTGACAGTACGGGGTCGGACTGGAAGCGTGAACGACTTGCTCCCGGCGTTGGCGTCAAGGCAAGGTGCTGGAAAACAGGGAGGTCAGCATGTCACTGCTCGGTAAGGCCGCCGTCGCGATGTGGTGGAGCGTCCGCCCCGAGCAGCGTGCGGAGTTCGGCGACTGGCATTCCCACGAACATTTTCCCGAGCGGATGAGCATTCCCGGCTTCCGGCGCGGATCTCGCTGGACCAGCACGACGGACACCGAAGGCTTCTTCGTGCTGTACGAGCTGGAGCGGTACGAGGTGCTCACGTCGAAGGGATATCTCGATCGGCTCAACGCGCCGACGCCATGGTCGACCAAGATGATGCCGCATCATCTCGGCATGGTCCGCAGCCAGTGCCGCGTCGCCGCCAGCTTTGGCGGTGGCGTCGCGACCTCGCTCGCCACCATCCGGCTTTCGCCGGAGGCCGGGCGCGAGGCGGAGTTGCAGACACATCTCTCGGAGATGCTCGGCAAATTGGCGCAGATGCCGGGACTGACCGGCGCCCACCTCCTCCTGACCGACACGCCCCGGACCAGCTCGCCCACCACCGAGCAGCAGATCCGCGGCAAGGACGGGGCCGCCGACTGGATCATGCTGCTGTCTGGTTACGATGCCGACGCGATCGAGCAGGTGACCGCCGACCGACTTTCGCCGGCGGCGCTTGGCGCTCTGGGCGCGCAGGACAATCCGACGATCGGCCGCTACCGGCTCGCCTTCACGATGACGCCGCAGGATGTGGCAGCGATCTGACGGATCGATCGTCCGGCCGGCCCGCGAGGTAGAGCTCTCACCAGGCGAACTCGATTCGAGTGAGCGCGCAAACGGCCAACCGTTGCACATGGATGATGTGTTTCAGGTTCTCGCGTGCAGCCCGAAGGCGCACAAGTCACGCCAGGCGTGAGCTCAGCTCCCCTCGCCTGCGTCCCCGTCGCTTCCCTCCTCGCCCGCGACATATTCGAGGATGTCTCCGGGCTGACAATCGAGCTCGCGGCAGATCGCGGCCAGGGTCGAGAAGCGCATCGCCCTCGCCTTGCCCGTCTTCAGGACCGACAGGTTCTGGATGGAAATGCCGATTGCGTCGGCAAGGTCCCCGAGGCGGCGCTTCCGCTTCGCAAGCATGACATCGAGGTTCACGACGATCGGCACCAGCATTCACCTCAGATCGTCAGCTCGTTTTCGGACTGCAGCAGGATGGCGTGCTCGATGACGAATTTCAGCGCCATCAGGAACATCCCGCCCGCGATCGTGCCGATGTCGAGGTTGTAGGACGGCAGGAAGAACTTGACGTCGCCGATCTCGTGCAAGGCATAAGCCACCGCGTTGCCGGTGATCAGGTCGATGAACGGCCAGATCACCAGAATGATCCCCATCCACCACACGCCCTGAAGCGTCTCGGATACGAAGATCCGGCCGCGTGCGAATCGGTGCACCATACGGTGCAGGATGCCGATCAACACGGCGAAGAACGAGAGCTGAAGCGCAAATAGCGTCCAGAACAACA
Organism: Bradyrhizobium sp. Unk1; assembly: GCF_059512345.1. Taxonomy (NCBI): domain Bacteria; kingdom Pseudomonadati; phylum Pseudomonadota; class Alphaproteobacteria; order Hyphomicrobiales; family Nitrobacteraceae; genus Bradyrhizobium; species Bradyrhizobium sp. Unk1. Next base: position 414,724 of record NZ_JCAMOP010000001.1, read on the forward strand.
GCTGTCCCGGGCGCGACATCTCGAGCGGATTGGCGACGAGGCCTGCGCATTTCACCTGGTCGGGACCAAGGCTCGCCGCGATCGAGGCGGAGGCGGTCGTGCTCCGGAGGTAGGCGAGCCACACCACCACCGGCAGTGCCGCCCAGATCGCCCAGAACGCAAGATCGAGACGCCGGAACCAGCTCTGCCGGGCCTCCCGTACCGATATCTCCGCCACACCCATCTCCAAGCACTCCGCAATTTCCAGGCAACCAACCTCCCCTAATATGCATGTTCCGTGTGATTGACCCAACCTTAAGCGCGATATATTGATCGTTTATCATGAAATATTTCATGACAATTTATCCAACATGGAGCCCCCATGCGTTCCACCCTCGTCCGGCACCTGCTCGCAGCGCTGTTGTCCATCTCCCCGCTTGGAAACGCCGAAGCCGCAACGGCCAGCGGTCCCGCCGGCGTCTGGCTGACACAGTCGGGCGACGCGAGGATCAAGGTGAGCCGTTGCGGCAATGCGCTATGCGGCAGGGTCGTCTGGCTGAAGGAGCCGATCGACAAGAAGACGGGCAAGGCGCAGCTCGACGACCATAACGGCGATCCTGCGTTGCGCGGCCGGAAGATCGTCGGCATCTCCCTGTTCATCGACATGCAGGCGGCCGGCGCCAATCAATGGTCGGGCAGGATCTACAATGCCGACGACGGAAAGACCTATGCGAGCACCGTCACCTTGCTGCCTTCGGGCAATCTCAATGTCCGGGGCTGCATGGGAACGTTGTGCGCGGGTGAAGACTGGACGCGGTGAGCGGCAAACCGATCCGAACAACTTCAAAGACAGCATCAAAGACAACATCCAGGGCCGCCGGTTTCGGCGGCCCCCGTTTATCTGCAATGCCATGTCGGATCGGCGGCATCCCGGTCGTCCTTGAGACATGAATGGGCCGTAGACGCCAAGGTCGGGCCCATCAATGCAAGAGGATGAAAGAACATGCCCAGCACTGTACGTCTGCACCGCGTTCTCTCGACCAGCCCGGAGAAAGTCTATCGCGCCTTCCTCGAGGCGGATGCGCTGGCGAAATGGCTACCGCCGAATGGCTTTACCTGCACCGTCCATCACCTCGAGCCCAAGGTCGGGGGAACGTTCAAGATGTCGTTCCGGAATTTCACGACGGGCAACAGCCACGCCTTCGGCGGCGAGTATCTCGAGCTCGTCCCCGGCGAACGGCTCCGCTACACCGACAAATTCGACGACCCCAATCTGCCCGGCGTGATCGAGGTGACCGTGACGCTGAAGAAGGTCTCGGTCGGCACCGAGGTTGACATCACCCAGGCCGGCATCCCCGACGTCATCCCGCCCGAGGCCTGCTATCTCGGCTGGCAGGAATCGCTGCGCAATCTGGCAAAGCTCGTCGAGCCCGAGATCAACCAGTAGCGGCAACATCAGTATCGTAGGGTGGGCAAAGCGCAGCGTGCCCGCCAATCTCTCTCAACCTCGGAAAGATGGTGGCACGCCCACCCTACGGCACTGACGCGCACCTTCATTGTGGCCATCCTTCGAGACGCCCGCTTTGCGGGCTCCTCAGGATGAGGAAGGAGGGCACGGCAGCAATTTCAGCGGGCGCCAATGCTGCTTAGCCTCATCCTGAGGAAACCGCGAAGCGGTTGTCTCGAAGGACGAGGCGCGCACTCAAATCGCGCAAAGGGCCTACGCGCCCGCTCTCGGCTCTATCCCGCCGCCTGCGGTCCAGCGATCGGGGTCGGGGCTATGTCCGATCAGCGCGAGGCCGTAGGCGATCGACTCGAACTGGTCGCCCGACATCAGCCGTTCGTTGCCGAACCGTTCGGCGAACAGCTTTCGGACGGCGGGCACGAACGAGGTCCCGCCGGTCAAAAACACCTTTTCCACCTCACGCGCGGTGATGCCGGCTTCGCCCAGCACCTTGTCGACCGTGGCACCCAGCCGGGCGATATCGTCGGCGATCCAGGTGTCGAAATTCTTCCGCGTGATGGTCGAGCCGATATCGACCCCGCCGCCCTTGAAGCGGAATTCCACCTGATCGTGCGCCGACAGCGCCACCTTGGCGTCGGACACCGCGCGGTACAGCGAGAAGCCGAGGTCGAGATCGACGATGGTGATGAAGTCCTCGAGCAGAGCAGGCTTCAGCGCGGTGCGCGCAAGCTCGCGGAGCTCGCGCAGATCGCCGTTGCTCTTCATCATCGCGAGTTGATGCCAGCGCGCGAGGTTGGTGTAGTGGCCGGTGGGGACCGGCAGCACCTTGTCGAACGAGCGGAAGCTCGACCCCTTGCCCAGCCGCGGCGAGACGACGTGGTCGACGATGCGGTAATCGAACGTGTCGCCTGCAATCCCGATGCCGGCGTGTCCAAGCGGCTCGGCACGCAAGGCACCGCCCACGCGCGAGAAACGCATCACGGAGAAATCGCTGGTGCCGCCGCCGAAATCCGCAACCAGCACGGTGGCATCGCGCTCCAGCCGGCGGGCGAACGAGAACGCGGCGCCCACGGGCTCGTAGACATAGCGCGCGTGGCCGGCGCCCAGGCGTTCGAATGCGGCCCGATAGCGCTGCATCGCCAGCGCCTCGTCGGGATTGCCACCGGCGAAGCGCACCGGGCGGCCGACCGTGATGGTTGACGTCTCGAAGCCGAACCTGTCTCCGCCATGGCGCGCCAGCGTTCGCAGGAACGCCGCCAGAATATCCTCGAACTTGTAGCGCTGCCGGAACACCTGCGTGGTGTTGAAGCTGCTGCTCGCAGCGAAGGTCTTGAACGACTGGAGGAAGCGGTAGACGTGGCGGCCTTCGAGGAACTGCTCGATCGCCCACGGGCCGCCCTCGGCCTGGGCTCCGGCTCCCGGCCGGTCCTCCCAGAAGCACAGGGCCGACACGTAGACGCTGTGCCGTTGTCCGCCGTGGTCGAAGCGGATGGCCTCGACCCGGCGGTCGTCCGCCGCGATCGCGACGACCGTGTTGCTGGTCCCAAAATCGATGCCGATCGAGACGGCGGCCGAGGCGCTCGACATGAAACACTCTGACAGTTGGTTGGAAGGGGGCAGACCACTAACGGCTTTGACCTGCCCTGCCAAGGCCCGGATCCGCAGGGATTCCGTCCAAATCCGCTCAAATGCGCGGCTTCAGCAGCCGTTTTGCAATTTTCAGCCCGGAACGGCCGCTTTAACGCATCATTATGCCGCAATGCGGGATGACGCATGCTGCTATGCAATGGCATGCATAGACAGTGGCATCTGGTATACATAAATTGCCCTTCGAAATGAGACAGCAATACTGACTGTCTCGAGAAAGGGAATTCCGATGTCCAAAGCCGCTTCCGTCGCGCTCGCCCCCTCCGCCTCGCTGTTCACCCGCTTCCTGGCCGCGGTCGACCGCTTCCTGATGGCGAGCGCCGAGATTTCGAATCACAACGGCGACCTGCCCCGCTTCGGCCTGTAAGCAGCGCCTCCCGCGCGGCAAGCGCGACGCGCCGGTTTCAGAACCGTCCACATGCTACTTTTGATGAATGGCCCCGCAGGACGGGGCCATTTCTATTTGCGTTGTCCGATTCACACGCCCAGGCCGCAAAGGTCTGCGGCATTTGCGCACGGTGAGCGGACCAGCGCTTGAACCTTGGCATAATGAATACAAGAATGCCTCTCCAGCGCTCGCAGAAAAATTAGAGGCGCCACGGGAGGCTTTATGACGGACATGGTGCAGGCAACGGCTCCAACCGCCGCGCGGGTTAGCGACACGTATCGCTGGGCGCAATTGGCGGTCGGTGTAGCGGCGATGGTGATGATCGCCAACTATCAATACGGCTGGACGTTCTTCGTCCCCGACATCCAGAAAAAGTTCGGCTGGGATCGCGCCTCGATCCAATGGGCCTTTACGCTCTTCGTGCTGTTCGAGACCTGGCTGGTGCCGGTCGAAGGATGGTTTGTCGACAAATACGGCCCGCGCATCGTCGTGCTGATCGGCGGCATTCTCTGCGCCATCGGCTGGGCGATCAACGCGCAGGCCACCACGCTCAACGGCTTCTATCTCGGCATGATCATCGCGGGCATCGGCGCGGGCGGCGTCTATGGCACCTGCGTCGGCAATGCGCTGAAATGGTTTCCCGACAAGCGCGGTCTTGCTGCGGGCATCACGGCGGCCGGCTTCGGTGCAGGCTCTGCACTGACCGTCGCGCCGATCCAGGCCATGATCAAGGACAGTGGCTTCCAGACCACCTTCCTCTATTTCGGCCTCGGACAAGGCATCGTCATCTGCATCCTCGCCTTCTTCCTGCTGGCGCCGAAGCCAGGCCAGGTGCCGGCCGTGGCGGCGAACGCCGCGCTGGTGCAGACACGTCGCAACTACCAGCCGACCGAGGTGCTGCGTCAGCCGATCTTCTGGCTGATGTACTTCATGTTCGTGATCGTCGGCGCCGGCGGCCTGATGGTGACAGCGAACCTGAAGCCGATCGCGGTCGACTGGAAGGTCGACAGCGTTCCGGTGACGCTGATGGCGGTGACGATGACGGCCGTGACCTTCGCGGCGACGATCGACCGCGTGCTCAACGGCCTGACGCGTCCGTTCTTCGGCTGGATCTCCGACATGATCGGCCGCGAGAACACGATGTTCATCGCCTTCGGCATGGAAGGGTTCGGCATCTGGATGCTCTATCTCTGGGGACACGACCCGCTCTGGTTCGTGCTGCTGTCGGGCTTCGTGTTCTTCGCCTGGGGTGAGATCTACTCGCTGTTCCCCTCGACCTGCACCGACACGTTCGGCGCCAAGTTCGCGACCACCAATGCGGGCCTGCTCTACACCGCAAAGGGTACCGCCGCGCTGCTTGTCCCGATCGCCAACTACATGCAGCAATCGTCGGGCACGTGGGACAGCGTGTTCATCATCGCGGCCGGCGCCAACATCCTGGCTTCGCTGCTGGCGATCATGGTGCTCAAGCCCTGGCGCAAGGTCGTGGTCGCGAAATCGACCGCCGCCGCCTGACGCGCACCACCACATCTAAACCAAGCACGACGCCCGGCCTCACGGCCGGGCGTTTTCGTTTTTACAGAACCCGCCTTGGCTACCGCTGATCTGAAGGGAACCGTGCACTTTTCTTGCGCTGCGTCACAAGATTGGGCTTGCCTTCTGGAATATGGTATACCAATGTCCCCGCCGCGCTTGCGACGATAAGCCACAATATTTGCGACACTGGGTCATCTTGCAATCCCAGGTCGCATTCAATCAGGCGCGTTGGGAGGTTATTGATGATTTCCAGCACGGACGGCGCCGTCACAGCCGCGCCTCTTCGCACCGGTTTCCGTTGGTTCCAACTCGCCATGGGCATCGTCTGCATGGCGATGATCGCCAACCTGCAATACGGCTGGACGCTGTTCGTCGATCCGATTGACGCCAAGTATCATTGGGGCCGCGCGGCGATCCAGCTCGCTTTCACCATCTTCGTCGTCACCGAGACCTGGCTGGTGCCGATCGAGGCCTGGTTCGTCGACAAATACGGTCCGCGCATCGTCATCATGTTCGGCGGCGTCATGATCGCTCTGTCCTGGGTGTTGAACTCCTACGCTGACTCGCTCGCCCTGCTTTACGCCGCCGCAGTCGTCGGCGGCATGGGCGCCGGCGCGGTGTACGGCACCTGCGTCGGCAACGCGCTGAAATGGTTCCCTGATCGCCGCGGCCTCGCCGCCGGTGCGACCGCCGCCGGCTTCGGCGCAGGCGCCGCGCTCACCATTGTGCCGATCGCGACCATGATCGTAACGAGCGGCTACCAGCACGCGTTCCTCACCTTCGGCATCGGCCAGGGCCTGATCGTGTTCGTGCTCGCCTTCTTCATCCAGCCGCCGCGGATCTCGATCCCGCCGAAGAAGAAGCAGCTCAATCTGCCGCAGACCAAGATCGACTTCACCCCGCCGCAGGTGCTGCGCGCCCCTATTTTCTGGGTGATGTATCTCGTTTTCGTCATGGTCGCCTCCGGCGGCCTGATGACCGCGGCGCAGATCGGCCCCATCGCGCACGACTACAAGATCGCCGACACGCCGGTGACGCTCGCGGGCTTCCAGATGGCGGCATTGACGTTCGCGATCTCTCTCGACCGCATCTTCGACGGTTTCGGACGTCCCTTCTTCGGCTGGGTCTCCGACACGATCGGCCGCGAGCACACCATGTTCATCGCCTTCGGCACCGCGGCGCTGATGCTGCTGACGCTGTCGGCCTATGGAAACATCCCTGTCGTCTTCGTGCTCGCGACCGCGGTGTACTTCGGCGTGTTCGGCGAGATCTACTCGCTGTTTCCCGCCACCTGCGGCGACACGTTCGGCTCGAAATACGCAACCACCAACAACGGCATGCTCTACACCGCGAAGGGCACGGCATCCCTGCTCGTCCCGCTCGCCAGCGTGATCTCGGCAACGTACGGCTGGAAGGCCGTGTTCGTGGTCGCGGTGGCGCTGAACGCGACGGCGGCGCTGACGGCGCTGTTCGTGATCAAGCCGCTGCGCCGCTCCTTCATCCTCGGCAAGGAAGCCGAGAGCGCGAATGCCGCGACGGGTAACGCCAAGACCGGCAACACCAAGACTGGCAACGCCAAGACCGAGACAGCGTAGCGACCACACGCCTTTCAATCGGTCGAAAGGGGCGCAGCGATGCGCCCCTTTTTGCATTTTGGCGTGATGACAAACGTCAGTATTGCTGCCGCAAGAATTTTCGGATCAGCCAAATCGAACGCTTGACGATTGGCATTATGTATACCACACTTCACCTGTCATTCACCCAGGGAGGTTGCAATGCTGGTCGGAGACATTCTGCGCAAAAAGACACCGCGCGTTGTCACGGTGCGAATGAACGAAACGGTGGGTATCGCCGCCAAGCTGATGCGCGCCAACAACATCAGCGCGCTGGTGGTCAAGGACGTGGTCCGTTCCGAAGGCAACACCGCGGTCGGCATGTTCACCGAGCGTGACGTGGTGCGCGCCGTCGCCGAGCATGGTGCCAACGCCATCAACGTCAAGGTCTCGCAGCTCGTGTCGGTGCAGCAGCTCGTGTCCTGCACCTCCTCAGACACGATCGAGCACGTCCGGCATCTGATGAACCGCAATCACATCCGGCACCTGCCCGTCATCGACGATTACAGCCTCGTCTCCGTCATCAGCATGCGCGACATTGCTGCTGCCGTTGACGAAGCGATCAACGGCTCGCCGCAAGCAGCAGCTTAGAGCGTCACACTTCCCCTGCGACGACCGGCCCCGGCTCGGACCTCTCCGAGCCGGACCGGATCTTTCGTCCCAAAATTCCGGACACCCGCGAGGATTTCATGAAGATCTGCATCTACGGCGCCGGCGCGATCGGCGGATATCTCGGGGTTCAGCTCGCACGCGCTGGCGCCGACGTCAGCCTGGTCGCGCGCGGCGCCCACCTTGCCGCGATGCGCGAGCGCGGTCTGACCCTGCTCGCGGGCGAGGAGAAGCACACCGTGCATCCGCGCTGCACCGACGATCCCGCCGAGCTCGGCGTGCAGGACTACATCATCATCACGCTGAAGGCGCATTCGATCACCGGCGTGATCGAGAAGATGCAGCCGCTGCTCGGGCCGCACACCCGCATCGTCACCGCCGTCAACGGCATCCCCTATTGGTATTTCTACAAGCACGGCGGCCAATACGAGAATTCGACGCTGGAGAGCATCGACCCCGGCGGACGGCAGTGGCGCGAGATCGGCGCCGAGCGCGCCATCGGCTGCATCGTGTATCCCGCCACCGAGATCGAAGCGCCCGGCGTGATCCGCCACGTCTACGGCAACAATTTTCCGCTCGGCGAGCCCTCCGGCGAAATCACGCCGGACGTGCAGCGCCTCGCCGATCTCTTCGTCGCCGCCGGGCTGAAAGCGCCGGTGCTCGACCGCATCCGCGACGAGATCTGGCTGAAACTCTGGGGCAATGTCTGCTTCAACCCGATCAGCGCGCTGACCCATGCAACGCTCGACGTGATCTGCACCGATCCCTCCACGCGTGCGCTCTCGCGCGCGATCATGGTGGAGACGCAAGGCATTGCCGAGACGTTCGGCGTCAAATTCCGCGTCGACGTCGAGCGCCGCATCGAGGGCGCCCGCAAGGTCGGCGCGCACAAGACCTCGATGCTCCAGGATCTCGAGCGTGGCCGTCCGATGGAGATCGATCCGCTCGTCACCGTGGTGCAGGAGATGGGCCGCCTCACCGGCATCGCCACGCCCGCGCTCGACTCGGTGCTGGCGATGGTGACCCAGCGCGCCCGCATCGCCGGCCTCTATGACGGCGTCTCCGCACCTGCCGATCCCCGTGCACTGGCGGTGGCGTGATGACGGGCGAGATGAAACAATGGCTGCGCTACCGCCATAGCGGTGCGACCGGGTTCGGCAGCCTGACGGCCTCAGGCATCAGCGTGCATGAGGGCGAGATGTTCGGCCGCCACGCAGCCACCGGCAAGATGCTGGCGCTGTCTGAGGTCGAGCTGCTCGCACCCTGCGCGCCCAGCAAGATCGTCGCGCTCTGGAATAATTTCCACGCGCTCGCCGCCAAGCTGAACCAGCCCGAGCCGCCGGAGCCGCTCTATCTGCTGAAGGCCACCACCAGCATCACGACGCCGGGCGCCGTGATCCGCCGCCCCTCTTATTACGACGGCAAGACCACCTATGAGGGCGAGCTCGGCATCGTCATCGGCAGGACCTGCGCCCGCGTCTCGCCGGCGGAAGCGGACAGCTTCATCTTCGGCTACACCTGCGTCAACGACATCACCGCCAACGACATCCTGACCAGCGATCCCACCTTCCCGCAATGGGCCCGCGCCAAGGGCATCGATGATTACGGCCCGTTCGGCCCCGTCATCGCAACCGGCCTCGATCCGGCCAAGCTCACCGTGCGCACCATCCTCAACGGGGCGGAGCGGCAGAACTATCCGATCTCGGACATGATCTTCACCGCGCAGGAGCTGGTCAGCAAGATCTCCCACGACATGACCCTGCTTGCCGGTGATCTCATCGCCGTCGGCACCTCGGTCGGCGTCGGCGTGATGAAGGAGCCGGTGAATATTGTGACCGTCACGATCGACGGCATCGGCGAACTGACCAACGAGTTTCGGCTCTAGCTCTCTGTCATTCCGGGCTCGCGACTTCGTCACGCCCCGGAATGATGACGGAGGGTGTGGGCCGCCACCACCCCAACTTCGGGAAAACCTGGCACTCTCCGCACCGCCCTCCACCGATCGGCTGACACCGGCGGCTGTGGATCGCGTTGGCTGACACGTCAGGCAATCCGCGCGCCCCTTGATCTCGGTTCCGCTCTCCAATAGCAACTATGGCGAGAATGTGTCCCGGGTGGGGAAGTCACGATGTGGCTGTTTTTCGTGGTTGCCTGGTTTGTCCTGCTAGCCGCGATCGCGATCCTCGCCCAGCAGGCGTTTGGTTATGACGTCGCGCACTTGCCTACGCTGTTTGCGGACCTGCCTATGCCGCAGCGTATCGCAACCGGCGCGATCGTGACGCTCGGGCTGGCGCTGATCGGCGCCCCCGCCTGGCGGCTCTCGCGTCAGGACCGGCGCCTCAATACCCTGCGCGACCGCCTCAAGAAGACCCGCGAGGACGTCGTCGTCGCCCACGCGCTGCAAAACCACCTCGACGCCACCGTCCAGCATCTGATCGAAAGCGATCCCCGGGAGGCCGTCTCCGCGCTCCACGACAAGCTGGGCGAGATTGAGCAGCGCGCGCTTCTCCAGCAGGGCCGCAACGAATCCACCGACATGCACGACCAGCTCGCCGAGATCCGCCGGCGCCAGCAGGGGGTACGAGAGATGGTCGGCAAGGTCGCCGATCAGCGGCGCGCGGTCGAGCCTGTTTTCACCGAGATCCGCGATCGCCAGAACCAGCTCGAGCGCTCCCTGCTCGACCTCGAGACCGACGACCGCAAGAACAACCTCGCCGACCGCCTGAAAGACGTGGCGCCCGACGTATCGGCGCTGCTGTCACGGGTGAACGCGGTCCAGGACACGTTCATGACCCTCAACCAGTACAAGGAAGATCTGGCGAAATCCCATGCCGAGCTGGTCCCGCTGCGCGCGTCGGACGCCGGCATCAATGCCCTGATCGGCGAGCTCGGCCTCAGCCATGACCGGCTGGCCAAGAGCATCGACGAGCTCGAGACCGGCGGCGAGGCGCCGCTCGACACTCGCGTCGAGACGCTGTCGAAGAACAAGATCGAGATCGAGCAGCGCCTTGCCCGCATCGACGACAACTTCAACATCCTGAAAGCGATCCGGCTCGATTTCGAGGAGCTCGGCCAGCGCCAGGCCCAGCTCGAACGCTCGCTCGCCGACGTGGAGACCGACCCCGACGGCAAGACCCTCGTCGACCGCCAGAACGCGCTGAACGATTTCGTCCTCCAGTCGCGCCAGCGCCTCGGCGCGCTGCAGGAAACGCTGGCAACGCTCAACACCTTCAAGACCGAGCTGTCGAAGTCGCAGGCCGACCTCGTCCCGCTGAAGGCGCCGGTGTTCGGGATCGAGGCAATGATCGCGGACGTCGGCACCACGCGCGACCTGCTCGCGAAAACGGTCGGCGAGATCGAGGCGAACGGCGACGTCACCCTCGCCTCACGCGTGGATGCCTTGACGAAGAGCAAGCGCGAAGTCGAAGACCGCCTCGCCCGCATCTTCGACAATTTCAACGCGCTGGATGCCTTGCGCAAGGATATCGGCGGCATCTTCTCGACGATTCGGAACAGCCTGAACCGAATCGGGTGAGTGCGCGCGGGCATCACGCAGCCCCCGAAACATCTGGAAACATCACATCTGTGTACGCCCGATCAATGCCGCCAACATGTCCCGCGCGCGCCGCAACTTGGTCGCATTCCGCCGCCCTTCTGTGAGGCGTGTCTGGGGGCACGGCCGTGCCGTGTTTGGACCAAACCTTCTAGGGGTATCACTGTGAAGAAGATTGTAATTGCTCTGGGTGCCACGCTTGCTCTGGTGACGGCTGCCAACGCCGCGGATCTGCCGCGCCGCCAGCCCGTGCCGGTCTATCCGGCTGAGCAGGCTCAGATCGGCAAGATGCCGATTGGCAAGAGCCCGATTGGAAAGACCCCGATCGGCAAGGCGCCGGGCCCGGTCGCGGCGCGCTACTGAGGCTTTAGCGAACGACGCGCAAAACCAGCGTAAGCGGCCGGTAGTCGAGGGGCACAGCGTGACGAACAAATCTGATCGATCGGGATCCTGCATCCTTGCGGGATTTGCCCTCGCGGCGATGCTCGCCTGCACGACCCCCTCGGCCTCGGCCCACGAAGCGAACAAGCGCGTTGCCGATGCCAATGCGCTTGCTACGACCGACTCCACATCGCGACCTCAGCCGCAATCGACGCGGCGCCCGGTCGCGCGCGCGGAGAAAGGTCCCTACTACGTCGACTTCCGCGCGCGGACGGCGGCGAGCTGGGGCCATGCGTTCGTCTGGTACGGCAAGACCAACGAGCGCGCCGTCGAAGTCGCGGGTCTCACGCCCGCCGGCGACACCTGGGCCTATGTGCTCGGTCACCTCACCTGGGTGCCAGCCGAAACCGGCGCGAGCTACGGCGATCTCGATCCGGACTATCTGACCGCGAACTATCGCGTCTATCTGAACGAAGCCGACGCCAAGCGCGTCTTCGCCTACATCAAGAAATTGCAGGCGAGCTCGCCGGTCTGGAATGCCGAGACCACCAACTGCACCGGCTTCATCGGCGATATCGCCGAGTTCATGGGCCTTGAGGTCCCCTACCGCTGGCAGCGCCCGGAAAACTTCGTCAACAGCCTCAAGGAAATGAACGGCGGCCGCCAGATGGTGCGGCTGTCGGCGGAGTAGCCGTTCACTCCATACTCGGTGTCATTGCCCGCGAAAGCGGGCAATCCAGTATTCCAGAGACAGCGAGGCTAGAGCCGAGAAGCCGCGGCGTACTGGATACCCCGCCTTCGCGGGGTATGACGGTGGAGTTTCAGGAAAGAGCTTGCCTCATCGGGCAACGGCGCCCCCAATTATCCGCCCTACGGAATCTCCCTCACCTCCCGCATGATCGCCCCGCCCTGACCGCACGCCCGCGCTGATAGACTTTTGCCACCCCCGGCGGCATCCTTCGGCCATCAACCGACAACAGAGCCTGCGGGCCGCCCGGGGGGAAACAGATCATGTTGCAGACACGGTTCACAAAGCTCGTCGGCGTCGAGCACCCGATCGTCCAGGGCGGCATGCAATGGGTCGGACGCGCCGAGCTGGTCGCCGCGGTCGCGAATGCCGGCGCGCTCGGCTTCATCACGGCGCTGACCCAGCCGACGCCGGAGGATCTCAGGAAGGAGATCGCGCGCTGCCGCGACCTCACCGACAAGCCGTTCGGCGTCAACCTCACCATCCTGCCCGCGATCAAGCCGCCGCCCTATGCCGAATACCGCGCCGCCATCATCGAGGCCGGCATCACCGTGGTCGAGACCGCCGGCAACAAGCCGCAGGAGCATGTCGACGAATTCAGGAAGCACGGCGTCAAGGTCGTGCACAAATGCACCAGCGTCCGCCACGCGCTCTCGGCCGAGCGCATGGGGGTCGATGCCATCTCGATCGACGGCTTCGAATGCGCCGGCCACCCGGGCGAGGACGACACCCCCGGCCTGATCCTGATCCCGGCCGCCGCCAACAAGGTCAAGATCCCGATGATCGCCTCGGGCGGCTTTGCCGACGCCCGCGGCCTCGTCGCCGCCCTGGCGCTCGGCGCCGAGGGCATCAACATGGGCACCCGCTTCATGGCGACCAAGGAAAGCCCGATCCATCAGCTCATCAAGGAGAAGATCGTCGCCAATGACGAGCGCGAGACCGAGCTGATCTTCCGCACTATGCGCAACACCTCGCGCGTCGCCAAAAACGATATCTCGACCAAGGTCGTCGCGATGGAGAAGGAAGGCGCCAAGTTCGAGGACATCCGCGAGCTCGTCGCCGGTGCCCGCGGCAAGATGGTCTATGCGACCGGCAATTCGGACGAAGGCATCTGGTCGGCGGGGCAGGTGCAGGGGCTGATCCAGGACATCCCGAGCTGCGCCGAGCTGGTCTCCCGCATCGTGCGCGAGGCCGAAGCCATCATCAGGAACAGGCTGGAAGGCATGATCGTTCATCCACAACGCGAAGCAGCGGAGTAAGAAGGACAACTATCGCCCGAGAGGCGAGGTGATACTCGCCGTCGCTTAAACAGATACATCAAGCGCAAGAAAGTAATTCATGAAGGCTTACGTCTACGGCCCTGGTGGAGCTACGATTTCCGACGTCGCTCAACCCACACCCAAAGGCACGCAGGTGCTGGTTCGTGTCCGCGCCTGCGGGTTGAACCGCGCCGACACCGGCATGCGCAAGGGCCACGCCCATGGCGCCGTCGGGGGTGCCGGCACCGTGCTCGGCATGGAATGGGCCGGCGAGGTCGCCGAGCTCGGACCGGATGCCAAGGGCGTGAAGATCGGCGACCGCATCATGGGCTCGGGCGGCGCGGCGTTTGCCGAATACACCCTGGCCGATCACGGCCGGCTGTTCCGCGCGCCCTCGAACATGAACTTCGAGGAAGCCGCCACCCTGCCCGTCGCGCTCGCGACCATGCACAATGCCGTCGTCACCGTCGGCGGCGTGCAGCCGGGGCAAGCCGTGCTGATCCAGGGGGCGAGCTCCGGCGTCGGCCTGATGGCGATGCAGATCGCCAAGCTCAAGGGCGCCAAGCTCGTGATCGGCTCGTCGACCGATGCCTATCGCCGCGGCCGGCTCAAGGAATATGGCGCCGACCTCGCCGTCGACTCCTCCGACCCAAAATGGGTGGACGAGGTGCTGAAGGCGACGAACGGCGAAGGCGTCGACCTCATCGTCGACCAGGTCTCGGGCAAGGTCGCGAGCCAGAACCTCGCCGCCACCAAGGTCAAGGGCCGCATCGTCAATGTCGGCCGGCTCGGCGGCACCCATGCCGATTTCAACTTCGACCTGCATGCCGCGCGCCGGATCGACTATGTCGGCGTCACCTTCCGCACCCGCACCATCGAGGAGGTCCGCGAGATCTTCGACGAGGTCCGCAAGGACATCTGGGGCGCGGTCGAGTCACGCAAGCTGCAGCTGCCGATCGACAAGGTCTATGCGTTCGACGACATCGACAAGGCGTTCGAGCACATGGAGGCGAACAAGCACCTGGGGAAGATCGTCGTGACGCTGTGACCCTGGCCGGGCGACGAGCGCGCGGTCTCGTAGGGTGGGCAAAGCGAAGCGTGCCCACCATTCCAGCTAGCGATCGCGAAAAGATGGTGGGCACGGCGCTACGCGCCTTTGCCCACCCTGCGAGAGCTGGGCAAGTGGCTTAAGCCCGCATTCAATTCAGAAGCATTCGCAATAGCTTCGCTCCTGCAACTCACTCGCGACTACAGCTGTGGATCGTCGCTTGATGTTCAGCCCTAGGCTGCTAAATCCCCGGCCATGAGCGCACAGCACAACAAGACCTCGGTCGCCGCGATCTCGATCTTCGCCAGCGGCGGCATGGCGGCGGCCAAGTTCGCGGTCGGCATCGCGATCGGCTCGCTGGCGCTGATTTCCGAGGCCCTGCATTCTTCGATCGACCTGGTCGCGACCATCATCACCTGGGCGGTGGTGCGGGTGTCCGACAAGCCGGCCGACGAAGAGCACCATTACGGCCACGGCAAGCTGGAGAGCATCTCCGCGCTCGGTGTCACCGCCCTGCTCTACGTGCTCGCCGGGGGCATCCTGGTCGAATCCTACAGCCGCCTGCGCGAGGGAACTCCGCCGCCGACCATCTCGGCCGTACCGTTCGTGGTGCTGGTGATCGACATCGTCGTGAACCTGTGGCGTGCCCGCGCCCTGCACCGCGCCGCACGGGAAACGCGCAGCCAGGCGCTCGCGGCGGACGCGCTGCATTTCGCCTCCGACGTGCTGGGCTCGTTCGCCGTGATCATCGGCCTGATCCTGGCCGCCCTCGGCTTCTGGTGGGGCGACGCCGCGGCCGCCGCCGCCGTCGCCGTGATGATCGCCCTGCTCGGCCTGCGCATGGCCGGCTCGACCGTGCAAACGCTGGTCGATCGCGCCCCCGAGGGCGCGCAGGAGAAGGCCACGGCCGCGATCCTCGGCGTGCCCGGCGTGATCGACGTCGAGCGGCTGCGGCTGCGCATGGTGGGCGCAACCATGTTCATCGACACCATCGCGAAGGTGCCGCGGACCTATCCGATCGACCGCGTCGAGGAAATCAAGCGCAAGGCGCAGGCGGCGGTCGACAAGGCATTCGGCGACGCTGACCTCACCTTCACCGCCGTCCCCGTCGCGCGCGACAACGAGACCGTGCGCGACCGCATCATGGTCATCGCCCACAATTCGGGCCTCGCCATCCACCACGTCACGGTGCACGACCTCGGCGCCAAGCTGATCGTCGGCATCGACCTCGAGGTCGACGCCGGGATGCAGCTCGACGCTGCCCACGACATCGCCAACACGCTGGAGCGCAGCATCCAGGAGGAGTTCGGCGCCGACGTCGAGGTCGACGTCCACATCGAGCCATTGGAACCGGAACTGCCGTTCGGGGTCGATGCCGTGCCGGAACGGGTGCGGGCCATCGCCTCCGCCCTGACGGAATATGCCGCCGGCGGCGAGATCTACGACATCCACAATGTCCGCGTCCGCAACACCGACGCCGGCGAGATCGTCAACTTCCACTGCCGTGCCACGCCCTCGATGAGCGTGATCAAGGTGCATGAGCATGTCGACGCGATCGAGCGCGCCCTCCGCCGCGCGTTCCCGAGCGTGAAGCGCGTGATCAGCCACGCCGAGCCGCCGCGGGCGTGACGCGAAATGTGCGGGGAGTCACACGTTCCCGTTTCGGACTCGCCGCGCACGTAAGTTTGCGGCCGCGCGATGCGCAAACTGCGCGTTGGATAAGAATAAATTCGCGTTAACGATTCGTTGACTCTCGACAGCCTGCGAAAACTGGATTCAAATCGGTCATGATTCGGAAGCGACGTGGGGCTGCTTCCGAACTCAAGTTGCAAGCAGGTTTTCCAGGGGGCAGAAGGCATGTCGCGTGCAGACGCCGCGAACGTGCGCGTCCAATCCGATTCGATCAAGGGATTGGCGCAATCGATCGCGAAACCTGCCTATCATCGGCTCCTGATCGCGGAGCCGGCGCTGCGCCGCGCCGTGCCGACGCTGATCATCGCGTTCCTGGTCACGATCTGTCTCGGCGCGTTCGTGCAGGTCGTCGATCAGACGCGTCAGAAGCGGCAGGTGCTCCGCCACGACATCTCGGCGCTGGCCGACCTGCTCGCCGAGCGGATCGATCGCCTGACCTCCGCGCGGCAGGAGCGGCTCAAGAATATCGAGAACCTGCCGACGCTGCTGCCCGATCTGATCCCGTCCTGGGGCACGGCCTCCGGCCGCCACGTCGTCGTCACCTCGGCCGGCGTCGACCGCCGCATCCTCGCCCGTATTCCGATCGACCGCGACCCCTCAGGCAACGACCGCCTGCTCGATGCGATCACCACGGCGCAACTGGTCGCGGCGCCGCCGCGCGACAACAACGTCGCCGACATGACGCTGCCGAACGGCAACGCCGCGATGGCGACCTCGCGGCAGATCAAGTCGCTGCCGGGCCTCGTCACCGTGATCCAGGAGCGCAACGAGCCGATCTGGGGCTCGGACGCCGCGCTCTCGGTGACGCTGTCAGCGACCACCGGCTTCGTCGTCCTGATCCTCGGCTTCGCCTTCCACTGGCAGTCGACCCGCGCCCGCGAGGGCGACCTCATCAACGACGCCGTGCGCGGCCGCATCGACACCGCGCTCAACCGCGGCCGCTGCGGCCTGTGGGACTGGGATCTGTCGCGCGGCCGGATCTTCTGGTCGCAGTCGATGTTCTCGATGCTCGGCCTCGACGGTCGTAACGAGCTCCTCACCTTCGGCGAGGTCAACGCGCTGGTGAAGTCCGACGACATCGACCTGTTCGAGATCGCCGACCAGCTCATCTCCGGGAAGATCGACCACATCGACCAGACCTTCCGCATGCAGCACGTCGACGGTCACTGGATCTGGCTCCGCGTCCGCTGCGAGAAGACGCACGGGGCGACCGATTCCAGCGTGCACCTGATCGGGATCGCCGTCGACATCACCGAGCAGAAGAGCCTCGCCGAACGCACCGTCGAAGCCGACCTCCGCCTGCGCGACGCCATCGAGACCATTCCGGAGGCCTTCGTGCTGTGGGACGCGGGTGACCGCCTCGTGCTCTGCAACTCGCACTTCCAGCGCCTGCACAAGCTGCCCGACAGCGCCGTCATCCCCGGCACCTCCTACGAGACCGTGCTCGAAGTCGGCCGCATGCCGGAGGTGCGCACCCGCCACAACGAGACCGCCAGCCAGGGACCGGGCGCGCGCACCTTCGAGGCGCAGCTCGACGACGGCAGCTGGCTGCACATCAGCGAGCGCCGCACCAAGGACGGCGGCTACGTCTCGGTCGGCACCGACATCACCCGCATCAAGGAGCACGAGCAGAAGCTGGTCGACAACGATCTGCGCCTGCGCGCCACCGTCATCGACCTGAAGCGCTCCCAGGCCGCCCTCGAGCGCCAGACCAACGAGCTCGCCGACCTCGCCGAGAAGTATCAGCGCGAGAAGACCCGCGCCGAGGAAGCCAACCAGACCAAGTCGAAATTCCTCGCCAATATGAGCCACGAGCTGCGCACGCCGCTCAACGCCATCATCGGCTTCTCCGAGATCATGGGCTCGGGCATGTTCGGCGAGCTCGGCTCGGAGAAGTACCAGGAATACTGCCAGGACATCCTGACCAGCGGCCATTACCTGCTCGAAGTCATCAACGACATCCTCGACATGTCCAAGATCGAAGCAGGCCGCATGAAGCTCGACATGGAAGAGCTCGACCTCGGACAGACGCTCGCGGAGTCCCTCCGTGTCGTCTCCGGCCGCGCGCAAGACAAGCATCTGACGCTCGACGCCGGGATCGAGAAATCGATCTCGGTCGTTGCCGACCGCCGCGCGACCAAGCAGATCATCGTCAACCTGCTTTCCAATGCGGTGAAGTTCACGCCCGACGGCGGACGCATCGTGGTGCGCAGCCGGCAGCTCGACGACAAGATCGTGCTGATGATCGCCGACACCGGCATCGGGATCGCGCCGCATTCGCTGGCACGGCTCGGCCGCCCGTTCGAGCAGGTCGAGAGCCAGCTCACCAAGACCTATCACGGCTCCGGACTTGGACTTGCGATCGCGCGCTCGCTGGCGCAGCTCCACGGCGGCTCGATGCGGCTGCGCTCGAAGATCGACGTGGGCACCGTCGTCCGCGTGACCCTGCCGCGCGATGCGATCAAGGCGGCGTCCGGGATGTCGGCTGCGGCCTAGAGCATCATCGGTTCTGATTGAATCAGAATCGAAACTCTCAATTCCCGCTTTAACGCGTTTTCTTCACGCGAACCGGTATCCACTTCGCTCGAAAACGCTGTTGACCCTACAATTGCAGCGACGGCGCGACCTCGCGCGCAACGTTGACCAGTGCGGCGATCAGCGGCGTCATCGGATCGCGCTGCGGGATCACCATGCCGATGCTGTAATTGACGTCGGGATCGGTGATCGGGATCGAGCGCACCGTATCGGACAGGCCGAGTGTCTCGGCGAGCTTGGCCGGCATCACGCTTGCCCAGCGCCCCGTCTTCACATGCGTGAACAGCACGAGCAGCGAGTTCGAGGTCAGGGTCGGCGTCGCCTCCGCGCCGACCGAGCGGAGCGCGCGGTCGATGATGCGACGGTTCTGCATGTCGGGCGTCAGCAGGCACAGCGGCACCTGCCCGACCTCCTTCCACGTCACCGTCTCGCGATCGCCGAACATTCCGTCCGGCGCGGTCAGCAGGCGATAGCTCTCGTTGTAGAGCGGAATGGTGCGCACCTTGCCGATCGGCTCGTTCTCGATATAGGTCAGCCCCGCATCGACCTCGAGATTTTCGAGCAGCCCCAGCACCTCGGATGAGGTCGTGGACTGGATGCGGAAGCGCACCTCGGGATGCTTGGCGCGGAACGGCGTCGTCAGCTGGGCGACCATGCCGAGCACGGTCGGGATCGCCGCGATGCGGATTTCGCCGGAGAGCTGATGCTTCAGCCCGTTGATCTCGTCACGCATGGCGCGGGCATCGCCCACGATCCGCCGCGCCCAATCCAGCGCCCGCTCGCCCTCGGGGGTAAAACCCTGGAAGCGGGAGCCGCGCTGGACCAGCATCACGCCGAGGATCTCCTCGAGCTGCTTGAGCCCGGTCGACATCGTCGGTTGCGTCACGCCGCAGACTTCTGCCGCGCGTCCGAAATGCCGCTCTTTCGCCAGCGCCAGCAGCAGTTCAAGCTTGTCGATCAACCGGTCGTCCCCTCGGATGCCATCGTGGCATGCAAGCTAGCACGGCAGGTCATTACCAACACGGAAAAACCGGCAAGCGGAACGCGATTAATTGCGTTTCCGTATCGCCCGATTGCGCTTCCGGATCGATCGGAATTCGCAATCGCAGCATGAGACAGCTTTATTGATCTTCGAACGATTCCAAATAGTTTGCGATCAAGGGACGCTCAATCTGAGAACAAAGAATGACAGCGGTTTACGAGCCTTCTTACGAGCCTTGGGACGAGAAGCGCGGCGCCGAGATCATCGCCGAAAATGCGAAGCAAGAGGGCGCGACGCTGGTCATCCTGCACGCCCTTCAGGAGGCGTTCGGCTATGTGCCGGAGGCGGCGATTCCCATGGTGGCGCAGGCGCTGAATCTGTCGCGCGCCGAGGTACACGGCGTGTTCACATTCTACCATGATTTCCGCCACAAGCCGGCCGGGCGTCATGTCCTGAAGCTTTGTCGCGCGGAGGCCTGTCAGGCTGCGGGGGGCGATGCTCTCGCTGCGCGCGCCGAGGCGAAGCTTGGCGTGCCCCTCGGTAACACGACCGCCGATGATCGCGTCACGCTGGAGCCGATCTACTGCCTCGGGCTGTGCGCGACCGCACCGTCCGCCATGCTCGACGGCCGCCTCATTGGCCGGCTCGATGAGAAGCGCCTCGATGCACTGGTTGCGGAGGCCCAGCGATGAGCATGCGTCTATTCGTCTCACGCGATGCGGGTGCGGTGGCCGTTGGCGCCGACGAGGTTGCGCTGGCGCTGGAACAGGCTGCGGCCAAGCGCGGCGTTACTGTCGAGATCGTCAGGACCGGCTCGCGCGGCATGTACTGGCTGGAGCCGCTGGTCGAGGTTGCAACGCCGCAGGGCCGGATCGCCTTCGGCCCGGTCACCGAGGCCGATGTGCCCTCCCTGCTCGACGCCCTCGCCAGCAACACGTCGCATCTGTTGCGGCTGGGCGCAACCGAGGAGATCCCCTGGCTGAAGCGCCAGACCCGCCTCACCTTCGCCCGCTGCGGCGTGATCGATCCGCGCTCGCTCGACGACTACCGCGCCCATGGCGGCTACAAGGGCCTCGAGCGCGCGCTGTCGCTCGGCTCGGATGCGATCCTCGCCGAGGTCACCGCATCCGGCCTGCGTGGCCGCGGCGGTGCGGGCTTCCCGACCGGCATCAAGTGGAAGACCGTCGCGCAAGCGAAGGCCGACCGCAAATTCATCGTCTGCAACGCCGACGAGGGCGACAGCGGCACCTTCGCCGACCGCATGATCATGGAAGGTGACCCCTTCCTGGTGATCGAGGGCATGACGACCGCCGGCATCACCGTCGGCGCGACCAAGGGCTACATCTACATCCGCAGCGAATACCCGCACGCAGTCGAAGCGATGAACGCGGCCATCAAGGCAGCCAAGCGTGGCGGCTATCTCGGCGACAAGATCGGCGGCTCGACCTACAGCTTCGATCTCGAAGTGCGGGTCGGCGCCGGCGCTTACGTTTGCGGCGAAGAGACCTCGCTGCTCGAAAGCCTCGAAGGCCGCCGTGGCCTGGTCCGCGCCAAGCCACCGCTGCCCGCGCATCACGGCCTGTTCGGCAAGCCGACCGTCATCAACAACGTGCTGTCATTCGCGGCGATCCCCTTCATCCTCGCCGAGGGCGCCAAGGCTTATGCCGATTTCGGCATGGGCCGTTCGCGCGGCACGATGCCGATCCAGCTCGCCGGCAACATCCGCCATGGCGGCCTGTTCGAGACCGCGTTCGGCGTGACGCTCGGCGAGCTCGTCGACGACGTCGGCGGTGGCACGTTCACGGGCCGTCCGGTCCGCGCGGTGCAGGTCGGCGGCCCGCTCGGCGCCTACTTCCCCCGTGCGCTGTTCGACACCCCGTTCGACTACGAAGCCTTCGCCGCACGCGACGGCCTGATCGGCCATGGCGGCATCGTCGTGTTCGACGACAGCGTCGACATGCGCAACCAGGCGCGCTTCGCCATGGAATTCTGCGCCATCGAATCCTGCGGCAAGTGTACGCCCTGCCGGATCGGCTCGACCCGTGGAGTCGAGACCATCGAGAAGATCATCCGCGGCGAGCGCGTCAGCGAAAATCTCGCGCTCGTCGAAGACCTCTGCAACACCATGAAATTCGGCTCGCTCTGCGCACTCGGCGGCTTCACGCCCTACCCCGTGCTCAGCGCATTGAAGCATTTCCGGGAAGATTTCATCCCGGCCCCGACCACGCTTCAGGCCGCGGAATAGGAGAACGACGATGTCTTTGATCGAAGAAATCGACTACGGCACGCCACGCTCCAAATCGACGACGATGGTGACGCTGACCATCGACGGCAACCAGGTCACGGTGCCCGAGGGCACCTCGATCATGCGGGCCGCGATGGACGCGGGCCACCAGATCCCAAAACTCTGCGCGACCGACATGGTCGACGCGTTCGGCTCCTGCCGCCTCTGCGTCGTCGAGATCGAGGGCCGCGCCGGAACGCCGGCATCCTGCACCACGCCGGTCATGAACGGCCTCGTCGTGCACACCCAGAGCGAACGGCTGAAGAAGCTGCGCAAGGGCGTGATGGAGCTCTACATCTCCGACCATCCGCTCGACTGTCTCACCTGCGGCGCAAACGGCGATTGCGAATTGCAGGACATGGCCGGCGCCGTGGGCCTGCGCGACGTGCGCTACGGCTATGAGGGCGAGAACCACGTCTTCGCGAAATCCCATGGCGAGATCAACGCCGCCTGGATGCCGAAGGACGAGTCCAACCCCTATTTCACCTACGATCCGTCGAAGTGCATCGTCTGCTCGCGCTGCGTCCGCGCCTGCGAGGAGGTGCAAGGCACCTTCGCACTGACCATCTCGGGCCGCGGCTTCGACAGCCGCGTTTCGCCCGGCATGAGCGAGAGCTTCCTCGGCTCCGAATGCGTCTCCTGCGGCGCCTGCGTGCAGGCTTGCCCGACCGCGACGCTGACGGAAAAGTCGGTGATCGAGATCGGCCAGCCCGAGCACTCCGTCGTCACCACCTGCGCCTATTGCGGCGTCGGCTGCGCCTTCAAGGCCGAGATGCGCGGCGAGGAAGTCGTGCGCATGGTGCCGTACAAGGACGGCAAGGCCAATCGCGGCCATTCCTGCGTCAAGGGCCGCTTCGCCTGGGGCTACACCAACCACAAGGAGCGTATCCTCAACCCGATGATCCGCGAGCGGATCGAGGATCCCTGGAAGGAAGTCTCCTGGGATGAGGCGTTCTCCTTTGCAGCCGCCAAGATGCGCGGCATCCAGAAGAAATACGGCCGCGACGCCATCGGCGGCATCACCTCGTCCCGCTGCACCAACGAAGAAACCTATCTGGTGCAGAAGCTGATCCGTGGCGGCTTCGGCAACAACAATGTCGACACCTGCGCCCGCGTCTGCCATTCGCCGACCGGCTACGGCCTGTCGCAGACCTTCGGCACGTCGGCCGGCACGCAGGACTTCGACTCGGTCGAGGACACCGACGTTGCGGTCATCATTGGTGCAAATCCCGCCTCGGCTCACCCGGTGTTCGCTTCGCGCCTGAAGAAGCGGCTGCGCCAGGGCGCCAAGCTGATCGTGATCGATCCGCGCCGGACCGAGATGGTGGAATCGCCGCACGTGAAGGCGTTGCACCTGCCGCTGATGCCCGGCACCAACGTTGCCGTCGTGACCGCGCTGGCGCATGTCATCGTCACCGAGGGCCTCGCCAACGAAGCCTTCGTGCGCGAGCGCTGCGACTGGGCCGAGTTCGAGGAATGGGCCGCCTTCGTCGCCCAGCCGAAACACAGCCCGGAAGCCACCGCGATCCTCACCGGCGTCGATCCGCAGGTGTTGCGTGAAGCCGCGCGCATCTACGCCACCGGCGGCAATGGCGCGATCTATTACGGCCTCGGCGTCACCGAGCACAGCCAGGGCTCGACCACCGTGATCGCAATCGCCAACCTCGCGATGGCGACTGGCAATATCGGCCGTCCCGGCGTCGGCGTGAACCCGCTGCGCGGCCAGAACAACGTGCAGGGTTCCTGCGACATGGGCTCGTTCCCGCACGAGCTGCCGGGCTATCGCCACATCTCGGGAGACGCCGTGCGCGACCAGTTCGAGGCGCTGTGGAACGTCAAGCTCAACCCGGAGCCGGGCCTACGCATTCCCAACATGTTCGACGCCGCGATCGAAGGCACGTTCATGGGCATCTACGTGCAGGGCGAGGACATCCTCCAGTCCGATCCCAACACCAAGCACGTGGTGGCGGCGCTGTCGTCGATGGAATGCGTCATCGTTCACGACCTCTTCCTCAACGAGACCGCAAACTACGCCCATGTCTTCCTGCCCGGCTCGAGCTTCCTCGAGAAGGACGGCACCTTCACCAACGCCGAGCGCCGCATCCAGCGCGTCCGCAAGGTGATGACGCCGAAGAACGGCATGGCCGACTGGGAGGTCACCATCGCCCTCGCCAAGGCCATGGGCTTCGAGATGAACTACAGCCATCCGTCCGAGATCATGGACGAGATCGCGGCACTGACGCCGACGTTTACCGGCGTCTCCTACGCCAAGCTCGACGAGCTCGGCTCGGTGCAATGGCCCTGCAACGAGAAGGCGCCGGAGGGCACCCCGGTGATGCATATCGGCGGCTTTGTCCGCGGCAAGGGCAAGTTCATCGTCACCGAATATGTCGCGACCGACGAGCGCACCGGCCCTCGCTTCCCGCTGCTGCTCACCACGGGCCGCATCCTCAGCCAGTACAATGTCGGCGCGCAGACAAGGCGCACCGAGAACGTGGTCTGGCATGCCGAGGACCGGCTCGAGATTCATCCGCACGACGCGGAACAGCGCGGTGTGCGCGACGGCGACTGGGTGCGGCTCACGAGCCGTGCGGGCGAAACCACGCTGCGCGCGGAGATCACCGACCGCGTCTCACCGGGCGTCGTCTACACCACCTTCCATCACCCGGACACGCAGGCCAACGTCATCACCACCGACTATTCGGACTGGGCCACCAACTGCCCCGAATACAAGGTCACGGCGGTGCAGATCTCGCCGTCGAACGGCCCGTCCGACTGGCAGAAGGCCTATGACGCGCAGGCGCAGCACTCCCGCCGCATCGCGCCGGCCGAGGCCGCGGAGTAACGGCATGCACGTGCCGGTCCAGGCCATCGACCGCGAGATCTGGCGCGACGGTGTCGCGTCCGAAGGCGCGCGGCTGATCCCGGAGGAGACGCCGCTGGCGCTGACCTATAACGGCGGCGCCTATGCCGTCATGATGGGGACGCCGCAGAACCTCGAAGATTTTGCGGTCGGCTTCAGCCTGGACGAAGGCGTCATCAAGTCGGTCGACGACATCAAGTCGCTCGAGGTGGTCCGCCTCGACGACGGCATCGAGCTGCGCATGTGGCTGGCGTCGGAAGATGCCGCGCACATCAGCGAGCGGCGGCGGCACATTGCCGGCCCGACCGGCTGCGGCATTTGCGGCATCGATTCGATTGCCGAGGCCGTGCGGCCCGCGGCCGTCGTCCCGCAGGGACAGACGTTCACGCCCGAGCAAATCATGGCGGCGATGCAGGCCATCGCGCCGCTGCAATCGATCAATCTGCAAACCCGCGCCGTCCACGCCGCCGCGTTCTGGTCGCCTGCCGGCGGCATCATCGCGCTGCGCGAGGACGTCGGCCGGCACAATGCGCTCGACAAGCTGGCCGGTTCGCTGGCGCGCAGCCGCACGGATGCGAGCGGTGGCATGGTGCTGCTGACCAGCCGCGTCTCGGTCGAGATGGTGCAGAAGACCGCCGCGATCGGCGCGCCGGTGATGGTCGCCGTCTCCGCACCGACCGCGCTCGCGGTGCGCACGGCGGAAGCCGCCGGCATCACATTGATTGCCATTGCCCGCCAGGACGGGTTCGAGGTGTTTTCGCATGGCGGCCGGGTTGTCGCCCGCCATGCCACGGAGGTTGCCGATGTCGCCTGACCGCTTGATCTACATGGCCAACCAGATCGGCACGTTCTTCCGCAGCCAGGGCCACGACAAGGCCGTGCCGGGCATCGCCGATCACATCAAGAAGTTCTGGGATCCCCGGATGAAGCGCACGATCTTCGCTCATCTCGACGCGGGCGGCGCAGGCCTGGAGCCGAACGTGCGCGAGGCGCTCACCTCGCTGAAGCAGACGACGTCCCTTCCAGCAGCGCCGTAAATACCCGCCTCACCTCGCTCTGCGTTTCCTTCACGCGCGCCTCCAGCGACGAGAAATCGGGCGCATCGCCGGCGCGCGCCATCACGCGCTGAAGGTCGGTGCCGGCGGTCTCGGGCTTGAAGCGGTCGCTGACGCAGAGCCGCAGGATCTGCGTGAGGTCGTGATAGAGCCGCGCCGCCGCGCGCAGGATCTCCGCCTCCGATTGCGGGAGCACGCCGAGCTTGGCGGCATTGTCCAGAACCTGAAGGGTACTGACGTCGAGAATTTCAGGCTTCTCATGGGCGTGCACGAGCTGGAGATATTGTGCGATGAAGTCGATATCGACCATTCCGCCGGCGGCGTATTTGAGATCCCAATGGTCGCTCTCGCCCTTCTCCTGCGCGATGGCGCGACGCATGTCGGCGACGTCGTTGGCAATGGTCGCCCGATCGCGGCGGCGGGTCAGGACATCGCGGATGATGCGCTCGATCCGCTCACGGAATTGATCCGAGGCCGACACCACGCGGGCGCGGGTCAGGGCCATGTGCTCCCAGGTCCAGGCCTCGTTGGCCTGGTAGTCCGCGAATGAGACGAGGCTCGAGGCCACCGGACCGGCGCGCCCCGACGGGCGCAGCCGCATGTCGATCTCGTAGAGCACACCGTAATTGGTGCGCGTGGTGAAGGCGCTGATCAGGCGCTGGGTGAAGCGCGCGAAGTAGTGGGCACCCTGAAGCGATTTTGGCCCGTCGGAGTCCGGATTGTCGCTGTCGAAATCGTACAGCAGGATCAGGTCGAGATCGGACGATGCCGTCATCTCGCGGCTGCCGAGCCGGCCCATCGCGATGATCGCGGTCTCCTGATCCTTGATACGGCCGTGTTGGGCGGCGAAGCGTTCGGCGACAAGATCGTGCACGGTGTGGACGGTGCCTTCGGCGACATCGGCGAAAGCCGTGCTCGCCTGCTGCGCCGAGACGGTGCCGGAGAGAATGCGCGTGCCGATCAGGAACAGGCTCTCCTGCCCGAACAGGCGGAGACGGTCGAGAAATTCCTCATAGGAGTCGGCGTCGCGCACCGTTGCGGCCAATCGCGCCGACAATTCCTGCTTGTCCGGCATCGCGCCGAAGAATCTGGGATCGATCAGGCCGTCCATGAGCTGCGGCTTCCGCGCCAGCATCTCGCCAAGCCGCGGCGCCGCGCCCAGCACCAGCGCCACAAGGGCTACGAGATCGCGGTTCTGGCCGAGCAGCGTGATCAGCCGGCCGCCAAGCTGGAGTGCCTGGAGAAACTGATCGAACGCCACGACGGCGCGATCCGGCTCCTCGGCACGCGCGAGGCCGTCGATCAGGGCCGGCACGAACTCGACGAAAGCGCTTCGCGTCTGGTCGTTGCGGAACACGCGGTAATCGCCGGTGATCCAGTCGCGTATGGTCTGCGCGAGTGCGGCCGGCTTCTTGAAGCCGAGCGTCGTCAAATATTGCAGCAGGCGCGGATCGTCAGGACCTGCGCGATAGTCGAGCGCCGGCAGTTTTGCCGTGCCGGTCGGGTCATCGCCCTCGAACAGTTTTTCGTAGTGTCCCTGCACGATCTGGAGCTGCCGCAACAGGTCGCGCGCAAAGGCTTCGCGATCCGGATAGCCGAAGAAGCGCGCAAAGCGCTCGACCGCCTCCTTGTCTTCCGGCAGCGCATGGGTCTGCTCGTCGGCGATCATCTGGAGGCGGTGCTCGACGCGGCGCAGGAATTCATACGCAATGGTCAACTCGTCACGCGCGGCAGAGGTGATCCAGTTGCTGGAGGCAAGGATATCGAGTGCAGCGAGCGTCGGCCGCACCCGCAACTCCGGATGGCGACCGCCGGCGATCAGCTGCTGCGTCTGCGCGAAAAACTCGATCTCGCGAATGCCGCCGCGGCCGACCTTGACGTTGTGACCCTCGACCGCGATCTCGCTCTGGCCGCGATAGGTCTGCATCTGCCGCTTCATGTCGTGGACGTCGGCAAGCGCGGCGAAGTCGAGATGCTTGCGCCAGACGAAGGGCGCGATTTCGGCGAGCAGCGCCTCGCCCGCTTTGGGATCGCCAGCGCAGGCACGCGCCTTGATCATCGCGGCACGCTCCCAGGTGCGCCCTTCCCGCTCGTAATAGTTCAGCGCGGCGTCTCGCGAGATCGCCACTTGCGTCGAGGACGGATCGGGACGCAGGCGCAGGTCGACGCGGAAGACGTAGCCGTCATAGGTACGCTGCTGGAGAATGCGCGCCATGCCCTGCGTCACCCGGACGAAGAACGGCTGCGGCTCGATGTCGGGCGCCAGCGTCGTGGCATCAGGATCGAAGAACACGATGAGGTCGATGTCGCTGGAATAGTTCAGCTCGCCCGCCCCCATCTTGCCCATCGCGAGCACGATCAGGCCGCAGCCTTCTTCCGGAGCTTCGAGATTGGGCGGCAGTATCTTTCCACGTGCGGCTTCCTGCCGCAGCTGATACTGGAGCGCCGCCTGCACCGAGGATACCGCGACATCGGTCAGCGCAGCCGTCACCCGCATCACCGGCCAGACGCCACCGATATCGCACAGCGCGGTGAGAAGTGCTGCTTCCGCCTTCATCCTGCGAAGCCGCCGCATCACCTCGGCTTCGTCGGTCGCCGCGAGCACCGCGTCCCTCGCCTCCGCGATGAGCGTGGCCAGATGCGCGTCCGGATCGCATTCGAGCAGCCGGATCAGGCGCGGCGCGTCGGCGCGCACGAGATCAAACAGATAGGGCGAGAATTCGGAGATGCCGGCCAAAATATCCCACGCGAAGGGATGGACCAGCAGGGCGTCGAGACGGGCTGATTGAGCCGGCTCAAGCTCGGCCAGCCAGTTTTCAAGACGTCGTTCATCAGTTGTGGAAGCGGCAATATGGGGAGCCTCCGCGAAGCGCGCGGCGAGGCCCTCTCCATGCTTGTCCGCGTTTCCCGGCGCGGAGTGGTTCATGCCACCTTCTGTGGCACATCCTGCATTGGCGGAGCAACCCTGTCGCCGGCACGCGCCGGGAGCACCAGCGTGGCGACGAGGCCGGGCTGGGCATCACCCAGCCGCAATTCTCCGCCATGCAATGTCGCAACCGCGGCGGCAAGGCTGAGACCGAGGCCGGAGCCCGGCAGCGTGCGGCTGGCTTCAAGCCGCACGAATCGCTCGACGACATGCTTGCGGTCGGCTTCGGGGATACCAGGGCCGCGATCGGTGACGCTGAGCAGCACCTGGTCGCCCTCACGCTTCGCCTCGATGATGATCTGCCTCGAGTCCATGCTGACCACGGTTCCACCGGTCTGCGCGACCGGCTTGCCGTACTTGATCGCATTCTCGACCAGATTGGCGAGCGCCTGGCTGATCAGCTCGCGGTTGCCGTGAACCGGCGTCGGATCGGCCTTGACCTTCAAGGTCATGCCGTCGTCCTCGGCGAGCGGCTCGTAGAGCTCGTGGATGCCGCCCGCGACCTCGGCGGCGTCGAAATCATCCATGTTGCCGCGCGCCTGTCCGGACTCGGCCCGCGCGATCATCAGCAATGCGTTGAAGGTGCGGATCAGCCCGTCGGATTCCTCGATGGTCCGCTCCAGCGCGGCACGGTAATCGGCCTCGCAGCCCGATTTCGCCAGCGCCTCCTCGGCGCGGTTGCGCAGACGCGTCAGCGGCGTCTTGAGGTCATGGGCGATGTTGTCGGAGACTTCCTTCAGCCCCGCCATCAGCGCCTCGATCCGCTCCAGCATGGCGTTGAGATTTTCCGCGAGGCGATCGAGCTCGTCGCCGCTGCGCCCCACGGGCAGGCGCCCGCTGAGATCGCCGGTCATGATGCGCTGGGCGGTGCCGGTCATCGCGTCGATGCGCCTCAACACCCTGCGCGCGACGAAGATGCCGCCGCCGAGGCCGAGCACGACGACAATGAGGACCGACCATTGCGCCGCCTTGGCGACGATGCCGAACAGGCGCCGCCGCTCGGCGAGGTCGCGGCCGATCAACAGCCGGAAGCCGTTTTCCAGTTCGGTGACGCGCACCAGCGCGCGATGGTCGCGGTCGTCCGCGTCCTCGATGCGCCGGTAGGCGGTCTCCGACCAGCCGCGCGTCGCCATCACGCCCGGCGCCAGCGAGCCGACATTGCCGGCAATCGCCTGCCCGGTCGGGGTCGTCACGAGATAGAGGTTGGCGCCCGGCCGCAGCGCCCGGTACTCGATCGCGAGCACGAGGCCGCGCAAGCCGCGGCGGCCGTAGATCTCGTTGATCTCCGAGGTCTCGGCATTGACCGTCTGCGTGATCTCCTCGGTGATCAGCCGCCGCGTGTTCCAGGCGAAATAGCCGAGCAGCGAGGCCGCGAACATCGCGAACAGCAGCAGATAGACCAGCGTCAGCCGGAATGCCGTGGTGCGGACGAGTTTACCGAATGCCGTCACGGATCATGTACCCGGCGCCGCGGATCGTGTGCAGCAGCGGCCGCTCAAAACCCTTGTCGATCTTGGAGCGCAGCCGCGAAATGTGCACGTCGATCACGTTGGTCTGCGGATCGAAATGGTAATCCCAGACGTTCTCCAGCAGCATGGTGCGCGTCACCACCTGGCCGGCATGCTTCATGAGGTATTCGAGCAGGCGGAATTCGCGCGGCTGGAGCGTCAGCTCGTCCTTGCCGCGGGCAACGCGATGAGACAACCGGTCGAGCTCGAGATCGCCGACGCGGTAGAGCGTGTCCTCGGCCGGACCGCCGCGGCGCCGCGACAGCACCTCGACCCGGGCCAGCAGCTCGGCAAAGGAATAGGGCTTCGGCAGATAGTCGTCGCCACCGGCGCGCAGGCCCTTGATGCGGTCGTCGACCTGCCCGAGCGCGGAGAGAATCAGCACCGGCGTCGAGTCGCCTTTGTCGCGCAGCGCGCCGATCAGGGACAGGCCGTCGCGCTTGGGCAGCATGCGATCGACCACCAGCACGTCGTAATCGCCGTTCTCGGCCATGGCGAGGCCTTCCTCGCCGTCGGCGGCGTGGTCGGCAATGTGTCCGACTTCGCGAAACGCCTTCACCAGATAGTCGGCGGATTCGCGGTCGTCTTCGATGATGAGGAGGCGCATCGTGCGTTCGGCGGCGGTCAAGGGGGTCAACCTTCTCTGAACATGGCGCGAGCGGCAATCGCATGCAAGCCAAGCAAACGGGACTTGGGCGAAAACCTGGGTAGGCAAAAAGGCGGGCGGTGAAGCTGGGGGGACCTCACCGCCCTAGGCCTTCCGACGGAGGGGGGCGTAATTCCACCGGAAGGTAGGCTGGGGGAGCGGGCCTTGCGCTGCTCCCCCGAAGGGCGTCGGCGGCGGGGGCGACTGATGCCGGCGACACCCCTCATCTCGTGGACCTCCTGAAGGCTTAGCCCTTGGCGATGGGCACCGCGACGAAGCGCGACTGGCCGCCGCTCTTCACGCGCATCAGGACGCTGTTCTTGTTGTCGGTCCGCGCCGTGTTGATGGCGTCGCGGACTTCGCCGGCGGTGCTCACGCTCTTGCCGCCGACTTCGAGAATGACGTCGCCTTCCTTGAAGCCGCGTTCGGCCGCGGCGCTCTTCGGATCGACTTCGGTGACTACGACACCTTCCTTGCCGGCGCCGGCCACGGAGTCGGCGGGCGCGACGGTCATGCCGAGCTTCGGCACGTCGGTGCCCTTGCTTGCACCCTTGCCGCTATCCTTGTCGGTGTCGGCCTTGGCCTCGACCGTGTTCGGCAGCTGGCCGAGGGTGAGGTTCACGACCTTGTCCTGGCCCTTGTGCAGCACGTTGAGCTTCACGGTCGCGCCGGGCGCCATCCCGCCGATGGTGCGGGCAAGCTCGCGGGCGTCCTTGACGGATTCGCCGTTGACCGAGGTGATCACGTCGCCGGACTCGATGCCGGCCTTCGCCGCCGGACCGTTCGCCTGCGGCTCCGCCACCAGCGCACCTTCAGCCTTCTTCATGCCGAGGCTGTCGGCGATATCGGAGGTGACAGGCTGGATCTGGACGCCGATCCAACCGCGGCTGACCGAGCCCTTGTCCTTGAGCTGGGCCACCACGCTCTTCACGGTGCTCGCGGGAATCGAGAACGCGATACCGACGCTGCCGCCGGAGGGCGAGTAGATCGCAGTATTGACGCCCATCACCTCGCCGTTGGTGTCGAAAGCGGGACCACCGGAATTGCCCTTGTTCACCGGCGCATCGATCTGGATGAAATCGTCATAGGGACCGTTGCCGATGTCGCGGCCGCTGGCCGAGACGATGCCCGCCGTGACGGTGCCGCCGAGGCCAAAGGGATTGCCGACCGCGAGCACCCAGTCACCGATTCGCGGCTTGCTGTCGGCGAGCTTGGCGAACGGGAAGTTCGAGCTGCCCTCGACCTTGATGAGGGCGAGGTCAGTGCGCTGGTCGGTGCCGATGACCTTGGCGGTATAGGTCTTGCCGTCGTCGGTCGTGACCTCGACCTTGTCGGCGCCGTCGACCACGTGGTTGTTGGTCACGGCAAAGCCGTCAGCCGAGATGAAGAAGCCGGAGCCCTGGCCTTGCACGACGCGGCCACGACCACCACCACCCTTCTGGCCCGGAAAACCATCCGGACCACCGAAGCGGCGGAAGAAGCGCTCCATCGGCGAGCCCGGCTGGAACGGCGAGGAGGAATCATCGCCGTCATCGTTGCTCGCGGTCTTCTCCTTGATGTTGACCTTCACCGAGATCACCGACGGCTTCACGCGCTCGACAATGTCGGCGAAACCGATCGGGCGTTCGACCTTCCGGACCTCGTTGTTGACCTGCGCATGCGCGGGGCTGGAGAACAGCTCGCTCGGCGAGGTCGACGGGCTGAAGCCGTGGACGGCAATCCCGAGGCCGGCGACGACCGAGGCCATCAGCGCGATCCTGCGCGCGGAGAAAACCGACCGGCGGGGCTGCCGGTAGGACGGAAGGTTCGTGAGGTCGGGACGGTCGGTCATGCAGGGATCTCCAAGGCCTTGAATTCTTTTGGTGCCAGGTGGCAGCACCTTACGAACCTGAAGATGGGGGCTCCCGCCTTACCGTGCGCTGGCGGCGGGGTTAAACTTTTGTAATGAAGGGTCGCACCGTTGCGGCAGTTTATCGCACGCCGAAAGTCGTGGCCTTACAGGAACTTAATCGAGTTCCCCTGACGAGCGCAGGACACGCCTTCGGCGAGATCAGCTCGCCCTGACGCTGACGATGAATTCGTCGACTTCACGCTTCAGGGTTTCGGCCTGCCGCGACAGGTCGACGGCGGAATCGCGCGCTTCGGCTAAGGCGACTTCGTCTCGTCCGACATCAAGGCGGCGAGCCGCGCCTCTTCATCCGCAGTGAGCGGCGGAGCTGGTAGGTCTGCACCGCTTCGCGCGCGCCGGCGGATTTGCAGCCAGAGCGCCAGGCCGCCGCCGACCAGCAGCAGCGGCGCGAGCAGCCACAACAGCACGGTCTGCCGCTCGAAGCGCGGCTTGAGCAGCACGAACTCGCCATAGCGCGCGACCAGGAAGTCGAGCACCTGCGAATTGCTGTCGCCGGCTGCGATCCGCTCGCGCACCAGCAACCGCAAATCGCGCGCCAGCGGCGCGTCGGAATCGTCGATCGACTGGTTCTGGCAGACCATGCAGCGCAGCTCGCGTGATAGGTCTCGCGCGCGTGCCTCCTTCGCGGGATCCGACATGATCTCGTCGGGCTGCACGGCGTGGGCGGCAGGCAAAGCCAGCAGCATGAGCGCAACGATCGTGACCATCATCCGCCGCATCGGATCACTCCGCCGGCTGAAGGCGCTGCTTGGCCCGCGCCGGCTTCGGTGCGCCGACCCGCAGGCGCCGGTCGGACAGCGACAGCATGCCGCCGAAGGCCATGAGCACCGGTCCCCACCAGATCAGCAGCACCAGCGGCTTGTGATAGATGCGCACCGCAATGGCGCCATCGGCAGTCGCGTCGCCGAGAGAAACGTAGAGCTGGCTCGCGCCGCGCGTCAGCAATGCGGCCTCGGTGGTCGAGGACCCGCGCGTCGTGAAGTTGCGCTTGGACGGCGTCATGACGCTGATCTTCTCGCCGTCGCGGCTGACGTTGAACTCGGCGATCATCTCGCGGAAGTTCGGCCCCTGACGCTGGGACAGGCCGTCGAGCTTGAGATCATAGCCGGCGACGTGTGCCACGTCGTTCTGCTTCATGGTCGCGATATATTCGCTGTTCCAGGTGGTCTCGCAGACGATCCCGATGAGCGCGATGCCGAGGCCCGCATGGGCGAACGCAGCCCCCCAGGCCGAACGCGGCAGGCCGCGGGCCCGGTGCAGCGTCGTTGCGAACGGCAGGCGAAACAAACCGGTCCGTTCGGACAGATCGGTCATGGCACCGCCGATGACGAAGACTCCAAGCCCGATTGCCAATGGCGCCAGCGCGCTGCCACCACGGGTCCAGGCCCAGACAATGGCGATCACAACGAGCGCGGCAACGCCCGCCGCGAGCAGCCGCTGGGTGACGCCGAGCAGATCGCCGCGCTTCCACGCCAGCATCGGCCCCAGCGGCACGGCGAGCAGCAGCAGCGCGAACAGCGGGACGAAGGTGAGATTGTAGAAGGGCGCGCCGACCGACATCTTGAAGTCGAGCGCTTCCATCGCCAGCGGATAGAGCGTGCCGAACAGCACGACCGCGCAGGCCACGCTGAGCAGCAGATTGTTCAACACCAGCGCGCCCTCGCGCGAGATCGGCGCGAACAGGCCGCCTTGCTTCAACGAGGTCGCGCGCCCCGCGAACAGCGAGAGGCTGCCGCCGATGAACAGGCAGAGGATCAGCAGAATGAACACGCCGCGCGTCGGATCGGTGGCGAAGGCGTGCACGGAGGTGATGACGCCCGAACGCACCAGGAAGGTGCCGAGCAGCGACAGCGAGAAGGTCAGGATCGACAGCAGGATGGTCCAGACCTTCAGCGCGTTGCGCTTCTCCATCACCAGCGCCGAGTGCAGCAGCGCCGTGCCGGCGAGCCACGGCATCAGCGAGGCGTTCTCGACCGGATCCCAGAACCACCAGCCGCCCCAGCCGAGCTCGTAATAGGCCCAGTACGAGCCCATCGCGATGCCGAGGGTCAGGAAGATCCAGGCCACCAGCGTCCACGGCCGCACCCAGCGCGCCCAGGCCGCGTCGATCCGGCCCTCCATCAGCGCCGCGATGGCGAAGGAGAACGAGATCGAGAAGCCGACATAACCGAGATAGAGCATCGGCGGGTGCACGGCGAGGCCGATGTCCTGGAGCACCGGATTGAGATCGCGTCCCTCGATCGGCGGATTGGCGATGCGCAGGAACGGATTCGATGTCACCAGGATGAAGAGATAGAACGCGCTGGCGATCCAGGCCTGCACGGCCAGCACATGCGCGCGCAGCGACAGCGGCAGATTGTTACCGAAGGCGGCGACCATTCCGCCGAACGACGCCAGGATCGAGACCCACAGCAGCATCGAGCCTTCATGGTTCCCCCACACGCCGGTGATCTTGTAGATCAGCGGCTTCATCGAATGGGAGTTCTCGTACACGTTGGCGACGGAGAAATCCGAGTTCACGTGAAGCATCACGAGCGCGATGAACGAGGCACCGACGAACAGCAGCTGCGCCAGCGCGGCGGAGCGCGCCACGTTCATCAGCGCGGCATCGCGCAAGCGCGCGCCGATCAGCGGCACGATGGACTGGATCAGCGCCAGGCCGAGGGCCAGCACCAGCGCGTAGTGTCCGGATTCCGCGATCAACGCACTGCTCCCTGCGGGTTGCCCTGCGCGGTCGTCGCCGCGGGCTTGACGCTGTCAGAAGCTTTGGCGCCGTAATCGTCCTTCCAATGCCCCTGCTTCTTCAGGGCATCGGCGACTTCCTTGGGCATGTAGGTCTCGTCGTGCTTGGCGAGCACGGTGTCGGCCTTGAACACGCCATTGGCGTCGAGCGCGCCTTCGGCGACCACGCCCTGCCCTTCACGGAACAGGTCGGGCAGGATGCCCTTGTAGGCGACCGGCAGCTTGGCGCCGCCGTCGGCAACCTCGAAGGTCACGGCGAGATTGTCGCCGCGCTGGAGCGAGCCGGGCTGCACCAGGCCGCCGAGACGAAACCGCTTGCCGGGCTCGACGTGCTTTTCGGCGACCATCGTTGGCGTCGAGAAGAACACGATGGAGTCGCGCAGAGCGTTGAGCACGAGCGCGGCCGCAAGCGCGAGCACTGCGAGGGAGCCGCCGATGATGGTCATACGTCGCTGCTTGCGCGTCATGGCGTATCCGTTCTCCGATCGCCTCGTCCCGACATCGTCATCCGTCGAGCCCGAGAGTCTTGAGGCCTTCGTTGAGCTGGCGCAGCCGCGCGGCATCGTTGGCGACCGCCTGTCGCGCGTCGGTCGATGCGCCCATTGCCTTGTCACGATCGCCCATCACGAGATAGGCGCGCACCAGGCGCAGCCAACCCTCGACATCATCGCCGTTCTGCTTCAGCCGGGTGGCCAGGCGTTCGACCATGCCGCGCACCATCGCGTTGCGATCGCCCTCGTTCATGTCCTTGGAGGCCGCGACCGTCTCGTCCGACAGCGCCGGCATCGTAGCGCCACCGCCGCCGACCCGCGCCAGCGAGGTCTGCACCAGAGGACGCCACGGCGCATCCGCCGGCGCTTTCGCCAGCAGTGCGCGCCAGATGTTGGCGGCGTCGTCCTTGCGGCCATCCTGCTCAGCGGCAAGCCCGAGGAAATAGTTCGCCTTGGGATCGTCCGCGTTCAGGCCATGCGCGCGCTCGAATTCGGTCTTGGCCTCGGCGGTCACCACGCCGCCAGCAGCGGCCGCGATCGCCTCGCCGAGATCGGCCCGGCGCTCCGAACTCTCGCCATTGTAGGTGAGCGAGTTGCGATAGGCGCGCACGGCATCGTCGAAGCGGCCGAGCCGCACCAGCACCGGCGCGAGCACGTTCCAGCCGCGCCCGTCGGTCGGATTCTTTTCCAGATGCTGTTCGACCTGCACGACGAGATTCTCCAGCGCCATGCCGGACCCAGCCCCGCGCTCCCGCTGCGCCAGGGGAAAGTCCTGAAGCCTGGGCGAGCCGAGCGGCATGTAGACGCTGATCGCAATGAGCGGCAGGCCGGCAAGCGCCAGCACGGCGGCCGCGCGGCGCCATTTGAGGCTCGATGTCGGTTCCGATGCAGGCTCGCTCCCGGCCGCGGCAAGCAGCCTGCGGCTGATCTCGACACGTGCGGCCTCGGCTTCAGGTGCGGCGATCAGTCCTGCGGCGAGATCACGCTCGATCTCGGCCAGCTGGTCCTTGTAGACCGCGACCTCGCTCCCCTGATTTTGCGCGCGTCCGCTGCGGCCGAGCGGCAGAAGCACGGCGAAAATCGCCGCGACCGTCATCAGCGCGAACACGAACCATAGCGTCATCTGGCAAGCTTCCGGCAGCGCGCGAACCGCGCCCATAGGTGGCTTTACACCACGGCCGGACGATGCGGCAATTGACAATTGTCAATTCGGCGCGACCGCACACAGTCCCGAAACCATGAAAATCCAACGGCTTAGCCGATCTCGAAGTCCGCGCTTTGAGCGGCGTCCTCGCCGTGCCCGTTGAAGGCCCTCAGGAAGTATGTTCCCGGCTCGATTACTTCAGGCAATCGGATGCGCAACGCCCCGACGGGAACGGGCGATGCGACCCTGGTGACGGTCTCAGGCAGCTGCCGGCCGCTTGCCTTCTCGATCAGCACCACCTTCGCGCCAACCATCAGCCTCTGATATTTGGCAACGATGACGCGGTTTTCAATTTCGATGGAGTTGATAAGGGGTTTCATGCGCCCACAGATAGAAATTCCAAAAATTTGCACGGCGACCGTAGGGCCGGCCACCGGCACCGTCAACCACAAATTGTGGTCACAAAAATATGCGCTTGATCAGCTTGCGCGCGACGATTTGCGCTCGCCCGTGGCCGCGTTCTCCGCGGCGCGGCTCATCAGCGACGCGTAATCATCGCCGAACAGCACCTGGCAGAAGCGGATCGCGGCCTGCACCTGCTGCTGTCGATAGGTGCGGACCTTGTGATCGGCCGCTCGCAGCGACTGCACCAACTGCTCGGTCGAGCGTTCGACATATTGCTGGAGATCGGAATAGGTGCGCAGCGTCACTTCATTGATCGCAAGCTCGCTCGCATAGTTGCGGCAGGTCGCGACGAAATCGATCAGCGCCGCGGTTTCCTCGACCTCGGTGCTGTCGATCCGCGCCCCCGGCGGAATGTCCTTCTCGGCGCGCTGGCGCAGGATGCGGCGGACCCGGCCGGGAACGCTGTCGATCTCCGATTGCAGCGCATTGGAGATGTCGGCCCGGATCGAGGTGAGCTGCTTGCCCCAGACGGAATCGTTGCGCAGATCGAGCTCCGTGCGAAGACCGCGCACGCCGTCATGCAGCGCCTTGAGATTGTCGGCGACGTTCTCGAAATGGCCGCGCTTGATGTCCATGCGCAGGATCGCGGCAACGCACGACAAATCATGCAAAGCGATCGTGACGGCCACGCCGTAGGGAGTCGCCGCGACGCGGATCTCGTCGTCGGACGCGGCAATCTTGATGGCGAGGCGGATGATCTGCCACGGCGCGGTCATCCGCTGCACGACCATCGACAGCGCGAAGGGCAGCATCTGCGGCGTCTGGAGCGCGGGGATGTTGAGCGTGGACGTCACTGACGCGATCTGGGCTTCGCCGAAGGCACGCAGGAAGCGCGGCAGCTTCTCGTTCAGCGTCGCGATGGCCTCCCGGACCTGAAGGACCGCTCCGATCGAATAGAGGTCCTCGATCACGTTGGGCGGGCCGACACGGGCGAGCGCGCGCGACTTGTCGCCGCCGCCGGGACCCGTCAGCCCGAAGATGGCATCCGCGGCCACCGCCTGGAGCCTCGAGGCGAGGGCTTCGACCTGCCCTGCACTGTCTGAAGCCGGCATGCGCGCCAGCGCCGCCTCGAATTCGTTGACCTTGTCGGGGGCGCCATCGCGGCCGAGCCATTGCCAGATTGGATGCAGCGACGAGCGACGGATCTGGCCGACCCTGACAGGGGCGCCGGTCTCGACCAGGAACGGTTCCAGCACCTGGAACAACAGCCGCGACAGATCGTCCGTGCGCGGCGGCGCAGCCTCGTCAACTTCGGTCTTGCGGACGATCTTGCGCAGCTGCTCGAGCACGAGGGTCGCCACAGCCGTGTCCTGGCCGCGCTCGAGCGCGCGCTCGAACTCCCGCATCAGCAGCGCCTGCGACTGCGGCGGGAGCTGCGCGAG
Source organism: Bradyrhizobium sp. Unk1 (assembly GCF_059512345.1). Lineage (NCBI taxonomy): Bacteria > Pseudomonadati > Pseudomonadota > Alphaproteobacteria > Hyphomicrobiales > Nitrobacteraceae > Bradyrhizobium > Bradyrhizobium sp. Unk1. The sequence continues at coordinate 453,574 of NZ_JCAMOP010000001.1, forward strand.
GTATTCCCTCAGCCGCTCGATCGATGTCTGGCTCATGCGCCCGGGTGATGCACGATAAAATGGCAGACGTGGGATGCGTCCTGCGCGATCATAGATGGGGCCCACTTAAGAAGCCGTTTAGGAAGTCGCTGCGAAATAGCTCCGGTTTCGGCCGGATCGGTGCCAAACCAGTCAAATAGTCGTGGCGGAACAAAGGATTAAATTCCGGGGAGGATCAGCTCCGCCCGCAGGCCACCGGTCGGTGCGCCGCCGAGCGAGAGGCTGCCGCCATAGAGCGCGGCGAGGTCGGTCACGATGGACAGGCCGAGCCCCGAGCCGGGCTTGGACTCGTCGAGCCGCTGGCCGCGCCGGGAGACCTGGGCGCGCTCGGCCTCGGACAGGCCGCGGCCGTCGTCATCGACGATGATCCGCAGGCGCGGGCCGGCGCCCGCCTGGTGCGGCGCTTCCACCAGAACCTCGATGAAGACCTGCGAGGCCGCCCATTTGCAGGCATTGTCGACGAGGTTGCCGACCATCTCCTCCAGATCTTGCCGCTCGCCGCGAAATTTTGCGGACGGATCGGCCTTGGCCTCGACCAGGATGCCGCGATCGCGATGGATCTTCTCCATGGTCCGCCGCAGCGCCTCGATCACGGGCGCGACCTCCGTCACGGTCGCCACCACCGAGACGCGTGCCGCGATGCGCGCGCGCTCCAGATGATGGGCGAGCTGGTCGCGCATCACGTCCGCCTGCTCCATCACCTTGGCTGCGAACGGCTCGGTGGCGTGCGTGCCGGCCTCGTTCACGATCACCGAGAGCGGCGTCTTGATCGCATGGGCGAGGTTGCCGACATGGGTGCGCGCGCGCTCGACGATCTCGCGATTGGCATCGATTAGCGCGTTGGTCTCGCGCGCCAATGGCGCGATCTCGACCGGGAATTCACCTTCGAGCCGCTCCGCCCGGCCGGAGCGGATGTCGGCGATGGACTCGGAGATGCGCTTGAGCGGCGCGAGACCGAAGCGGACCTGGAACACCGTGGTCAGCAGCAGCACGATGCCGAGCGCGGTGAAGGTGCCGCCGAGGTAGTAGTCGAAGCTGCGCGTCTCGTCGAAAATCTCGGTGTCGTCGCCGGCGACGCTGACCAGATATTTGCCGTCCGCGCCGAGATCGACCGGCCGCTCCACCATGCGGAGATTCTGCCCCTCGGGCCCATCGACATAGGCGAGACGAATGCCGGCAGCGGTGAGCTCGGTGCCCTGCTCTTCCAGCTTCGGCAGCTTCTTGTCCCAGAGCGAGCGCGACGAGCGCACCTCCGGCTTCTCGGTATCGGTCCGCGTGATCTGCCAGTACCAGCCCGATAGCGGCAGCTCGAACAGGGGCTCGCCGAGTGACTGGAACTGACGATCCGGCGGCTCGTCGGGGGTCGCGACCTCGGCGATGAGGGTGCGCAGATAGAGATTGAGCCGGCGGTCGAAGGCGCGCTCGGTGGCGCTCTTGTAGACCGACGACAGGACCACGCCGGTGATGGCCAGGATCACCACGAGCCACGCCGTCGCCGACAGGAACAGGCGGTTGGCAAGCGAGCTAGCGGGCATCGGAAGGATCCCGGCAGGCGCGGGGGGGCGGGGCGTCGGACGTCATGGCCGGACCAAGGCCCCTGTTCGGCCGGCCGTCAAGTCCTGACGCCTCAACCGCCGGGAGCAGGCGGCGGGGTCAGGAGATAGCCAAGACCGCGGACGGTCTGGATGATGTCGACGTCGAGCTTCTTGCGGATGCGGCCGACGAAGACCTCGATGGTGTTGGAGTCGCGGTCGAAGTCCTGGTCGTAGAGGTGTTCGACCAGCTCGGTGCGCGACACGACGCGCCCCGAATGGTGCATCAGGTAGGCCAGAAGCCGATATTCGTGCGAGGTCATCTTGACGGGATTGCCGGAGACGCTGACCCGCCCGGTCCGGGTGTCGAGCGTGACGGGGCCGCAACTCAATTCGCTCTGGGCGTGGCCGGTGGAGCGGCGCAGCAGCGCGCGGATGCGCGCCAGCACCTCCTCCAGATGGAACGGCTTCGGCACGTAATCGTCGGCGCCGGCATCGAACCCCTGGACCTTGTCGCTCCAGCGGTCGCGCGCGGTGAGGATCAGGACCGGCATGGTGCGGCCGTTGCGGCGCCAGGCTTCCAGCACCGAGATGCCGTCCTTCTTCGGCAGGCCGATGTCGAGCACAACGGCATCGTAGGGCTCGTTGTCGCCGAGATAGTGCCCCTCCTCTCCGTCGAAGGCGCGGTCGACGACATAGCCGGCGTCCGTCAGCGCCTTGGTGAGCTGGCGATTGAGATCAGGGTCGTCCTCAACAACAAGCAGGCGCACGCTTCTCTCCAGAAATAGGCCGCATGAACACCGCTACAGATGAGCAATTCCGGCGTGAACTGAATATGAACGCGGGGAACCAACCGGGTTACTTTTTGGTCATATAGAGCTTCTCATGGGCCGACGCGACTGCGCCCGCCAGGGCCACCGGACGAGCCGGCGGGCGTGGCGGGCGCAATGTGCCGCGTTACGCGGCGAGTCGGAAGGTCCGAACCGTCCCGTCGACCGGCCGTCAGGTCCGGAAGAACACGAACCAGATGACGGCAAGGATCAGGATCGCGAGCCCGGTCGAGATTGCAAGCAGGGCCGCCACTGACGGCCCTGGCTCGCCCTGACGCGCCTCGGTGGCGGTTTCGACGATCTGATCGTGCTCTCGCGTGGCTGCCATAGTGCCCTCAATCTCTGGATGTCGGCTGCGGTGGTCGCAACCTCCTCGCAGCCTGATGTCCCGAGCCAACGCGTGATTGGATATGATGTTCCGGTTTTTGCCGCTGTATCGGGCTGCAACCGCGCGCCGGGCGGCCGGTTAACGCAGTTGCAAGATTCCGCAATCCGCCTTGCTATGATTCGTTGTTCCCCGATGGTATCCTCGTCCTCTGTCCCCGTTGCGTTTGGAGTAGCCCATGGCCCCCCGCGCCAATTGGAAGGGTTTTTTGCGTCTGTCGCTCGTGACCTGCCCGGTCGCGCTGTATCCGGCCACTTCGGATACCGAGAAGGTCTCGTTCAACCAGATCAACCGCAAGACCGGCCACCGGATCAAGTACCTCAAGGTCGACGCCGAGACCGGCGACGAGGTGACCTCCGAGGACATCGTCAAGGGCTACAAGGTCGACACCGACACCTATATCGAGGTGACCAAGGACGAGCTCGACGACATCGCGCTGGACTCCACGCATACGATCGAGATCGACGAGTTTGTGCCGAAGACCGATATCGACAGCCGCTATTTGATCCGCCCCTATTATCTCGTGCCTGACGGCAAGGTCGGCCACGACGCTTTCGCGGTGATCCGCGAGACCATCCGCAGCATGGACAAGGTCGCGATCGGCCGGGTCGTGCTGACCAACCGCGAGCACATCATCGCGCTGGAGCCGCTCGAGAGCGGCCTGATGGGCACGCTGCTGCGCTATCCCTACGAGGTCCGCAGCGAGAAGGAATATTTCGACGACATCCAGGACGTGAAGCTGACCAGGGACATGCTCGACCTTGCCAAGCACATCGTCGAGAAGAAGTCCGGCGCGTTCGAGCCCGAGCTGTTCGAGGACCATTACGAGACGGCGCTGATCGACCTCATCAACAAGAAGCGCAGCGGTGCACCCATCGCAGCGAAGGCCGCGCCGAAGACCGGCGGCAATGTCATCAACCTGATGGACGCGCTGAAGAAGAGCATCGCCAGCGAAAAGGACATGGCGCCCGCGGCCAAGGCCACAAAAGAGGCCGTCAGGGAGACCGTCAAGGGCAAGAAGCCGAAGAAGCGCGTCGAGGGCCAGCGCGAGATGCTGCTGCCGATCGCCGGCAAGGGCGGCAAGACAGCAACAGCCAAGGAAGCGCCCCCCAAGAAGGCCGACAAGCCAGTGCGCGCGCCGGCGCGGGCGAAGAAGGCCGGTTAGACGCAATCCGCGTCTGCAATCGCGCCGTGATGTCTCCCCTCGCCGATCGGCCGGCCTGACATGCCCTGGTCGACCGCGTTCGACGATCCCGTTCGCGCAAGTCACAAGCGCAAGCTGCTGACGCTGCAAGACGCGGCGGACTACATCATGCAGCTGCCTGATGACGCGCAACACGAGGCGCACTGGCAGACCGCCATCGAGACCTTGATCAACGCAGCCGAGACGGGCGGCGGCTGGGTGATGTTCGCCCGCATCGCGATGTTGCGGGCGCTGAATGCGGACGGCCGCGGCCGATGAGCGCCTTGGTTCTCATCCTTGGTTGTCGTCCCTGGCTATCCGTGCCGACCGTGACGAACAGGCTCAATAAACCGTTAATCGGCGCCCTCGTGTCCAGCACGACAGGGTATTCCTACGGGCGACAAAATTAACCGTTGGTTCCCCTTATGCGCAGCATGGTTCCGGCTCCAATCGAGCCAAGGTTCGCGTGCCCCCGTGCAGCAGGACGTCAGAAAGAACTACATCAGCATCGTGAACGACGCGCCTGATCACGAGCGCGCGGCGAGCACGGCGCCGCGGCCGCAGCCGGGCACGATGAAGGACTTCGTCGGCCGTCTCGCGACCGTGCTGAAACGCCGCCTTCCCGCCGCACCAGGCCCGACCATCACGCCCTGACAGGCGCACCGGCTCCCGCGCGTCCTTGCGGAGGGCCGTCGATTTGAATCCATTTGGATGGATCGATGGAACCTTAATTTAATGGATGCCATCGTATGTGACGGAGACGCGGCCGCCCGGGCTTCATTCTTCCCCCGCGCAGAAAAATCTATTCGATCTATTTACCAGTCCGAAAACGACGCTGCCACACATTGGATCGGATGAAGAGGAGTTGGCAATGACTTTGCTTAGGTCTTTCCTTGCCGATGAGACTGGCGCCACCGCCATCGAATACGGCCTGATTGCCGCCGGCATTGCGCTGGCGATCGTGACCGTCGTGAACAACACGGGCAGCCAGCTCCTCAACAACAAGTTCAACTCGATCAGCTCGTCGCTGAAGTAAAGGCCGCCTCGTAACGGCTGCCCTGGCCTGAGGCGACGTCCCTGCACGCGCCGACCCGGCGCGGCCGTCGGCGCACGCTTCCTCCCGGATCTCGTCACTGCGAGCGATAGCGACGCAATCCAGGGTCCTTCCGCGGAGGAATTCTGGATTACCTCGCAGCGCTCGCAATAGCGGTGGGTGGCCCGTAGCGCACTCAAACTCGTGTCCCGGACGCTACGCAACGTCCTTCAAGCAACCACATCTTTGCGCTCCCGCGCTTTGACGGCCTTTTGAGTCCTGATAGTCTTCGGCCCGGCGTGGTTCGACGGGCCATGCTCAATCATTGGACCGGAGCTGTTTGAAGGATGCGGATGCGAAGCGTGACGGTCTTGGCTCTCAGCCTCATGTTTGTCGGCGCCTGGTCGCACGACAGCGCGAGAGGACAGACTTCGGTCGCGCCTCCGGTTTCGCTTGCTCCGCCCAATGCATCGCCGCCGCGCGCGAGCGCCAAAACCTCCAGAATTCCGCCGGCGACATCCGGCAGGGAGGCTTCGCCACCCGTGATCGGCGGCCCTCCGCTGGTGCCGAATCCGGCCGCCGACTACGATGGCTTCAGCGTAGGCACCGTGGACGACAACGACGCCTCGAGCCAGGTGACGCCGCATGTGAGGTCACGCGCAGCAAAGGCCTCCAAGTCCAATCCGGATACTACCGGGCAGTCGTCGGTCGATCAGGAAGATGAGGCGTTGAAACGAAAGCTGACGATCTGCAAAAACTGCAAATAGGACGTTTGCCAGCCATTGGCGAAGCCGACCGGCGGCCGTAGCGGCTGCGGCAGCGCGCTGCATGGCTGACCTACCGCGACTGTCGCCTGCCCGTGCTTTACCCTCCCGCAAATTCCTGATCCTCTCTCCCCAATCGGCCGGACCAACCGGCCTGCGCCTGAGGAGAGAGACGCCATGAAGCTCGGCACCGCCATTGCGGAAATCATGAAGCGCGAGGGGATCGAGATCCTCTGCGGCTATCCAGTCAACCATCTGATCGAGCACGCGGCCAAGGCGGAGATCCGGCCGGTGATGGTGCGGCAGGAGCGCGTCGGGGTGCACATGGCGGATGCGATCTCGCGGGTGACGTCGGGGCGTTCGATCGGCGCGTTCTGCATGCAGCACGGGCCCGGCGCGGAGAACGCGATGGGCGGCGTTGCGCAATGCTATGGCGAATCCGTGCCCGTGCTGGTGCTGCCGATGGGCTATCAGAGGCGGCTTGCGCATATCGAGCCGAACTTCAATTCCAGCGAGGCAATGAAGGCGTTTTCGAAATCGTCCGAGCCGATCATCCTGGCTGCGGAGGTCACCAACATTTTCCGCCGCGCCTTCACCAAGCTCAAGAACGGCCGCGGCGGGCCCGTCATTGTCGAGATCCCCGCCGACATGTGGAACGAGGAGGTGCCGGAGCCGCTGAACTACACGCCGGTGCTGCGCACGCGCTACGGCGCCGATCCTGTTCATGTGAAGGAGGCAGCGGGCCTGCTCGTCAACGCGAAGCGCCCCGTGATCTATGCCGGCCAGGGCGTGCACTACGCGCAGGCCTGGCCGCAACTGAAGCGGCTCGCCGAGCGGCTCGCCATTCCCGTCACCACCAGCTTAGGGGGCAAATCATCGTTCCCGGAAACGCATCCGCTGTCGCTGGGCTCGGGCGGCCTTGCGGTGCCGCGCGCTGTTCCAAAATTCCTCGCTGAGGCCGATGTCATTTTCGGCATCGGCTGTTCCTTCACCGAGACCAGCTTTGGCATCGCGATGCCCAAGGGAAAAACCATCATCCACTCCACGCTCGATCCGAACCATCTCAACAAAGATGTGGAAGCCAGGATCGGCCTCGTCGGCGATGCCGGGCTCGTGCTCGATGCGCTGCTGGAGGAGATCGGCAAGACGGTCACGAAGGATCGCGATGCATCTGCGGTCGCGGCCGAGATCGCCGCTTCGCACAAGGAGTGGCTGGCGAAATGGATGCCGAAACTCACCAGCAATGACGCGCCGCTTAGCCCCTATCGCGTGCTCTGGGACCTCCAGCACACCGTTGACATCAAGAACACCATCATCACCCATGATGCCGGCAGTCCGCGCGACCAGCTCTCGCCGTTCTGGAAGGCGGTCGAGCCCCTCACCTATCTCGGCTGGGGCAAGACGACGCAGCTCGGCTACGGCCTTGGGCTGGCGATGGGCGCAAAGCTCGCAAAGCCCGACAAGCTCTGCATCAATGTGTGGGGCGATGCAGCCATCGGGTTCACCGGCATGGATTTCGAGACCGCGGTGCGCGAGCGCATCCCGATCATGTCGATCCTGCTGAACAATTTCTCGATGGCGATCGAGTTGAAGGTGATGCCGATCTCGACCGAGAAATATCGTTCGACCGACATCTCCGGCGACTATGCCGCGATGGCGCGCGCCTTCGGCGGCCATGGCGAGCGGGTGACGAGGCCGGAGGACATCATCCCCGCGATCAAGCGCGGCATCCAGAAGACGAAGGAAGGCGTGCCGGTGCTGCTGGAGTTCATCACCAGCAAGGAGACCGAGGTGTCGCGGCCGGGGACTTGAGCCGTTTGCACTAAGGCGGGGGCTCGGCGCTGGCTCCAGCCGCAAGAGATGTGATAATCGGGCTTGGTACCGCATACGCCGCGGCGCTTAGCCGGATTATCAATGACCGCGCCTCCCCAGGACAAGGCCGCCGAGCTCGAACGGCAATTGCGATCCCAAGCGGCCGAGAATGCCCGCCTGCAAGCCGAGCTTGCCATTGCGCGCGACCGCCAGAACGCCAGCATGGAGATCCTGCGCACCATCGCTAACTCCTCGGGCGATGCGGAGGGCTCGCTGCAACAGATCGCGGAAGCGACCATGCATCTGTTCGGCGCGCCGAGCGCCACCATTCACATTGCGGAAGGCGACGGGTGGTCCAGGGTCATCCGGGTCGGCGACAGCTCCATGCGCGTCGGCGCCGGCGTGCCGCTCGCCCAGCTCAAGATCGGCGGCCGCAACATGCCCGGCACCATCGTGGCCGAGAACCGGCAGGTTCATGTCCCCGATCTCGACAATGTCGATCCGGCCATCTCCGACTGGCCCGGCATGCCTCACGTTCGCGCCGCCGGCACGCGTTCGATGTCCGGCTCGCCGCTGCGGCTTGAAGGCAAGGCGATCGGCGCGTTGATCGTCTACCGCGACCGCCTCGCGCCCTTCACCGATGACGAGATGGCGCTGCAACAGAGCTTTGCCGACCAGGCCGCGATCGCGATCGAGAACGCGCGCCTGTTCAACGAGACACGGGAATCACTGGAACGGCAGACCGCGACCGCCGACATTCTGAAAGTGCTGGCGAGCTCGCCCTCCGACGTGCAGCCGGTGTTCGACGCCATCGCCGCCAGCGCCAACCGGCTGATCGGGGGCTTCACCACCGCCGTGCTCCGCTACATCGACGGCGCCGCGCACCTCGTGGCATTCACGCCGGGCGATCCGGCCGGCGACCGCGTGCTCCAGGCCTCGTTCCCGGTGCCGTTCGCGCAGTTCCCGGCGTACCAGCTCACGGCCCATGGTGAATCGGCGCAGCTGCCGGATACCGAGCTCGAGCCGGCGGCACGCGACATCGCGCGCGCCCGCGGCTTTCGCAGCATGCTGTTCACGCCGCTGATGAGCGAGGGCGAGGCCAAAGGCGTCATCATCGCCACGCGGCGGACGACCGGCGCGTTCGCCGAGCATCATGTGCGGCTGCTGCAGACCTTCGCCGACCAGGCGGTGATCGCGGTCAAGAATGTCAGCCTGTTCAACGCCACACGGGAAGCGCTGGAACGGCAGACCGCGACCGCCGACATCCTCAAGGTGATCGCGGCCTCGCCGGCCGACGTCACGCCGGTGTTCCAGGCGATCTCCGACAGTGCCAAGGCGCTGGTCGGCGGACATTCCTCCACCGTCACCCGCGTCATCAACGGCATGCTGCATCTGGCCGCCTTCACCACCGACAACGAGGCCGGCAACGCGGAGCTGCGCAGCTCGTTCCCGGCGCCGCTTGCGGCATCGGGCATTCACAGCCGGGTGGCGACGAGTGGTGAATACGCCTTCCGCAGCGACATGCAGAACGAGCCCGACCTCACGGTGGCGATGCGGGAGCTGGCGCGGACGCGCGGCTATCGCAGCATCCTCGTGATTCCGATGCTGCGCGACGGGATTGCAATCGGAACCATCGGCGTGACGCGCCCCGAGGCCGGCCCTTTCCCGGACAAGGCGATCAGCCTGCTCAAGACCTTTGCCGACCAGGCCGTGATCGCGGTCGAGAACACCCGCCTGTTCAACGAGGTGCAGGACCGCACGCGGGAGCTCGCCAGATCGCTCGACGATTTGCGCGCGGCGCAAGACCGTCTGGTCCAGACCGAAAAGCTGGCCTCGCTCGGCCAGCTCACCGCCGGCATCGCGCACGAGATCAAGAACCCGCTCAACTTCGTCAACAATTTTGCCTCGCTCTCGGCCGAGCTGACCGACGAGCTGAACGAGGTGCTTGCGCCCGTCCCGCTCGCCGCCGATCTGCGCGCGGAGGTCGACGAGCTGACGGGGCTGCTGAGGGACAATCTTGGAAAGGTCGTGCAGCACGGAAGGCGCGCCGATTCCATCGTCAAGAACATGCTGCTGCATTCGCGCGAGGGCGGCGGCGAGCATCGGCTGAGCGACATCAACGCGCTGGTCGAGGAGAGTCTCAACCTCGCCTATCACGGCGCGCGTGCCGAGAAGCCGCTGTTCGACGTGACGCTGAAGAGCGAGCTCGACCCGGCGGCAGGTTCAGCCGAGGTGTTTCCGCAGGAGATTTCCCGGGTGCTCTTGAACCTGATCTCGAACGGCTTCTATGCGGTGACCAGGCGCCAGATGGGCAGCGGCGCCGGTTACGAGCCGGTGGTGATCGCCGCGACCCGCGACCGCGGCGACAGCATCGAGATCCGCATCCGCGACAACGGCACCGGCATTCCGGAAGAGGTGAAGGCGAAGATGTTCAATCCGTTCTTCACGACCAAGCCGGCCGGCGAAGGTACCGGTCTCGGGCTGTCGATGAGCCACGACATCATCGTGAAGCAGCACGGCGGCACGATCGACGTCACGACAGAGCCCGGCGCGTTCACCGAGTTCACGATCGTGTTGCCGCGAAAGAGCAGCTTTCCGGACCCGACCAGAGGATAGCGTCGCCCGGGAGGTGGTTTCATGTATCCAGCCGGGCTCATCCGGCGACAATTGCTGTCGCTATCCGGCGTCGGCCTCACGCTGGGTGCGCTGTTCTTCGCGGCTGCGCTGACGCCGACGCTGATCCCGCGCAGCTATCTCACGCAAGGCGCCCTCGCCGGCGGCTCATTTGCGATCGGCTATTTCGCCGGTGTCCTGTGGCACCGGCTGTGGGATGCGACGACGTGATGCGTGTGAACTGCCTCACACACTACCCCCGCGTTTGGGTGTAGCGTCCCGGCAGGTCCTTAAGGGTCCACCAGTTCGAGACTGCGCCTCATTGCAATAGGGGAGTTTCGGAAATGGCAGGTTCTGTTCTTTTCATCATTACATCTATTTTTATTTTGGTTTGTAGCCCTGCCCTCGCCGATCAGGGGGGCGACTCCGCCGGCGACTTGCTTCCCCAAGTGGCACAATGGGCGATCACGTTGCTGGGATTGATCGTGGCGGCCCGACTGGCATGGCAAGCATTCGGCCGAGCCGTTCGCGTTGCCGACGTCCCTACATTTCCGAAGTACATGACGAGCCACCGGCAATACCTGCTCGGAAGCTCGGCCTTCGTCGTGTTCGCCTGCGGCTTCTTCCTACTGCTCGTTCACGAGAATCGGCAAGTGATCATGCTGGCCCCGCTGGTGCCGGCAATTCCGGACGTCATCCTCGAGGCAGTCAAGGCCCAATCACCGCCCTACTTGATCGTCGTCGCCGCTATGGGCGCCGTCTTCCTGTACCTTCTCACCAAGGAGGCCGAGTGGAACGCGCTTCTGATGATGCGCGACGTCATCCGTATCTGGATCAGCGTTCCCCAACTCGTCAAGCAGATCATAACGCAGATACGATTCTCGCTGCGCGTACCAGCTGCAGCAATTGCTGAAGTCATCGCGAGCGCGCCGGAAGTGGCAGCGGCGGACTTTCATAAAAGTCTGCCGACGCCCGACCGGATGTGGGCGGAGATCTGCTACATGAAGTGGTGGCTGATGCAGCGCCGCGAAGCCGGAAAGGATGCGATCTTCTTCACCGAGGACAGCTTCGGCTTCGACCAGCTCATTCAAAAATCTCAGTGGGCGTCGTATACGATGGGTCGATGGAAGTCCGGCACTGCGCCGGACCTGGATCTAACAACGTTCCCTCAGACCGTCACGGAACTTCACGACAATTGTGCCCGACTCGTTGCCTGCTATCTGATCTACCGCAACGGCGCTAGAAACAATTTGTGCGCCGAAGCCAAGGAGTTTGGAATAGACGTCGACGCCACGGCTCAAACCAATCCCTTGCGGTACTGGATCATCTACGCCATTGCGCTGATCTTCTCGGTCTACATCGGAGTCATCGTTTCGGCCGTCGCTTATGACCTCATCGACGGCCAGGGCATCGTTCTGAGACAGGACCCGAACCGCCTGCTGGCGTGGGTGCTGTATGCACTCTGCAACTACGGGCTCGCGATCATCGTGGTGCTGCTTCTGCGATGGATCTTGAGTGCATTGGGAGTCGATGCCAACCAGTCGCATCTGGTTACATATTGCTGGACCTTCCTGGTGTCGTTTGTCATCGGGCCAACGGGCTTGACCGTTGCGGTTCATTATTTCGGCCAGGCATCGCTGAGCCAGTTGCCGTATCCCGACCTCTACTTCAAAATGCTGCAATGGGGGCTGGGGCCGGCGCTCGTCTCGGTCTATATCTCTTATTATCTGGACAGACAGTCCTGCTCCGATCTGCCGGACATCGACAGTTCTGCTGCGACCCTGCGGCGACGATTGCTGAACTGCTTCGCCTTTGCGGTCGGAACGGTCTTCCTGTTGCTTCCGAACCTATTGTCCCTGACTGCGCCACCCGATGCGGTCTGGGTTGCGAGCAAGTTACAATTCATTGCTACCGGCACGACGTTTTTCACAGCCTTTGGTTTGGCGCTTGCGGCACAGTTTGCGCTCAAGAAGGAACCGCAGCCCCAGGCTTCGCTTCCCGGGGTGGTACGGACATCGTAGCCGCTGGATAATCTTGGTCAGGTAAGTAGCGCGCGCGTCGCCGACGCCGCGCTGCTTGCCGCAGCGGGCGGCCACCTGGGCATGGCTGACCTACCCCCTACGCATTGGGCCGAGCTTTACCGTCTCTCCGATTCCTGCCCCTCTAGAGAGCAATCGACCGGATCAACCGGCTCGTCCGGGGAGAGTGACACCATGAAGCTCAGCACCGCGATCGCGGAAATCATGAGGCGCAGGGATCGCGATCCTCTCCGGCTATCCCGCCAACATCGAAAAACTTGGCTCGACCAACATCTCCTGCAACTATGATGGTGCGCGCCTTCGGCGGTTATGGCGAGGGGGTGACGACGCCGGGGAAATCGTGCCCGCGATCCGTTGCGGCATCCAGGAGACGAAAGAAGGCGCGCCGGTGCTGCTGGGGTTCTTTGCCAGCAACTAGTCCGAGGTGTCGCGGCAAGGGACGCGAGGTGGTTTCATGAATCCAGCGCGGCTCATTCGGCGACAATTGCTGTCGCTGTCCGGCGTCGGCCTCACGCTGGGTGCGCTGTTCTTCGCGGCCGCGCTGACGCCGACGCTGATCCCGCGCAGCTATCTCACGCAAGGCGCCCTCGCCGGCGGCTGCTTTGCGATCGGCTATTTCGCCGGTGTCCTGTGGCGCCGGCTGTGGCACTATCTCGAACTGCCCGAGCCTTCGGCGCGCGCAAGATCAATTGCGAATGCGCTTGTCGCAGTCGGCTGCCTGCTCGTCGTCATCCTCGCCCTCGGGCGCACCGCCGAATGGCAGAACTCGATCCGCACCGTGATGAAGATGGCGCCGGTGGAGACGGCCCATCCGCTCAAGGTCTGCGCCATCGCCCTGATCACGTTCGTCGTGCTGCTGGCGCTGGGGCGGCTGTTCGCGTTTGTCGCCCGCTTTCTCGCCGCGCGCATACGACGCCTCGTTCCACGGAAGGTCGCGAACGTGATCGGCCTGCTCGCCGCGGCCCTGCTGTTCTGGTCGATCGCCAGCAATGTCCTGATCCGCACGGCGTTCAACGCACTCGACTCCTCCTTCCGCGAACTCGATGTTCTGTTCGAGCCCGAGCGGCCGCAGCCGACCGATCCCGGTCGGACGGGGAGTTCTGCGTCGCTGGTGAAATGGACGGAGCTCGGGCGCATGGGACGCCGGTTCATTGCCTCAGGCCCGACCGCAGCCGAGATCAGCGCCGTCACGGAAAGGTCCGCGCAGAATCCCGTGCGCGTCTATGTGGGGCTCGGCAGCCGCGACACCGCGCAAGCGCGCGCTAGGCTCGCGCTCGAGGAGCTCAAGCGCCAGCACGGCTTCGACCGCAAAATCCTGATCGTCATCACGCCGACCGGCACGGGCTGGATCGATCCGGCGGCGATGGATACGGTCGAATATCTCCACCATGGCGATGTCGCGAGCGTCGCGATGCAGTATTCCTATCTCAACAGCCCGCTGTCGCTGCTGTTTCAGCCCGAATACGGCGCCGAAGCGTCGCGCGCGTTGTTCGCGGAAATCTACGGCTACTGGACGACGCTGCCGAAGGACAAGCGGCCGATGCTGTATCTGCACGGACTGAGCCTCGGCGCCATGAACTCGGAGAAATCCGCGGAGCTGTTCGAGACGATCGGGGATCCCATTGGCGGCGCGCTGTGGAGCGGGGCGCCGTTCGAGAGCCGCATCTGGCGCTCGGTCACCGCGAACCGCAATCCGGGATCGCCGGCCTGGCTGCCGGAATTTCGCGACGGCCGCCTCGTCCGCTTCATGAACCAGAACGGACCGACGGTGCCGCGGGATACGCCCTGGGGGCCGATGCGCGTCGTCTATCTGCAATATGCCAGCGACGCGATTACCTTCTTCGCGTACCGCGACGCCTATCGGGCGCCGGCCTGGATGAATGCGCCGCGCGGGCCTGACGTTTCGCCGGAGCTGCGATGGTATCCTGTCGTGACGATGCTGCAGCTCGCCCTCGACATGGCGGTCGCGACCGCGACGCCGATGGGCTTTGGCCACGTCTACGCGCCCGAGCATTACGTCGATGCCTGGGTCGCGGTGACAGATGTCAATGATTGGTCCGCCGAAGCACTCGCGCGGCTCAAGGAACAGCTTGCGGCGAAGGCGCGAAAGACGAGCGCGGGTGATGCCGACGACGATCCCGATCGCGGCGGCTAACCCCTACTCCGCCATCTCCACCTGCTGCGTGACGGAGGGGCCGGCGAGCGGCCGCTCCTCCATCATGATCAGGCAGAGCGCAGCGGTGGTCATCAGCGCGGTGGCGGCGCCGAAGACGTAGCGGAAGGCGTGCCGCATGTCGTCGGCGGGAATGACGACGGCGCCGGCGGCATGATGCTCGCCGGCCAGCGGGACGTCGGCGCCGAGCGCGATCAGCAGGATCGCCGCGAACGCCGCGACCGTGAATGAGGACATCAGCGAGCGGAAGAAGTTCATCGCGCCGGTGATGGTGCCGACTTGCGGGCGCGCGACCGAATTCTGCAGCGAGACCACGCAGACCGGGAAGGTCGTGCCGAGCCCGAGCGCGAACGCGGCCATCAGCGTCAGCAAGCCCCACAGCGGCAAGGTGGTGACCGTGAGGCCGAGGCCGCACAGCGCGGCCCAGGACGTGCCGATGATGGCAACGCGCTTGTAGTGTTTCGCGCGCGCCATGGTGCGGCCGGCAATCGCCGCGCCGCAGGTCGAGACTGCCGCGAGCGGAATCAATGCGAGCCCCGCCTCGCTGGCGCTGAGATGGTAGACCGACTCGTAATAGAGTGGCAGCTGCACGGTGAGGCCCGTGATCGCACCGAGCCCGCAGCCCCCGGCTGTCATGGCGAAAGGCGCCACCGAACCCGTCAATAGCTTCAACGGCAGGAACGGCTCGTCGGCCCGCCGTGCGTGCCAGACGAAGGTGACCGCGAGCGCGACGGCGCCGCCCACCATCGCAAGCACCGTCGGCGAGAGCCACGGATAACGCGTGCCGCCCCAGGTCAGGACCAGCATGAAGACAACCGCAGAGGCCATCAGCAGCACGCCGCCGAGCCAGTCGACCTTGCGCTTGCGGTGGAACACCGGAATCTTCTTCATCTTCGGCAGCAGCATCGCGATCGCTGCGGCCGCGAGCGGGAGATTGATCCAGAAGATCATCGACCAATGCAGATGCTCGGCGAACACGCCGCCGATGACCGGGCCCAGGATGCCGCCGACCATCCAGACGCTGGAGAAATAGGCCTGGTACTGGCCGCGCTCGCGCGGGGAGACGATATCGGAGATCACGGTCTGCACGACAGGCATGATGCCGCCGCCACCGAGGCCCTGAAGGCCGCGCGCCAGGATCAGCATCGGCATGCTCGGCGCGATCGCGCACAGCACGGAGCCGGCGACGAACAGGCTGAGCGAAATGATGATCATCACGCGCCGGCCGTAGATGTCGCTCAGCGTCCCGAACACCGGCGCGACCGCGGTCGAGGCGAGCAGATAGGCGGTGATGACCCAGGAGAGATTGGAGACGTCGTGAAACTGGCGCCCGATGGTCGGCAGCGCGGTCGCGACGATGGTCTGGTCGAGCGCAGCCAGGAACATCGTCAGCATCAGGCTGATCACGATGGTCCGGACCTCGTCCTGCGACAACGGCGCCGGCGGCGCGAGCGAGGGCGCGTCGTCGACGCTCAAGACCTCGCTGGGAAGGCGGGACAGCTCTTCGGCAATGTCGTCAGGCAACGCCTGAATGTCGGCAGAACTGCTCTGCCGGTCGAACTTGTTCATCTCGATCGGAAGCCGTGAGGCGGCGCAACGCCGCGAAGGATTCGTTCTATGCAGGCAATGTAGAGAGGAAAGTTCTTCTCAGGCAGGCACCGCGGCGCATGGGTGCATCCCGCCGCGGGGTCATCGCGATGACGTGATCCGACGTCGCAGGCGGGTCAGTCCTTCGGACGTCGCTTCAGGCGTGCCCGTTTCGGCAGCTGCGCCGGCCATTGCACGATGTGGTCCTCGAGCTCCTCGTCCGGGATCTCCTCCTCGCTGCCCTCGACCCGGCCGCGGACGGAGACGCCGGCTTCATGAACGGAGTCGGGATCGCCCGAGACCAGCGGATGCCACCAATAGAGGTCGCGCCCTTCCGCGACCAGCTTGTAGCCGCAGCTCGGCGGCAGCCAGTTCAGGGTGCGGACATTGGCCGGGGTCAGCCGGACACAGTCGGGAACCTTGGCCGACCGATTCGGATAGTCCTTGCACCCGCAGGTCCCGGCATCGAGCAGCTTGCAGCCGACATGGGTGAAATAGATATCGCCGGTATCCTCGTCCTCGAGCTTGTTCAGGCAGCAGCGGCCGCAGCCGTCGCACAGGCTCTCCCATTCGGCCGTCGACAGCTCTTCCAACGTCTTGGTTTTCCAGAAGAATCCTTCCTGGCCTGAAGGTCGTTTGGAAGCTGCGGTCATGCGTCTCAACAAGGGTTCGAAAGAGCTACGGCTCGTTCCATCTACGGCGTGCGGCCGGGACGCTGCAAGCAACGCCCAATTGAGGCCCGTAATGAACCGGGGTCAATTAGGCCTGTTGTTCAAAATCGCGAGCCTGACCATTGGTTTATAGGCCCTGCTCGGCTAGAAGGAACAGCAAGTCCCCTCGGACGCGAAACCGGCGCCTTGGGTTTGCCGTAACATTCCCTCAAGACGTCTCGGTGCCGCCCGGCCGGGTGCCTGAACGCTGTCGAACCGAGCCTCAAGGGTTCTAGGTGGTCCAGAACACACCATCCAACTGGAAGAGCCGCATCCGGAATTTCTTTCTGGATCTCGACGCGCGCATCGATTCCTCGCTGTTCTCCTCCGCCAAGGGTATCCGCGAGCTCTACGAGCGCTACTCGACCTTCATGGACCGCTTCTATGTCGGGCGGTGGAAGCGCTGGGTGTTCATCGAGCCGCTGTCGGAGGCCGCGACGCTGGGCCTCGGCGGCCTGGTCGTGATGCTCACGCTCGCCATCCCCGCCTTCCGCGAGACCGCGGACGAGGACTGGCTGAAGAAGTCCGACCTCGCGGTGTCGTTCCTCGACCGCTACGGCAACCCGATCGGCAGCCGCGGCATCAAGCACAACGACTCGATCCCGCTGGAAGACTTTCCGGACGTGCTGATCAAGGCGACGCTCGCAACCGAAGACCGCCGCTTCTACGAGCATTTCGGCATCGACATCGCCGGCACCGCGCGCGCGCTCGTCACCAACGCCCAGGCCGGCGGCGTCCGCCAGGGCGGCTCCTCGATCACCCAGCAACTCGCCAAGAACCTGTTCTTGAGCAACGAGCGCACCATCGAGCGCAAGGTCAACGAGGCCTTCCTCGCGGTCTGGCTGGAATGGCGCCTGACCAAGAACGAGATCCTCAAGCTGTATCTCGACCGCGCCTATATGGGCGGCGGCACGTTCGGCGTCGACGGCGCGGCCCACTTCTATTTCAACAAATCCGCGCGCGACGTGACGCTGGCGGAAGCCGCGATGCTCGCCGGATTGTTCAAGGCGCCGACAAAATACGCCCCGCACATCAACCTGCCCGCGGCGCGTGCCCGCGCCAACGTCGTGCTCGACAATCTCGTCGATGCCGGCTTCATGACCGAGGGCCAGGTGTTCGGCGCCCGCCGCAACCCGGCCTTCGCAGTCGATCGCCGCGACGAGGCCTCGCCGAATTACTATCTCGACTACGCCTTCGACGAGATGCGCAAGCTGGTCGACACCTTCCCGAAGTCGTACACCGAGCGCGTCTTCGTGGTGCGCCTTGCGATGGACGCCAACGTGCAGAAGGCCGCGGAAGACGCGATCGAGAACCAGCTGCGCCAGTTCGGCCGCGACTATCACGCGACGCAGGCCGCGACCGTCGTCTCCGATCTCGACGGCGGCATCCGCGCCATGGTCGGCGGCCGCGACTACGGCGCGAGCCAGTTCAACCGCGCCACCGACGCCTACCGCCAGCCCGGCTCGTCGTTCAAGCCTTACGTCTACACCACCGCGCTCCTCAACGGCTTCACGCCGAACTCGATCGTGGTCGACGGTCCGGTCTGCATCGGCAATTGGTGTCCGCAGAACTATGGCCATTCCTATTCCGGCGCGGTGACGCTGACGCAGGCGATCACGCGCTCGATCAACGTCGTGCCCGTCAAGCTGTCGATCGCGATCGGCCAGAAGGAACAGCCGAAGGCGCCGAACCCGGCCAAGCTCGGCCGCGCCAAGATCGTCGAGGTCGCCCGCCGCTTCGGCCTCAAGGCGCCGCTGCCCGATACGCCGTCGCTGCCGATCGGCTCGGACGAAGTCACCGTGCTCGAGCACGCCGTCGCCTACGCCACCTTCCCCAACCGGGGCAAGGCGGTGACGCCGCATTCGGTGCTGGAAGTGCGCACCGGCGCCGGTGATCCGGTCTGGCGCTGGGACCGCGACGGTCCGAAGCCGCGACAGGCGATCCCGGCCTCCGTTGCCGCCGACATGGCCGGCATGATGAGTCACGTCGTCAGCGAAGGCACCGCGCGCCGCGCCGCGCTCGACGGCATTCCGACCGCCGGCAAGACCGGCACGACCAATGCGTATCGCGACGCCTGGTTCGTCGGGTACACCGGCAATTTCACCTGCGCGGTGTGGTACGGCAATGACGACTATTCGCCGACCAATCGCATGACCGGCGGCTCGCTGCCGGCGCAGACCTGGCACGACATCATGGTCGCCGCGCATCAGGGCGTCGAGGTCCGGGAAATCCCCGGCATCGGCATGGGCCAGAAGCTGCCGCCGCAGCCGGTGGCAGCGCAGGCCAATGCGGCACCGAAGGTGCTGGAGACCAAGCCCGGCCCGCCGCCCGTGCTGACCAAGCGCGGCGCCGACGTCCTGGTGCGCGTCGAGAAGCTGCTCGATGACGCCGCCAGGACCGCGACCAAATCAACCAGCAACGACGCCAACGCGGCCAAGCCGGCCTCGTCGACGAGCGCGCTCGCCTTCCCGCAGAACTATGCGGAAGAGAATGCGAATGCATCCGTCCCGCGCAAGAACTGATCGAAACCCGTGCGGCTGATCCTGATCACATTGACGGCCCTTCTGCTCGCGAGCGTGGTCGGCGTCGGCGCGACCTGGATGACGACGACGCGCGGCACCGAGATCGGCGCGCTGACCATCGGCCCCTGGACCGCCCGCCCCCGCACCGGCACCGCCGACGTCGATCCCTATTCGCGCGCCACCATCGTGCGCAACGGCGAGCTGCCGATCGGCACCGGCGACGGCGTCGCCTTCACCGCGACCGCCGACGAGAAGAAAAAGGCGCTCGACGGCCGCTGCGACGTCGTCGTCTCCGGCGTGACGCCGCCGGCGCGGTTCTGGACGTTGACGCTGTACGACCGCAAGGGCCACCTCGTCGCCAATTCGCTGCAGCGCTATGGCTTCACCAGCCAGGAGATCGTGCGGCAGTCCGACGGCTCGTTCGAGATCCGCATCGCCTCGCGCTCGCGCGCCGGCAACTGGCTGCCGACCGGCGGCATCGAGCGCTACGCGCTGATGCTGCGCCTCTACGACACCCCTGTCGGGGTTGCGACGCGCACCCAGCGCGATGCGCCGATGCCCACGATCAAGACGGTGGGCTGCTCATGATCCGCCTGCTGTTCACAATCGTCGCGGGCGTGGTGCTGGGCCTCGTGGTCCATCTCGTCAGCGTGCTGGCGCTGCCGCGGATCGCGACACAGGACGCCTATTCGCGGCTGACGCCGATGACCAAGCTCAACGCCGTGACGCAGCTTCCCCTCGCCGATCCCAACAATTCGCCGATGCCGTTCATGGACCCGGCCTTCGCGATCGCGATCTGCCGCTACGACCTCACAAGCGGGCCGCTCAAGCTCACGGTGCCGGTGAGCCAGGCCTACACCTCGGTGTCGTTCTACACCCGCAACGAGATCGCCTATTACGCCATCAACGACCGCTCCGCCGGCAAGAAGGTGATCGAGCTCGACCTCATGACCGAGCCGCAGCACAACGAGCTGCCCGAGGACGAAGAGATCACCGCGGCCGACCGCCTGATCATCGATTCCCCTGCTACCACCGGCCTGATCGTGATGAAGGCGCTCGCCGCCGAGCCCGGCCTGATGCAGCAGGCGCAAAGCTCGCTCCAGGCTGCGACCTGCGCACCGCAGACAGAAGCGCCGGCCAAGGCCGAGGCACCGCGCGGACGGCGTTGACGCCCGGCCGTTTGGGCACGCTCAAAACAAAAACATGAAAAACAACCCCATGCACAGTAGTGGGGGCATTGAGACTGCTAGCTAATTTGAACGACCGATCAGCAGCAGCGCGACCTCAGCAGCGAGACCATTTTGGCCGCCTTTGACACGTCGGGCAAAACACTGGCATGATGGCAACATCGAAAGTTCGTAACACCCGCGGCGGAGCAATCCGCCGCGCTTTTTTCATGTCGTAGCACAGGTTACCGTGATCTAAGGATCACCGTCGTCCCCCGCCGCTCGAAAACGCAATCCACTGCGTCGGGTAGCTGGCGGAAAGTCCCTGCCCCCAGTGTCAGTCCAAGCCTAGATCAATATCTCGGGCGGTGCGACTTCGCCCACTCGCGGGCATGCGCAATGGGCGCGCGCGGCGGCAGGATCGCGCGCAGCTTCTGCGTCGTCGGCAGGCTCTCCATGCGCTCCCGCCATCGACAGAAGGCCGGATATTTCGGGTACATGGCTTTGCCTTCCTCCGTCAGGCTGAACGCAAAGGTGCTTGGCAAAAGGTAGAAATCCGCGATCGAGAGTTCTGGACCGAGGAGGTAGTCCCGACCATCGGCGAGCTCGCGCTCGATGGCCACGAGTGCGGTCTCGACCTTGGGCAGTGCGTGCGCCACCACCTTCTCGTCGGATGCAATCCCGAGCTCGGGAAACACCAGCCGCTCGTGGGTCACATGGTAGATCATGTAGGGATAGACGTAGGAATCGACGACACCGATCCATTGATTCATGCGAGCCCGCGCGTGCGGGTTCTGCGGCGTCAGCCGTGCTCCCGCGAACACCTCGTCGATGTAGCCGACGATGGCGCGCGTCTCGTAGACGGTGAAGTCGCCGTGCCGGAAGATCGGAACGCGGTTGAACGGATGGAGCGCGAGATGCTCGCTCCTGCCCATCACGGGCTCGAGGTCCTCGAAGCGGTAGGCCACGTCCTTGTGGGTGAGGACGAGCCGCACGATGTTGACGAACGTGCTGCGGGGAAAGCCGTAAACGATGGTCTCGGACATGTTTTCTCCTCCCGGTTCGCTTGCTGTCGATCGGGTTCGATCAGCGCCAGAACGGCTTGTTCGCTTGCTCCAAGGCCTCTTCCCGAGTGAGCCCGAGATCGGCAAGGAGATGGGGATTGTCGGCAATCGCGCGAAGATCGTCGCGCTGATTTATCCGCTCGATACGGGCAAGCCATCTGCCGATCAACGGCTGCCATGAATTTTGTTTATGATCCGCGGCCGCCGCACTGCGTCGAACTCGCGCCGGAAAACCGCGATCGGCAATAGGTATTGACATTTATTGCCTCCAAATCCCATGATTTCGTGTCGTGGCCCGCCTGCATAGGGCCGGCAGGGCAAAGTTCGCAAAGCATCGTTTCTCGGGCCAGCCCCAATTTTTCTCATGAAGTCCCTCAGGAAGGTTCGTCATGCGCCCGCGTTTGCCACCGCTGAACGCACTAAAGGCCTTCGAAGCCGCAGCCCGCCACGAGAGCTTCACGCGGGCCGCCGAAGAGCTGTGCGTCACGCAAGGTGCGGTGAGCCATCAGGTCAAGGCGTTGGAAACGGAGCTCGCCATCAAGCTGTTCAGCCGCGAGCGCCAGCGCCTGATCATCACGGAAGCGGGTCGCGACTATCTCGCGGTGATACGCGATGCGCTGGACCGAATTGCCGCGGGTACGGAGCGGCTGTTGCAGCGACAGAACGCAGGCGTGCTCACGGTCAGCACGTCCCCGGATTTTGCCGCCAAATGGCTGGTGCATCGCCTCGGCCATTTCGCGGAAGCGCATTCGGAAATCGATCTCCGCGTCTCGGCAACGATGCATCACGTCGATTTTGCGCGTGAGGAGGTCGATCTTGCGGTCCGCCATGGCGATGGAAACTGGCCGGGCCTCGATGCCACAAGGCTCTGCACGGAACGGCTCTTCGCCGTATGCAGTCCCAAGCTGCTGTCGGGACGCCGCCGCATCGGCGGGGTCGCGGATATCCTGAGATTTCCCCTGATCCACCTCGACAGCAGATCCGACTGGGCAGATTGGCTACGTGGCGTCGGCATTGACGACGCCGATGTCACGCATGGTCCGGTGCTCAATCGCGCCAGCATGGTCATCGATGCCGCAATCAACGGCCAGGGCATCGCCCTGGCCCGCACGACATTGGGCGCCTGGGACCTGATCAATGGACGGCTGGCGCTGCCCTTCCCGGAGTCAGTGCCATTGTCGAAGAGCTATTGGATCGTCTGCCCCAAGGCGACCGCGTCACTTCCGAAGATTGCGACATTTCGTGACTGGCTGCTCGCGGAGGCCGCGAGCGACCTGCGCCTGCTTAAATCCTTCACCGGGACTTCAAAGGCAGCGAAGCGGCGATAAGGCCCTCGTTTCCGGCGATTTTCTCACCCGCGGATGGATGCTCCGGATTGGCAAGCCACCGGAACCAAGCCTCCCTTTCGAACCAAAATATTGCCGAGCCGTCAGACCCTCAGGCCGTCAACCCGAGTTTGCGCGTGTTCGACAAGCATCAACTAGCTTAGCTGTCACTGGGGCGTTCACCCGGCAAACAGGTTCCTGCGGAGCGCAACCTCCCGTGCTGCTGCAATCCGCCCAGCGGGAGGCCTTGGCTGCGCAGTCGTTATGGATTATCCCCTCCCAGGGGATAGGATAAACCATGACGCAACACGTACACGAGAGTCATTCGCACATCGTCAAGCGCCTGAAGCGCGCCGAAGGACACCTGCGCACGGTCATCGCGATGTTCGACGACGGACGATCCTGCCTGGACCTCGCCCAGCAGCTCCATGCTGTCGAGAAGGCGATCTCCGAGGCCAAGAAGGCCCTGATCCACGATCACGTCGACCATTGCCTGGATGCAGCCGCCAACGGCGGCTCAGGCAAGTCGACGAAAAGCGTTCTCGCCGAGTTCAAGGCGATTTCGCGATACTTGTAGCGCGGAGCTTTCGATGTTTTTGGCCCACGGTTCCGCTGCAGCGATCCTGTCGGTTTTGCTCGCCGTCACCAACGTCACCTCGCAGGCGTTCGCACAGTCCGCACCGGCAAAGCCGGAAGGAAAGCCGGCTGTGATCGTCATGGACGACGAGCGCATCAAGCTCGCCGAGATCGAACTGCGCGAGGCGGGCCCCGCTCCAATCGCGAGGCGTCTGATGGTGCCCGGCACCATCGTGCCTGACGCCGGGCGGGTCGCCCATGTCTCGGTCAAGCTCTCCGGCACGGTCGCCGAACTGCGCAAGAACATCGGAGACGATGTGGTCAAGGACGAGGTCCTCGGCGTTCTGGAAAGCCGCGAGGTTGCCGACGCCAAGAGTGAATACCTCTCGGCAAGACTGTCCAACGAATTGCAACAGGAACTGACGGCGCGCGACAAGTCGCTTTGGGAGGGGCGCGCGGTTCCCGAGCAGCAATACATCAAGTCGCGCAACGCGGCGGCGCAGACTGAAATGCGCTTCGGCATCGCACGCCAGAAGCTGATGGCGCTGGGCGTCACCGATGCCGAAATCGCCGGTCTGCCGCAGGCGCCCGACGGATCGCTGCGCAGTCAGAACATCCGGGCGCCGATCTCCGGGCGCGTCGCCGAACGCAAGGTCGAATCCGGCACGGCGGTGGGGCGCGACAGTCTCGAAACGGAGCTGTTCGTCATCGTCGACCTCAGCCGCGTCTGGGTCGAGTTGGCGGTCTCCTCGACCGACCTGCCCCTGGTGAAGGAAGGCCAGCCGGTCGATATCGCGCTGCGGGGCCTCTCGGAGACCGGCGCCGGCAAGATCGTGTTCGTCAGTCCCTTGCTCGACAGGGAGACGCGCTCTGCTCGCGTCGTGGCCTCGCTGCCCAATCCCGATGGTCGCTGGCGACCGGGATCATTCGTCACCGCGGGCATTGCGGTCGAGCGCCGCGACGTGGCCGTCGCCGTCCCGTTTGCCGCCGTCCAGACCGTCGATGGCCGCAAGGCGGTCTTCGTCCGGACCAGGCAAGGTTTCGAGAAGCGCGACGTCGTGCCGGGGCGGCGCGATGGTGCCGTCGTCGAGATCGTCTCGGGACTTTCCGCCGGCGAGACCGTCGCCAGCTCGAATACCTTCTCCCTCAAGGCCGAGCTTTCCAAGCCCGGCGATGAGGACTGAGCGATGATCGAACGGATCGTCGAATTCTCCGTCCGTCGGCGTTGGCTGGTCCTGCTGGTGACGCTCGTCGCGGCGGCCTCCGGATTCTGGTCTCTGACCAGGCTCCCCATCGACGCCGTACCGGATGTCACCAATATCCAGGTCCAGATCAACGCGGCCGCGCCGGCGCTGACGCCCGTCGAGATCGAGAAGCAGGTGACCGTTGCGCTCGAAACGGCGCTCGCCGGCATGCCGGGGCTGGAGTCGACGCGCTCATTCTCGCGCAACGGTTTTGCGCAGATCACCGCCGTGTTCGCCGACCGCACCAATATCTACTTCGCGCGCCAGCTGGTCGCGGAGCGTCTCAACGAGGCCAAGGCCAGCCTGCCGCCTGGCGTCGATGTCCGGATGGGACCGGTTTCGACCGGCCTCGGCGAGATCTACTGGTGGGCCGTCGAGTACGAGAAGCCCGGCGCGTCCGCGCCGGTTCGCGACGGACGACCGGGATGGCAGAGCGACGGCAGCTATCTCACACCGGAGGGTGAGCGGCTGACCGACGATTTCCAGCGCACCGTTTACCTGCGCACGGTGCAGGACTGGATCGTCCGGCCACAGATGAAGACCGTTCCCGGCGTCGCCGGTGCGGACGCGATCGGCGGCTTCGTCAAGCAGTTCCAGGTGCAGCCGGACCCCGCAAGGCTGGTCGGTTATGGGCTGTCCTTCAAGCAGGTCGTCGATGCCATCGAGGCCAACAACACCAGCCGCGGGGCGAACTACATCGAGCAGAACGGCGAAGGCCTCGTCGTGCGGGCCGCCGGCCGCGTCGAAAATCTGGAAGACATCGAGCAGATCGTCGTGACGACGCGCGGCGGCGTTCCCGTTCGCATCAGGGACCTTGGCGAGGTCTCGATCGGAAAGGAATTGCGAACCGGCAGTGCAAGTGTCAACGGGCGCGAGGTCGTGCTCGGCACCGCCTTGATGCTGATCGGCGGCAACAGCCGGACCGTGGCCGCGGCGGCCGACGCCAAGATCAAGGACATCAGCAAGACCCTGCCGCCGGGCATTTTTGCCCGTACCGTCCTCAACCGGACGCAACTCGTGGATGCGACGATCCACACCGTTGCCAAGAATTTGGCCGAGGGCGCGCTGCTCGTCATCGCCGTGCTGTTCCTGCTGCTCGGCAACTTCCGCGCCGCGCTCGTTACCGCCTGCGTCATTCCCATCACCATGCTCATCACCGCAACGGGGATGCTGCAAGGGCGCATCAGCGCCAACCTGATGAGCCTCGGTGCGCTCGACTTCGGCCTGATCGTCGACGGCGCCGTCATCATCGCCGAGAACAGCCTGCGTCATCTCGCCGAGCGCCAGAGGGAGCTTGGCCGCGCGTTGTCTCTGGACGAGCGCCTCGACACCGTGAAGGTCTCGACATCGGAGATGATCCGCCCATCGGTCTACGGCCAGATCATCATCATCCTGGTCTACACGCCGTTGCTCGCCTTCACCGGAGTCGAGGGCAAGACCTTCGAGCCCATGGCCTTGACGGTGATGATCGCGCTGGCCGTCGCCTTCGTCATCTCGCTGACTTTCGTGCCGGCCGCCGTGGCGATCGCGATCACCGGCAAGGTCAACGAGCGCGAGAACATCCTCGTCCGGACGCTCAAGCGCTGGTATGCACCCCTGCTTTCGGGTGCGATCGCGAGGCCACTGCCCGTCGTTGCCGCCGCGGCCCTGCTCTTCGTCGGCGCCGCGCTGTTGTTCATGCGGCTCGGTCAGGAGTTCACACCGACCCTGGACGAAAAGAACATCGTCATGGAAGTGAAGCGCATCCCAAGCACTGCGCTTGCGCAATCGCAGGCCATGCAGCTCCTCATCGAGCGGCAGATCAGCAAGTTTCCCGAGGTCGCCTTTGTGTTCTCGCGCACCGGCACGCCCGATCTCGCCGCCGATCCTATGCCGCCAAACGCATCGGACACCTACATCATCGTCAAGTCCCAGGACGAATGGCCCGATCCCGCCATGTCGAAGGATGACCTGATCAAGAAGATCGAGGCCGAGGCCGGAAAGCTGCCGGGCAACAAGGTGGGATTTTCGCAGCCGATCGAGATGCGGTTCAACGAGCTGATTGCGGGCGTCCGCGAGGACCTGGCCGTCAAGGTTTTCGGCGACGACTTCGTCCAGATGCAACGGACCGCGGGCCAGATCGCCGATGTGGTCCGCAAGATCGACGGCGCCGAGAACGTCAAGGTCGAGGAAACCTCGGGTCTGCCCTTCCTCGAGATCAAGATCGACAAGGCGGAGATCGCGCGGCGCGGCCTCAGCCTGGCGGCCGTGCAGGATCTGATGCAGACCGCCATCGGCGGCACGGATGCCGGTCTGGTGTTCGAGGGCGACCGCCGCTTCAAGATCGTGGTGCGCCTTGCCGATCCATTGCGGAACGACATTCCAACCTTGGAAGAACTGCCGATTCCCCTTCCCCACGCCAATCCCGACGCGCCGGCCGCCTCGATCCCGCTGCGGACGATCGCCTCGTTCGAGCAGACCACCGGCTACAACCAGATCAGCCGAGAGAACGGCAAACGGCGTGTCGTCGCAACAGCCGAGGTCCGCGGCCGCGACATCGGCTCGCTGGTGTCGGAAGCACAGGCGAAAGTCGTCGATCAGGTGAAGCTGCCGGCCGGCAGCTATCTCGCCTGGGGCGGCCAGTTCGAGAATTTCGCGGTCGCCCGGCAACGGCTGGTGTTCGTGGTGCCCGGGGTGTTCGCCCTGATCTATCTGCTGCTATTCGGCGCACTTGGCTCGGTGCGTGATGCTCTGCTCGTCTTCAGTGCCGTGCCGCTCGCGCTCACCGGAGGGATCGCGGCACTGTGGCTGCGCGGCATGCCGTTCTCGATCTCCGCGGCCGTCGGCTTCATCGCGCTTTCTGGCGTCGCCGTTCTCAACGGGCTCGTCATGCTGACGCAAATCCGCAAGCTGATCGCCGAAGGCGTCGAGCCGAAGACCGCCATTGGCGAAGGCGCGTTGACGCGATTTCGTCCCGTCGCGATGACTGCGCTCGTGGCCTCGCTCGGCTTCGTCCCGATGGCGCTTGCGACCGGTACTGGCGCCGAGGTTCAGAAGCCGCTGGCGACCGTCGTGATCGGCGGCCTGCTGACCGCGACACTGCTCACGCTGGTCGTGCTGCCGGCGCTGTACGCTCGCTTCGCCGTACCGCGCACGCCGACAAAACGCAGCAATGCGCCGCCGGCCCTCGTCCACGACCACGCCGCCGAGTAAAGTTGGCACTTCCCTCGCGCGCTCACGGTCGCCGCTTCTCCGGGTGAGCCGCCCGCGCCCACAGCAGCGCGAACGGCCCCAACGCGATTCCCGCCGCAAGAACGATGAACGCCAGCAGCCAGCCGGTCGCGCTCTGCGGGCCGCCGGCCGCGTCGAGCGCGGCGCCGGTTCCCCAGGCTCCAACCGCCGACAGACCGAAGCCGACCGTCGAGTGCAGAGCCAGAGTTGCACCACGATATTCGGAAGTCGCCGCGGCAGACATGCCGGCAGTCAACGCACCTGAATCGGCGGGCACGGTCAGGCCATAGGCGAGCAGTAGCAGTGCGAGCACCCATGCCGGCGCCGTCGCGTTGAGCCCGATGATAAGTGCGACGCAGGCCGATGCGATCATGACGATCGTGATCGCGCGATGGCGGCCGAATTTCAGCGCGGCCTCGTTGCCGAGGATGCTTGCGGGCATCGAGATCACCGCGAAGCAGAAGCTCAGCACGACGGGACTCAACCAGGACGGCGCGCCCTGGTGCGCAACGACGAAGGTCCAGAATCCGACGAGCCAGGTGCGGATGCCGTAAAGCTCGAAGCAGTGCGCGCCGTAGCCGAGGATGTAACCGAGCGCCTCGCGGTTGGCGAAGACGGGTGCGAAGTTGAGCAGACGCCCCGCCTTCGGCGCGGGCCGCTGCTCCCGCATCAGAGGGCACGCGATGACCATGGCGACGGGACCAAAGCCGGTGACGAGGAAGGCGGTGCGCCACCCCCAGCGGTCGGCGATCAGTTGCGCCACCAGGAACGAGAGACCAACGCCGACCGAGAAGCTCGAAGTGTACAACGTAACGGCGCGCGAGGTGTCGCCGGCGGGAAGCCGGTCCGTCAGCGCCTTCAGGCCCGGCATGTAGGCGCCGGCAAATCCAAGCCCTGCAAGGGACCAGATCGCGGTCGCCGACCAGAACCCTTGCGCGAAGATTCCGAACGCTGCGGTCGCGAGCCCGCTGACGATCGAGCCCCAGAGCAGGACAATCCGCGCGTCGATCCGGTCGGTCAACGTCGTCAGCACGGGTACCGCGAGCATGTAACCGAACGCGTAACCGCTCGCCATCAGGCCGCCTTCGGCGGCGGAGAGGCCCCACTCCGGCATCAAATGCTGCGCCAGATTTGCGGACAAGGTCACATGCGGCAGCAGGTTGCCGACCTGCCCTATGCACATCACCGCAATCAGAGACCGGCCGCCGAGCTTACGAATTTTGTTCTCCCACCTGAAGCGGCGTTGATGTTGCCTGCTCCGTGCGAAGCAGCAAGAGCGCGAAGAAGGCCGAGACCGAGACGAGCGCGCTGATCCACAGCGCACTGCTGCCGATGTGCTCCACCATCAGCCCCAGTGCGAGCGGCGCGGCGGCACCCGTCAGTCTAGAAGGCAGCGAGATCACGCCGACGCGCTTGCCGAATCCGGCCGGCCCAAACAGCGCCAATGGAAGTGTACCACGGGCAATGGTGATGATGCCGTTGCCCGCTCCGTACAACACCGTGAAAGTCGACGCGAGCAAGGGGCCGCCTACCACCAGCGCAACGACACCGATCGGATTCATCAGCATGGCCAGCCTCGCCGAGAGCAGCGGGTGAAACCGGGCGAGCCATCCTGCCTCCAGAAGGCGCGCGCCGACTTGCGCAGGCCCAACCAACGCTCCCGCGAGCAAGGCCTGAGCGGGTGTCGCGCCAAACGCAACCAGCATGGTCGGGAGAATGGCCGAGATTCCCGAACTGACGAAGCTTGCTGCCGCGAACATGTAAGCCAGCAGCACCATCGCGAAGGTCTCGCTCTGGCGTCCGGATTGCTGGATTGCACCCGGCCCCGGTCGAGCCTGCTGGTCCAACGGAACGGCGCGCGGCAGCGAGAGATTGAGCGGCAACGCAACAGCGATATGGATCGCCGCCCATACCTGGCAGGCGACGCGCCAGCCGTACTCCGACGCGAGCCAGGTCGTGAGGGGCCAGCCGAGCGTGCTGGCGAAACCGGCGATCAGCGTGATGCCGGCGATGGTTCGCCGTGCATGGGTACCGTAGATGCGCGCAAGCGTCGCGAAGGCCGCTTCATAGAGGCCCATGCCCATGCCGATCCCGAGCAACGCCCAGGCCGCAATCAGCACCGCCACGCCATGGGCCACGGACAGCAGGAGCAGGCCCGCCACAAGCACGAGGTTCGAAATGGCAAGCAGGCTGCGTCCGCCAAACGTATCGATCGCATGCCCCACGCGCGGGCCGAGCAGGCCAGAGATGACGAGCGCTCCCGACAGCGCGCCGAACACGTAAGTCGGCGCGAGACCGAGATCGCGCGCAATCGGCGCGGCCAGGATGGCCGGGAGATAATAGCTCGACGCCCATGCAACCGTTTGCGCGGTGCCGAGCGCGAGCACGATGGCGAGCGGACCTCGGGCTTGGCCCGCAGGAAGTTGCGTCATGAACAACCGCACCCCGAAGCACCGGCCTTCTTCGCCGTTTCGTCGGCGGCACAGCAGGTGGACAAATCCTCCTTCGCACTGCCGCCGCAACATCCCGATGCAGCTCCGGCTGCCTCGACACCACCACGCGTGCAGACGCCGGTCTCCGGCAGCACAAGCTCCACCCTCGCCGCCGCCTCCTTGTCGCCGGCGAGGTCGGCCGCAATCGAGCGAACCTGCTCATAACCCGTCATCATCAGGAACGTCGGCGCACGGCCATACGACTTCATGCCCGCCATGTAGAAGCCCGGCTCATCATGCGCGAGCTCGCGCGCACCGTGTGGACGCACCGTGCCGCAGCTATGCTCGTTGGGATCGATCAGCGGTGCGAGAGCGACCGGTGCCTCGATGGCGGGATCGAGCCGCAAACGCAGTTCAGACAGAAAGGAGAAGTCTGGACGGAAACCCGTCGATACGATCAGTTCGTCCACGACCACGCTTCGCCCACCGCAACAGGCCCCTGCCGCGATCTTGAGGCGACCCTCGGAGTCCAAGAGGTGCGTGACGCCGAATTCGGTCTCGACCCTGATCTTTCCGGAGGCAACAAGCGCGGCGAAGGCGCTGCCGAGTTCGCCACGTGCGGCGAGTTTATCGTTGCGGCCGCCGCCAAAAGCCTTCGCGGGATCGGCGCCGCGCAACAGCCAGACCGGCTGCGTGCCCGGCACTTCGTCGGCGAGATGCACAAGATTGATCAGCGTGCCCACCGCTGAATGGCCCGCGCCGAGCACCGCAACAGTCTTCCCGGCATATTTGGAACGGCTGGCACCCCACACATCCGGCATGCCGTAGGCAACTCGGCCAGCACATTCATGTTCGCCGATCGCCGGCAGGCCGTTGCGTCCGGCCGGATTGGGGGAGAACCATGTGCCTGAGGTATCGATCACAGCATCTGCACGCAGAACCTCGGGCCCCTTGCCGTTCTGATAGCGGATTTCAAAAGGCGCCTGCTCTCTGCCCTTGGTCTTTGCCTTGTCGAAGCCGACGCGGCTGATGGCCGAGACGCGGCTGGCGGTCCGGATCACCTCGCGCAGCGGCGTGCGTGTCGCGAGCGGCGTCAGGTATCGATCGAGCAGTTCGCCGCCGGTCGGATAGGATTGCGGGTCCGGCGAATTCCATCCCGTCGGCGCAAGCATCCGCGCGGCGGCCTTGTCGACATTGTACTCCCACGGCGAGAACAGCTGGACCTGCTGCCACTGGCGGGCCGCGTGTCCGGCTTCGGGTCCGGCCTCCAGCACAATGGCGGACATGCCTCGTTCGAGCACGTGGGCTGCCGCAGCGAGACCGACGGGTCCTGCCCCGATGATGGCTACCGTCTTCTCACTCATTCGGCTTATCCCATCTTTCTAGAATCATCGAATAAGTCGGCCAAAAAAGTCAGGCCGCCGTCTTGGCATCCTTGCACTCGGTTTCGTCGGCACAGCACTCCGACACCAGGAAATCCACCAGGCCCCGCATCCCGTCGTAGTTCGCGTGGCAGACGAGCGTCGTGGATTCGCGGACCTGACTAATCAGCCCGACCGCAACCAGAGACTTGATGTGATGAGACAGCGTCGATGCCGGGATCTTCAGCTTGTCCTGCAAGCGGCCGACGGGCATGCCCGATCGTCCAGCGCGGACCAGGGCCCTGTAGATCTGAAGCCGCGTCCGGTTACCCAGGGCTTCCAAGCGTGCTGCTGCCTCGTCGATCTTCATGACCATAAGATGCGCCGATCGGCCCTCGTCGTCAACCGTATTTCTAGAATATTGGAAATATAGGAGAGACCCCTCCCCGACGAGAGCGGCTTCAGCAGCACTTTCCGTTTTGCTGGATCGGCGGACAAGGAACCGATCCGTACGAACAGAAGACGCAGCAATCGCCGCTCGTCGGCTTGAGCCGGGTGCCGCATCCCTTGCAATCGTAGAAGAACTGACAGGCGTCAGTCGGCATGGTTTCGGCTGACGCGTGATGACAGACCGGACACGTGATTATCGATTGCGTTTGCATTGCCGGCTTTCCTCGATCGCAAGCCACGACGCATTCTAGACGCGCCCAGTTCGGAAATTCAATTGACGCTTCATCATCATTTCTATAAATCTGGATATTACGTGATTATCGATTGCGTTTGCATTGCCGGCTTTCCTCGATCGCAAGCCACGACGCATTCTAGACGCGCCCAGTTC